>LNEO01000087.1 GCA_001465015.1 Deltaproteobacteria bacterium Ga0077539 | reverse complement strand
GCGCGAGCCCGCTGCGCTCCGCACCGCAGGTGCGTTGTTGCCCGGCCCCTTGGCTCCGGGCCGAAGCTGCGCTGCTCCTTTCCCTCACAGAACTGGGGGTAACAATGAGGACTCGACCTCTGGCCGTGAGGCGGTCGTCGAGGGTACAGAGCCCTCTCAGCGTCAGCCCGCTGAGCGCGCGCGCTCGACGCAGGCACCGAGCCCGAGCGCGGCAAAGTACGCTTCGCAGTGAGCGCGAAGCGCGGCGAGGGCGTCGGCTGTGTCAGCTCCGAGCACGACCGTGAAAGCGTTCTGCGAATAGTCCGTTGCGACCGCGAACACCACCCGCCGATCCGCGGACGGAACGATGTGCCAACGCTCCTCGACTCCGCCTGCCCACGTGCCGAAGCAGTCCGCTGCGCGAAGCACCGCCGCGCCGTCGGTCGATAGCCACAGCTCGTCGGTGCCGAACCCGTAGAGCCGCTGCGCGCCAGCTCGCTCGTGGTCGCACGGAAGCGACAAGCGCTTGTCCGGCGACAGCGACGAAAACAGCCCCATCGCCGCGCTGCCTTGCCACTGCTTCTCTGCGAACACCCGCTCGAACCCAGCAAACTCGAGCGTGACGGCGTGCGGCCACGGCTCGTCCCAACCGACTCGTCGGCCGTTCGTCGCGAACCACTCTGCACACTCGCTCACCGAGGCGTCGAGCAACAGCGGCTGCTCTTCGCCCGCCTCCAAGAGCGCGGCGCGCGCGGCTTCTCCAACGGCATCCGGCCACCCGAGAGAGATCCTCGTGGACCACGGCTCGCAGAGCACGCGCTCGGGCACGTAGGACGTCGAGCCCATGTCGTGGCGGTACTGATAGCCCACCGTGACGCAGCCGGGAGCGGTCATCGCGTAGGACTCGCCGTCGTTGTTGCCTCCCCAGGTCCAGTCGCGACGGGGCGTCTTGCGATAGCAGACCGAGCGAAACCCTTCGCTCTTCGCGAGAGCCCCAGGCGGCGTTTGCGCGGAGTAGAGCCTCGCTCGAAGCTGCTCGCGGTGCCATGCCGGCGCAGCGATCGTGGGCGGTCCGGCGAGGAAGACCTCGTCGGGCAAGCAGTGTTCGAGCTCGCCACCGTACGCGCTCGTCGTGAAGATCCCGTGGGGATCGACGAGCCAATCGCAGGCGCGCTCGACCGAGCGATCGTTGCGCAACAGCACGTAGGCGAATCGCTCGCGCTTTACGCGCTTCGGGTCGTAGGCGCGCAGGTACGCGAGCCGCTGTCGATCGATCGGCCGCGCGAGATCCTCGGGCGAGAGCAGAGCCGCGATCGCGGCGAGGAGCTCGAAGCGCACCTCGGGGTCGCGCGCCTCGAAGAACGCCGACTGCTCGAACACCTCGCGGACTTTGGTGACCCGAGGGTTCGGCAGTCGCTCTGGGTGATCCGAGGTGACCGTCTCTCCGTCGAGCGCCACGGTGTGTTGATATTGTGTGCGCCCAACGAGATGCGGGTAGCTCCAGCGTCGCTGCATCACCTCCGAGCATACGCCCTGGAATCGCGACGAACGCTCTGTGTCGAGACCCCTCTCGCGGCGGGTTTGCGCTATGAAGTCAGGCCTCCCTTCCGCGCCGTTCGCATAGAAGTCGCCATGAAACCAACTGCGTCACTCGACGACGAGCCCGTGATCACCCCTCGAGGCGCGCTGATCGGCGCGCTGATCGCCTCGGTCATCATCGGCAATTTCATTCCGTTTGGCTCGCTCGCCCTCTACCCGTTCACGTTGATGGCGACGTGGGTCCACGAGATGGGGCACGGGCTCGCGGCGATCGCCGTCGGGGGATCGTTCGAGCGGCTCGACGTCTTCGCCGACGCGAGCGGCCTGGCCCATTGCCGGTATTCGCCGGGCGTTGGCGCGGGGGTGGTGGCCATCGCGGGGCTGCTCGCGCCGCCGTTGATCGGCGCGGTCACGCTGGGGTTCGCCCGTGGTCCGAGGCGGGCGCGCATCGTCCTGACCGTGCTGGCGCTGGCGATGGTCGTGTCGTGCGCGGGTTGGGTGCGCAACGTGGCCGGGTGGATCGCCGTTCCGCTCGTAGCGTGCTTTCTCGCGGCGTTTGCGCGGTGGGGAAGCCCGCGCGAGCGCATGATCGCCGCGCAGTTCGTGGGGCTGCGGATGGCGGTCGATACCGTCACGCGGATCGACTACGCGTTTACGCGCGAGGTGGTCATCGACGGCGTTCGTCGACCGAGCGACGTCTCGTTGATCACCGCGTCGTGGGGCGCGGTGCTTCCGATCTGGAGCCTCGTCGTCGCGGTCGTTTCGTTTTCGTTGGTCGCGCTCGGGCTGTGGGCCGCCTGGCGAGCGCCCCGCAAGCCCTGAACGAGCACCCTCGCGCGCTCAGTGCGGGATCGGCACGCGCGGGCGGCGCTGCACTCCGCCACGAAAGGCCTCGATCCTCGCGGCGACCTCGAAGATGTCCTCTGTGCCCTCGAGCGCAGGGAGATACAGCGAACGCTTCGCGACCGCGTCGAGCTGAAACGACCAGTACATGCTCATCAAGGGGCTGATGAACAGCTCGCTGCCGCTCGTTCGATCGGTGAACTGCACGTCGCCGAAGCGCCCCTCGACCGCAGCGGCGATGCTCCCGTTGACGATGCTCGGTCGAAGGGGCGTCAACCGCTTCGCGAACGCCACGGCGTCGAGAAACGCTTCGCCCTCGGGCATCGACGGCAGCACCGAGAAGGCGCCGAGAAAGCCGCCGCTCGCCGAGAGGTGCGCGACGTTCTCTAGGAAGTTTCCGTGGGAAACGCCGTGAAACGTGTCGACGCCGAAGCCGATGCACGCGACGAGCTTCGTCGGCACCGAGAGCGTCGCGACGGCCGCGAGCGAGACCATGTCTTCTGCGGGTGTTCCGAGCCCGGCCTCGTCGCCGCGCATGAGGATGTCGGTGCCGCCATCGACCAGGACGATGGCGTCGATCGCAAACCACTCGACGAGCCGCTCGTACGCGGCGCGCAGCGGTCGCACGCCGACCTTCTCGAACGCGAACACCGAGGGGTCTTCGCCCCGAGCGTCGAGCCACTGCGAAAGCGCCCTCTCGGGAAAGTACCGGTCTTCTCCGCGCGTGTTCGGGCGCACTTCGTACAGCACCGGGTCGAGCGGCGTCGCGTCGGTCCCGCCGAGGTAGGTAAACGACAGGTTCGCGAGCCTCACGCGCTTGCCCATCGCGCCAAGAGCGAGCATCAGCGGCAGCCCAGCGAACACGTCGAACCCGCCGCCAGCGCCGGCGATCAAGACGTTGCGGCTCTCGGCGAGGGCCTCGAAGAGCGGGAGCCTCGAGAGCGCGCTGGTCGTCTTCGCCATGATTCCGATCGAGTGTACGACAACCGCGATGACAGCACCGCCGCTACCCGCAGCGAATCACCGCGGCAGGACCGCGGTGACGTCGATGGGACCGTCGCCCGGCGTGCGCTCGAGCGCCTCTCTCAACGCGTGCAGCCTCGTCTCGTTGGGGCTCTTCTCGAGCGCGCGCTCGAGCGCTCTACGCGCTTCTGGGCGCGCGCCGCGCGAAGCGAAGAACAGCGTGTCGTTGAAGGCCATCCACAGGAGAACCTCGTTGGACTCGCGCCGCGCGTCGGGCTCTCTGGCGAGCTGAGCTGCGAGCTGGTCGTAGCGAACAAAGTGCCGCGCCGCCGCTGCGCGCACGTCCGCGAGCGTCGTGGGCGCCTCGAGCATCGTCGCGAACGGTCCCGACGGAATCACGAATCGCACGTACTCGCTCAAGTTGTCCGGGTCGAGCTCGGCGAGGACAGGGCGCGTCGTCGCGAGGCTGGTCGCGTCGCGCGCTGCGATCGCGCGCCCTGGCTGCAGCAGATACCGAGCGAACACCGGGGCGAGCGCGGGCTCTCTGGCGATGAGCGCCGAGACCATCCCGGGATACGCCAGCAGCGGAACCGGAACGACCGTCACGTCGGGCCGCTCTCCCTCGACGAGCTGCGCGTACCGCAGGCGAAAGATCGTGTTCGGCCCGTGCGCGAGCAGCACGGCCCTCGGCGGCGCGGTGACCAGCGGCGACAGCGCGAGGGTCGTGCTGGTGTGTGCGCGGTCGGTGCGTGTATCGATCACCGAACCGACGAGCGCGGCCAGGGGCAAGACGATCGCTGGCCCGACGACGAGCACCGCCACGAGCAGCGCGCGCACTGGCTTCGAGGGGGCGTCGGTTCGCTCGCTCGCAGCGCGAATCGCGTCGAGGGCGCTGCGCGTGGCTTGCGCGGACATCGCCGCGAGCACGAAGACCGCAGGCAATAGGTAGCCCGACGCGTCGGGGTTATCCCTCGTAAATCCCAGCCACACCCGGGCGATGATCGACACGACGGCGACCAGGGCGAGCGGCGCCGCAGCGTCGCGCAGGGGGCTCGACCGTCGCCACGCGAGGGCGAGGCCGATGATCCCTGCGAGGATTCCTGCGGACGAGAGGGACTGCGCGATCGCGTCGAGCACGTCGGCGATGCGCACGCCGATGGTCTCTGGCGCGCCCGAGCCTGCGTTCTTCGCGAACGTCTGCGCCGAGGCGACCTCGAAGACCTCGGCGATGGCGCGCGGCCTCGCGAGGGACGCCGGCGCGCCTGCGCGCAGCGGCAGGACCGCGTACAGCGCGAGCGCCGAGGCGATCGAAACGACCCATGGAATCAAGCTGCGAGACGATTTTCTGGCTCGCGGCGCGATCGCAACGGCGAGCGCGGGCGCCGCGGTGAGGGCGATGAGGTGATGATTCGCGAGCCCGAGCGCGAAGCAGAGCGCCGCGACTCGCCCTCGCGCGGCCTCGTCCATCGCTCGCGTTGCGAAGAGGGCGAGGGGCAGGACCGCGAGCGCCGCAGCGAGCGCGTACACTTCGCTGCGCGTCCCCTGCCTGAGCGCGGCGACGCCGAGGGTGGCCAGCAGCGCCGCGCCGAGCGAGAGCGTCTGCCTCCATCGCGAAGACAAATCGGGGTGCTCTTCGACGGGCCCGGTGGCTCGCCATGCGACCGCGAGCGCGGCGCGGCCGACGATCGCGAGCCACAGGGCCGACACGACTGACACGCGAAACGCCACGGGACCCACAGGAAAGAGCGCGCACCCGAGCCCGTGAACGATCACCCAGAGCGGGTGTCCTGGGGGGTGGGTCACGCCGAGCCCTCCGGCCGCGCTGGCGAGTTCTGGGGCGTCCAGGTGGCCCATCGAACTTCCCGCGAGGAGCACCGCGCAGAGCGCTGGCAGGGCCGTCGCGAGCCACGCGACGAGCGCGGGAGGCTTGTCGTGCGCTGGGCGGTGAGGGCGTCGAGAGGGACCGGTCATCGTCTTGTGGGCGTATCGGGCGCAGGACGGGGCGGTCTGGCGCCGCGCGGCACGATACCCCTCGCTGCGAGGTTGCCATCGCCCCGCGCGCCGAGCGATGCTCATTTTGTGGACGGGCTGTGCGCCGTCCGAAGGAGATCGACGTGCGCAGGACTCAGTGGAATTCGTTGGTTGCCCTCGTTGTGCTCGCGACGGCCTCGTCGGCGTGTCGCTCGCAGAACACGAACGCGTTCGAATGGACCGGACAAGACACGATGACTGGGCGGCAAGTGAACTTGCGGCAAGGGCCCATGCCCGACGGTGAGATGTTCACGGGCTTTTATCGCTCGCAGCTGATGGGCGACATCAACATGCAGCAGACCGGAGACGCGGTCGTCGCGGACTACGAGTACGACCGCGCGCAGTGCCATGTGCTCGGCCACTTCGAGGGGACGGTCAGCGGCAATCTGCTGCGCTTCTCGTGGCGCGAAGACAAGCGCCAGTGCGGCTTTCAGTCGCCGGTCACCGGGCGTGGATTCATGCTGTACGACGTCTCGCAGCAGGGCGAAGTGCGGCGCGGACACGTGTACGGACACATCGGCCTCGGCGACGCTGATCGCGGAGACGGAGAGCTCGCGGCGGTCAAGGTTCCGGGCCGCGAGCCGACGCTGCGAAGCCAGCAGGCGAGCGGCGGTGAAGGCTCGGGCGAAGGCTCGGGCGAAGGCTCGGGTAGCTGAACGGGAGGTACGCTCCCGAACCGGCTGTCTCCCCCGCGATTCGCGCCGTGTTTCGCCCGCTATTCTTCGACGACGCGGGCGACGATGGTCGTGACGTTGTCCTCGCCGCCGTGCGCGTTGGCTCCCTCGATCAGCCGCTGGACCGCCTCTTCGGGCGACGCCGACTCCTTGACGATCGCGAGGATCTCGTCGTCCTTCATCATCGAAGACAGCCCGTCGCTGCACAGGACGTACACGTCGCCCGGCTGCGGATCGTCGATGGTCACGTCGACCTGAACCGAGTCGCTCATCCCGAGCGCGCGGGTGATCACGTTGCGAGGAACCTCGCTCCGCTGCGACTCGGGCAGCTCGGGCATCGCGCGGAGCCAGTCGTTGAGCAACGAGTGGTCCTGCGTGAGCTGCGTGATCTGATCGTCGCGCACGCGATAGCAGCGCGAGTCTCCGACATGGCCGATGTAGATGCGGCGCGCCGCGGGCGAAAACAGCATCCCGACGACCGTGGTGCCCATGCCCTGGTGATCGCGCGATCGAAAGCCGTGCTCGTAGATGCTCTTGTTGGCGATCTTGATGCCAGTGATCAGCCGGTTCTCTTCGGCCGACAGGGTCGGGTCGTAGTGAAACGGCCACGTCGCGTCCTCGCGCGCCGTCGTGTTGAAGAACGACGAAATGGTGTCCGTCGCGAGTCTGGACGCGACGTCGCCGGAACGGTGCCCGCCCATTCCATCAGCGACGACGAAGAGTCCGTGTTGGTCGAGCAAGACGAAGCTGTCTTCGTTGTGCTCGCGTTGGAGCCCGACGTCGGTTCGTCCGGCGGCGATGACGCGCATCGGTCGGGAGCGTTTCACCGCTCGCCGAGCGCTGTCAACGGTGGACACGCGAGACCGTTGCACACAAGAGCGTTGGCCCGATTCGTGGTACACGGCGCGAGTCATGACGAAGAGCAAGCGAGTGGCTGTGCTTCCGGGCGATGGAATCGGCGTGGACGTGCTTCGCGAGGCGGTCCGCCTCCTCGAGGCGATCGACAAAAAACGACCACTCTCGCTGGACCTCTGGCACCTCGACCTGGGCGCAGATCGCTACCTCCGTGACCGAACGACGCTGCCCAAGGAGACCTTCGAAGAGGTCCGAGACACCTGCGGAGCGATTCTGCTCGGCGCGCTGGGGGATCCGCGGGTGCCCGGCCTGGAGCACGCAAGGGACATCCTTTTCGGGTTTCGCTTCGGTCTGGAGCTGTACGCCAACGTTCGGACCGTGAAGTGCCTGCACGACAAGCTCTGCCCCCTCAAGAACAAGCCGGCGAGCGCCGTGAACTTCACGGTGTTTCGCGAAAACACAGAAGGGGTCTATGTCGGTGTAGGCGGTCAAGTTCGGCGAGGCACACCGGACGAAATCGCGATCAACGAGGACATCAACACCCGCAAGGGCGTCGAGCGAATCCTCCGAGCCGCCTTCGACTTCGCCAAACAGCACGGCAAGACGCGCGTGCACATGGCGGACAAATCCAACGCGATGAAGCACGCGCACGAGCTCTGGTATCGCGCGTTCTTCGAGGTCGCCAGGGATTATCCAGGCATCGAGGCCCGTCACGTGTACGTCGACGCGCTCTGCCTCTACATGATCCAGGAGCCAGAGAACATCCAGGTGGTTGTCACCAACAACCTGTTCGGTGACATCGTGACTGACCTCGGCGCCGCCCTGCAGGGAGGCCTCGGAATGGCCCCGAGCGGCAACATCAACTGGGCGCGTCGAGGCCCCGCGCTCTTCGAGCCCGTCCACGGAAGCGCCCCTCCATTGGCAGGAAAAGACATCGCCAACCCCTTCGCCAGCGCGCTCACGGTCGGGATGATGCTCGACTACCTCGGCTTCGCCGGGCTCGAGGCGGCGATCGAAGACTCGGTGCGCGACTGCGTCGTCGCCGATGAGTGCACGCGCGACGTCGGCGGCTCGCTCGGGACGCGCGCGGCGATGGACAAGCTCATCGCGCGCGTCAGCGACCGACTGTAGTCACAGACGCCCTCACACGATGCTCTGCGGCGCTTCGTCGCCGGGCTTGGGCGGGGCGTGAAACACCTCGCCCTCGATCGTCGCGAGCAGGTTGTTCTCGATCGTCGTGCATATGCGCTCGAGCGGCAGGTCGTTGTCGTCGTAGCCGAACGGGTCTTCGATCTGCACGCCGATCTCTTCGATGCCGTAGAACACGTACGCGACCATGAAGACCGCGGGGACCATGGCCCAACCGAGGTCCTTGAGCAGCGCGAAGGGCAGGGTGAAGGTGTAGAGGATCAGCGCGCGTCGGAGGTGCACGACGTACGCGAACGGCAGCGGCGTCTTCACGATCCGCTCGCACGCGCCCATATAATCAATGAAGAGCTGCACGTTGCCGTCGATCGACTGCGTCTGAACCGTGTCGATGTAGCCCTTCTTGCGGGCGTCGTTGAGCAGCTGGGTGATCCTGGTGGCGATCCAGAACGGCGTGTGCTGCGCGTCGAGCGCAGACCGCACGGAACCCTTGGGCAGGATGTCTCCCATGGGACCGATGTCCTTGCGGCCCCGGAGCGAGTGCATCGTGGCGTACACCCATGCGACGGTCCATCGAACGACGTCCGCGTGTAGCCGCTGGTCGTGCGGCGCGATCAGCACGCGCGAGGAGCGGGCGAGGTTGCGCGTCTCGTTGACGATCCCACCCCAGAGCTTTCGGCCCTCCCAGAAGCGGTCGTAGCTCGCGTTGGTGCGAAACACGAGCAAGAGGCCGAGGGCCGTGCCCACGAGGCCGTGCACGACCGAGGGGATCGTCTTGTGGATGAAGTACTCGTCGAAGATGCCGACGACCAACGCCCACGCCGTGGTGGTCGCGACGCGGTAGATGATCTCGCGGATCATCGAGCCGCGGATCGAGAACAGATGCTTGCGCCAGTGGTGCGCGTCGTAGTCGATCATCGGCGTTCGCTGCCAGGCCTAGGAGGAAGGGAGCCGAGCATCTACCAGCCTTTTTCTCGCGAGAAAACACGCCTCGCCCCGTCCGATGAGCTCACGGAGCGATGAGCGGGTGGATGTGCACTGGCTCGCTCTCGCGTTGGCAGTTGGGGATGTCGCGCTTGCAGAGCGTTCTCAGCCGCGGGACACCATCGTGAAAGCGATGGCGCTCGTAGGCGTCTCTGGCGCGCTGCGACTCGTCGCGAGCGCCGAGGGCCTCGAGCTCGATCGACAGGAGATTCAGAGAAAGAGGGCGCTCGGGATCGAGGCGCATCGACTCGAACAGGAGCCCCAAGGCCTCTTCGTGGCGCCCGGCGAGCCCGACGGCGTTGGCGAGCATCTCGAGCGCGCGCGGGTATCTCGGCATCGCGCGACGCACGCGAAAGAGCGGCGCGATCGTGTCCGAGAAGCGCCAGACGTCCGCGCTCGCCACGGCGCGAAGAAAGTCCGGCACGGGGCTGCGAGGGTCGATCTGCTCGGCCCGCGCGAGGAGCGTCCATGCGTCCTCGGTGCGGCTCTGGCGCAGCGCGACGCGAGCGAGCTCGACCCACGGGCCAGCGTGATTTCCCTGCAGGCTCCGGGCGCTCTCGAGGCTGCCGAGCGCCTCGCCGACGCGCTCTTGCACCTGCCACTCGCCGAGCGCGCGGCCGTGGTCGTAGAAGCGACGCCACCGCGGCGTCTCCTGCGGGGGCGCGTACTCGTAGCGCGCGACCTCGGTCACGGGACGGGTGGGGCACGCAGGGCCTCCTGCGCGAACGCGCTCGCGACACGCGAAGGACCAGTAGGGATCGGCCGTGCGTCGATGCAGAAGCCGCGCGTGCACGGTGAAGGGCGCGGTCGCGGTCGCAGCCAGCACGCCCTCGTAGCGAACGACCCGCGCGGCCCGCACGGGCAGCGTCGTGTCGTACGCTTGCGCGCGATAACGGTGCGGATCGCGCATCAGCGCAGGCACGCCGCGCTCGTCCAGGGGCAGAACGCGCAGTCGGTGCGCCTCGTCCGAGACCTCACCCTGCGCGGACATCGCCCCTGACGCGAGCACGGCGCGGCCTCGCGCGTCTCGGACCGTGAGCTCGACCCAGACGTCGGCGACGTCCGCCGTGCCCGCGGGAAAGTTGTGTCCTACGCGCTCGTTGACGAGTACGACATCGAGCCGCAGCGGCTGCCCTGCGACGAGCGAGCGCTCTTCGATCGGCGCCGCCCCACGCGCGCTGGGCGCCAGAGCTCCGCCCGGAGTCGTCCCCGCGGCGTCGGGCGCAGTGAACACGTCGATGCGAACAGCGCCTTCGAGCATCGCTCGCTGCCTCGCGAGCGAGTCCGCGTCGTTGTTGAGCGCGGCGAGCGTCGTGTGTCCGCCGAGAAAGCGATGCGAGCGGATCGTGCCGTTGCGCGCCGAGACGTCGGGGCGCGTGGTCGCTTCGCGAGGCATGTGGCAGTCGATACACGTCCGTCGCTCGACGTCGGGGTCGTAGCGGCTGGGGTCGTTGCCGTTGAACGCGCTCTGCGACCAAGGTGTGAGCTCGTCCTGTCCACGAAGCCACGGTCCCAAGGTGACGTGCTCGGTGAGCGCGACCTTGTGGCAGGTGCCGCAGAGCTCGGGCGAGCGGACGGTGGCGTTCATTACCCGCGCGCGGTGGGCGGGGACGTTGGCGAACGTTCCGTCGCTGTTTCGCTCGGGAATCGTCTGGATGATCGGGCTCTGCGTGAGGTGGTAGCCGCCGTTGCCGGTGCGATCGTGAAGCCGCTCGACCGAGTGACAGAGCACGCAGCCCACGCCGAGCGAAGCGCGCTCGTGCGTCCTCGGGATCGGGCGTCCGTCGATGTCGCCTGCGAAGAGCAGCGCGGGATCGTGGCAGCCGCCACAGAAGCGCGTCCCTGGGACAGAACGAGCGCGACGGGCGGCTTCGAACGACGGCGCATACAAGGGGTTGTCCATCGACGAGAAGCGATGCGCGCTGCGCGACCACTGATCGAACACCGCCGAGTGGCAAACCGAACACTGATCGAGCGCGGTAAACGCGTCGGCCGGCAGCCCTCGCCGGTCTACCGTCTGCGCGTTGGAGGGCGAAAGCGCGTGCAGCGTGCGATCTGCCAGCGGCGCAGCGAACGGCGCGCGCGCGCGGGGAAGCGCGCTCAGCATCGCGGGGTCGAGCGCCGCAGCGTCGTCGTGACTTCCGTCCGCAGCGCAGTCTGCCGACCGCGGCACCGGTGCGCTTCGACGCGCGCCGCAGGAAGCGGCGAGCGCGAGCGCGAACACAGCGATGAGTGAGCGACGATTCATCGGTCGACGGAGCCGGGAGTCGCCGTTCGAGGCCGGCGCCCGCGTTGAAGGTGCCGGGACATGGGTCGAAACGTACGACGCGACCCGGCGAAATGACCCTCGCGAGATCGCACGAACGAGCGCATTCTCTGCAGACACGCGATCGGTCGATGCATTGGCTCGCAATACCTCGCGGCGCCGCTCGGGGCACCAGACTCTAGTTTGTCGGCGCCTGAGCGTCGCGCAACGAGAACGGCAGATCGATCGGACCGCTGCGCCACAGCACGCCGACGAGCTCGGGGCTCACGCTGCCGTGTCGCCCCTCGGGGATCACCGTCAATCGCATCGGCCCGCCGTCGCCTTCCTCGATCTGCAGCGGCCCCACGACCTCGCCGTCGACGGCGAGCACCAGGCGCGGCTCGACGTCCTCTGTGCGCAAAACAGCCTGTCGCCACGCTTGAAAAGTGGGGATCGACGACATCTCGAGCGTCGCGTCGAGCATCGGCGCAAGCGTTCGAGGGTCGAGCGTCGCGCGCAGCACGCTCACGGCTGGAGCGGCGAGGTGGTCTGCGAGCCCACAGGTGCCTCTGCGCGAGACCGTGCCGTCCTGGCCGCGATGCGCGCTGTGAAGCCAACGCAAGGTCGGCGGCAGCTGCGTCAAACGAAACGTCTCGAGCAGCGGCGCGATGCGCGCCACCCCGTCGCTGTCGGGCGCGACCGTGGGCAAGGTCTGCTGGGTGTCGATGGGAAGCCAATTGACGCCAGCGACCGCGGGCGGCTCGGTGAACTTCGGGCAATTGCACTGCGCGACGAGCTGGACGCGGCCCGGACGTTCGAGCTGCTCGCGCACGATCGACGGGAGCGTTCCTCGGCCGATCGCGAAGCTGAGCTCCGCGCCGCGCGGCGACTCTGACGCGCGAGGGCTCCACGTCCCGAGCTCCTCGAGCCGACGAACGAGCGCCGCGCGAAACGCGATCAGCGCCTGCGGAGTCGCGCGAGCGATCTCGGCTTCGGCGACGATGGCCTCCATGGCCATCACGCGCAGCGCAGGCGCGCGGGGGCGCCCGGCATCCGCCGCAGCCGCTCGCAATCGCGCGAGCCCCGCGGGATCGATCGGCGTGATTTCTCCAGGCCGCGTCGAGGGCGGCGGCTCTCGGCGGCACGCGGCCGCGGTCACGAGCGCCACGAACACCACCGAAGACACGGGTCTCATGGGCGATACGCTACCATTTGCGCTAATGTCGCTGGCGGCGAGCGCTCGACGCCCCCATCGTTCGAGAGCTCACCCCAAGAGATCTTCGCAATGACTGACGCCAATCACGACAAGCCGGCCGCCGAAACCGATCGCAACGACCCCGCGGACCCGCACGACGGCGCGGATCCACCAGCGGTCGCGACCGCTCCGAGGACGGCGCCCGTTCGCAAGAAGCGCGCTCCGATCGGTCAGTGGGTGATGGTCGGCGTCATCCTCGCCGTGGTCGGCCTGGTCGGCTCGACCTTCAAAGCGGGGCAGGGCGCGCTCGTCTACAGCAAGTACGTCGACGAAGTGATGGCCGAACCGGGCCGCTACCAATCGCAAGGCGAGCTGCGCGTCGAGGGCATGGTGCAGACCGGAACCGTGCAGAACAGCTCTGGTTCGCGCGAGTTTCGCTTTCGGGTCGAGCGCAACGGTCGCTCGATGCCAGTGCGCTATGTCGGGATCGTCCCCGACACGTTTCGCGAAGGGATCGGAGTGACCGTTCGCGGTCGACTCCTCGCGTCGGGCGAGTTCGACGCGCGAGAGGTCGTCGCGAAGTGCCCGAGCAAATACGAAATGCGCGCCGCTCAACAGCGCGGCGAGCGGATGCCGGGCGATATGCTCGGAACCCCGGCGCCGGGCACGACGAGGTAGTCGCTCGCCTTTGCGCGACGGACGGGCCGACCAATCGATCGATCGATTCGGTCCATCGCGGTCTGCGCACGCGTCGGCACGACCCGCCCTCGGCGATCCCGCTGCGGTGAAAGCCCCCGAGAATCGCGCGGTCAGCGCCGAGCGCCGCTCTTGCCCTTCTCGCTCGCGGAGCTGACTTCCTGGCCTTCGGTCTCTTCACCCACGTCGATGTTCTCGACGCGGACGCCGGTCTTCTTGAGCATCGCGGGGTCTGCGGTCGATCCCTCTTCAGCGCCGTCGTCGAGCTCGACCAGCATCGCGTACACCGACGCGATGATCGGCATGAAGGTCAACGGCGCCGTCGCGATCGTCGTGGGCTCGCTCGCCCGCAGCAGCGCGCTGATGTCCGTCCCGGGCGCGAATCGCTGCAGGACCCAGTAGAGGCCCGCTCCGAGGCCGAAGCCGAAGACGCCCTTCAAAATCGAGCCGATCCACGCGCCGGACTTCCAAGGCGGTTGGCCCGCAAAGACGCCAGCGATCAACGTCGCCAGCCCAGCGAGCATAAACGCGCCGACGCCAGACACTGCGTGCATGCCGAACGCGTAGAAAAACAACGCGCCGAGCGCACCAGCGATCACGAGCCCCTTGAGCAGCCCGAGGAGCAGCCTCTTCACCATGACGCCTCAACGCTGCCACGCGCTGCGTGGCGCGGCAATCACCCACCGAACGATGGGTTCGTTCCTGTGGCCACCAGCTCCGCAGAAAGTGCTCCGCGGTCGTTGCCTCGCGCCACGCGAAGCACAAAGAGCTCGTCGATCACGACGTGCCCGCTGTCGACCCTCGCCTCGCCCAGAGAAGCGACCCTGGCCGAGCCGTCTCCGAGCCGCGCGAGCTGAACCACAAACGGACGGGTGCTCTGAATTCTGGCGAGCGCCTCGTCCTTCGCTCCGGTCGCCGTTGCCATCTGTGCCAACGCGGCGGATCCGGACGCGCCTTCGAGCACTGCGATCAGCCCCTCGGCGCCCGTGACCATCGTCGAGACCAGCGGGGCCGCGATGGCGTCGTCGACCTGCGCGTACACCAGGCGATGCGGCCTGAGCGCGTGCGCGAACTCGAGCGATCGCTTGGGATCTTTCGTGAGCGGCACGACCGACACTTCACGGTGAATGACCGACAGCTCGGGCCTCGCCTCGAGCGCCACGACGCGCTCGTTCGCCGCGAGGTGCGCCACCATCGTGCCGAGCAGCGTGCTTCGCGCGCTGCCGCGAGGGCCCACGATGAACACGTTGCGACGCGCGTCGAGCGCCATCGCGACGGTGCGCTGCGCCGCAGCCGAGAGCACGCCCGCCGCGACGAGCTCTGCAAACGCCGTCGCGCGACGTGCAGGGCGCTCGATCGAGACCGACGGCGCCGATCCTCCGGGCGCGTACACGACGGTCATCGTGGCGTTGCCGTGTCCGATCGCCTCGGGGAGCTTGCACTCGATGAACGGCTGCTCACCGACGCGCTGAACACCCGACGCATGGAGCAATCGATCGACCACTCTGGACACCGACGCCGAGGACGAGAACCAGAACGGGCTGGCCCCTTCGCCGCCACCGTGACCAACGAGCACGCGGCCCGAGGGGGCGATGAGCACCGACGTCACTTCGGCGTCCTCGAGCGCGAGCTCGATGCAGCCTGCGCCGACGAGCTCGGCGACCGCGTCGCGAACGACGCGCTCGACGGTCACGTTGGTCGGCAGGCTCTCTCGTCCTCGCGCGAGGTTGTCGACCACGCTGCGGGCGCGGGCGCGGGCCCCTGCGTCGCCGAACTGGTTTGGATTGACGCTCACTCCCGCCTCGACCGCGTCTGCGATCACGCTCGCGAGCAGCGCGGCGTACTCGTTGCCCGGAGGGGTCGGCTCGACGCTCGCGCGATGAGCCTGAATGACCTGTTCGACCACCTTCGAGCCGACAGTGATCGTGGGCGCGTTGGTGCTCGGCTTGCTTTGCGCTTCGACCGGAACAGGCGGAGGCGCCGGCGCCGACACAGGCGCGGGCGTGGACGCGAGCGGCGGCGGTGGCGTTGTTGCCGCCACGATCGGCGGCGCGGCCGCGTTTGCCGAGGGCGGCACTGCGGGCGGCGCCGAGGAGCGCTCGGGCGCCGCGGGCTCTTCGACAGGCTCGGGCATCGTTGGCGCGCTGGCTGGAGTCGGCGCGGGCTTGTTGGCCTGCCACGATCCGCTCGGCGGTCGCGCTGGCCCCGCGGCGCTCGCGGGCGTACGCGATGCGATGCCGGGAACCGACGGGCGCGAAGCAGGGGGCAACGCGCTGGGAGACGGCGATCCAGCGTTCATCGTCGGGATCGCGCCCGGTCGCGGGCCGCCGATTGGAGCCACTCCCGGCGTCGAGGGCGTGCCGGGGCCCGGTTGAGCGGACGTTGGCGCGGACGGACGGGGCGTGGGCGCAGCGGGCACTGGTCCAACGCGAGGGATTCCCGTGGGAGGTGACGGCGCTTGCTGCTCGCGCTGCTGCATCGACATCGTCGCTGCGATGGCGGGTCCGGTGCTGAGCGGCTGCGTCTGCATGGCCGCGCGCGGTCCGGCGTTGAGCGGGTTGGCGAAGGTCGGCCTGCCGACGGGCTCTGGCGCTGGCGGAGGTTGCGACTCCAACGGCTCTTGATCGAGCGGAATCGGCTCGACGAGCGACGCGCCCTCCGCCGGAATGTCTCCCCCGCCGTCCTCCAGCATCGCTGGATCACCTTCGAGCACGAGCACGAAGCTGCCGACGAAGATCTTGTCTCCGGCGCGCAGGGGCGAGGGGGTCATGATCCTCCGCCCGTTGAGGTAGGTCCCGTTGGTGCTCTTCAAGTCGACCACAAAGAAGCGTCCGTCCTGACGCACGACGCGCGAGTGTCGTTTCGACACGTTATTTCCAGGCAAAACGATGTCGTTGCCTGGAACGCGACCGATCGTGACCTCGTCCTTGTCGAACTCGATCTCTTTGGTGGGCCCACCCTTCTCGCTGACGACCAGCTTGAACATCGCGCGCTCTCTCCGGTGCGCGATATCGAGCCTGTTTGCACCCATCACTGTCAAGGGTGCTGTAAGACTTTCGCACGTATGAACGCGCCCCCCACCTTCGACGCGATCCTCTTCGACCTGGACGGAACGCTCGCGGACAGCGCCCGCGACATCGCGCTGGCCATCGAGCGAGCGCTGTCGATTGTGCGCGTTTCTCCTCCCAGCGGACTGCTGGCGCTGGTCGACGGCTCCCCGCTCGACGAGATTTTTGCCGCGATCGCGCCCGGCGCTGACGCAGCGCAGTACGCCGAGTTCGCCGAGGCCTACCGTGAGGAGTACGAGAGGCACGGGCACCAGGGGACCACCCTCTTTCCAGGCGTGCGCGACACGTTGGAGGCGCTCGCGGCGCTTCGACCGAGAATTCCGCTCGCGGTTGCGACCACCAAGCGCAGCGCGGTCGCGCGTCAGGTGCTCGAAGTGCTGGAGGCTGCGCATTATTTCGACCGGATCGAGGGCAGCGGAGGCACGACCCTCCCACCCAAACCCGCCCCCGACCTCTTGATCGAGGTCTGCCGCTCGCTCGAGGTCGCGCCGGCTCGCGCGCTCATGGTGGGAGACACCCTGCGAGACGTCCACGCGGGCCGACGCGCGGGTATGCGCACGGCCGCCGTCACGTTTGGCATGGGAAACAGCGACTCGCTCGTCGCAGCGCGCCCCGACTACGTGCTCGAAGAGTTCGACGAGCTGCTGGTCATCCTCGGCGTCGACGGCTGAGCAGCGTCCGACAGCGTCACTTCAGGACGACTTCGAAATCTTCGATGACCGGGTTGGCCAGCAGCGATCGCGCGGCCTTCTCGATCTTCTCCCGCGCTGTCGCTTCGTCGCCGTCGATCTCGAGCTCGATGACCTTGCCCACGCGCACGTCCTTGACTCCCTCGACGCCGAGCGAGGCGAGCCCCTTGCGAACGGCCTCGCCTTGTGGGTCGAGCACCTCGCGCTTCAACGTCACGTACACTCGCGCTCGCATCGTCGTCCTGTTGCCTTTCTTCTCTGGCGCGCTCGCGCCGGTCGTGTCTCTCTCGAGCGCGGCGGCGATGCGCTCGCGCGGCTCGTCGAGGTTCGGCACGAACGTCGTGCCGGTCACCCTCTCGTACGCTTCGATGTACCTGCGCGACGCCTCGACTCGGACGTCGTCTGGGATCGTCGGAATCGGTCCGTCGCCGGTGAATCCCTGCGCGGCCAGCCACCGTCGCACGTACTCTTTGTCGAAGGACTCGGGCTCTTCGCCAGCGCGAAGCCGACCCTCGTAGCTCTGCGCAAACCAATACCGCGACGAGTCGGGCGTATGGATCTCATCCATCAGCACGATGCGACCGTCCGGCGCGCGGCCGAACTCGTACTTCGTGTCGACCAGGATGAGCCCGTTCTTCGCGCAGTGCTCTTGGCCTCGCGCGAACACCGCGAGCGCGAGCCGCTCGAGCTCGTCGAAATCACCCTCCGAGATCGCTCCTCGGGCGACGAGCTCTGCGCCCGAGACGCTCTCATCGTGCCCGCCCTTCTCGGCCTTGGTGCTCGGCGTCACGATCGGCTCGGGCAGCGGCTCGTTCTTCTTCAGCCCATCGGGCAAGGCGTGCCCGCAAAACGTGCGATCACCCCTCGAGTACGCGGTCCAGATGCTCGTCGACGTCACGCCCGTCAGGTACGCCCGCACAACCACCTCGAGCGGCAGCGGCTCGCACTCGACGCCGATCATCACGTTGGGATCGGGCACCGACAGAAGATGGCTCGGACAGACGTCGCGCGTCTTGTCGAACCAGAACGCCGCCATCGCGTTGAGCACCTGGCCCTTGAGCGGGAGCGTTCCGAGCACGCGATCGAAGGCCGAAATCCGGTCCGTCGTGACGAGGATTCGACGACCATCCGGGGTTGTGTAGCAGTCGCGGACCTTGCCTTCGTACTTGCGTCCGAGCGACGGGAAGTCTGTCCGCTCGAGCGGGACCCTGAGTGCCTTGCGTAGCAGCGCTTCATCAACCATCGGCGGGGTGCCGGACGCTATCACGACGAGCCGCGCGGAGACGACTTTGCTCCGAACGCGCGAGCCGCGCCTCTCAGACCTTGAGCGCGAGGGCGCGATCGATCAGCGCGTCGACGTTGTGCAGCGCGTGCTCGAGCGAGAAGGCCTCGCGCACCTTCCCTTCGCCGATGCGGGAGACGACATCTGCGTCGGCGAGCAGGTTGCTCTTGAAGTCCCCCTCGTGACGCCAGGCCTTCATCGCGTTGCGCTGGACGAATACGTACGCTTCTTGCCGGGCCATTCCGCTGTGCACCAGAGCCAGCAGCACCGCTTCGCTCGCCCAGAGGCCGCCGGTCTTCTCGAAGTTGGTGCGCATGTTTTCGGGGTACACGACGAGGCCCTCGACGAGCTTTCGGCAGCGCTCGAGCATGAACGCGAGCGTCGCGGTCGCGTCGGGAGCGAGCATGCGCTCGGCGCTCGAGTGCGAGATGTCTCGCTCGTGCCAGAGCGCGACGTTCTCCAGCGAGGCGCCGGCGTACGCGCGCACCATGCGCGAGAGGCCGCAGAGGTTCTCGCTGAGGATCGGGTTGCGCTTGTGCGGCATCGCGCTCGATCCCTTTTGTCCCGCGGTGAACGGCTCTTCGGCCTCGAGCACCTCGGTGCGCTGCCAGTGGCGCACGTTGGTTGCGAAGCGCTCGATGCCCGCCGCCACCACCGCCAGCGCCGAGAAGTACGCCGCGTGTCGATCGCGCGGAACGACCTGGGTCGGCACGGGCTCGACCCTGAGCCCGAGCTTCGCGAGCGCGTGCTCTTCGATCGCCGTCGAGAGGTGCGCCATGGTCCCGACCGCGCCCGAGATCGTCCCGACAGCGACTTCGTTGCGAGCCGCGGCGAGGCGATCGAGCCCGCGCACGAGCTCGCTGTAGTGCCCCGCGAGCACCAGCCCGAAGGTCACCGGCTCTGCGTGGATCCCGTGCGACCGGCCGATCATCACCGTGCGCCTGTGCTCTTCGACCCGCTTTCGCAGCGCGAAGATGAGCCCGCGAAGGCGCGTGTCGAGCAGGTCCGCCGCGTCTCTGAGCAGCATCGCGAACGAAGTGTCGAGCACGTCGCTCGAGGTCATGCCGCGGTGAAGCCAGCGCGCCGGCGGCCCCGCGAGCTCTTCGACGTGCGTGAGAAACGCGATGACGTCGTGCCGAGTCGTCTGCTCGATCTCGTCGACTCTCGCAGGGTCGAGCACGAGCTTCTTCTCGCGGATCTGCGCGGCGGTGCCAGCGGGGACGAGCCCCGCGCCCTCCATCGCTTCACAGGCAGCGAGCTCGACGTCGAGCCAGATCGCGAGGCGCCGCTCGGCGCTCCAGAGCTGTGCAAACTCAGCGGGCGTATAGCGCGGGATCATCGTGCGCGAGCGTATACACCAAGAGCGCGCGCTCGCGCGATCTCCCTCCCGAGACCCCCCCGTCGGCGACGCCCGCTCGTAGCGTTCGGTGCTAGGCCGCGGCGAGGTCGCGATAGAAGAGCGTGATCGTGAGGCAGTGAAACTCGTGGTCCGATGACTGCGTGACGATCTTGTCGATGATTTGCAGGCCCGGATTCGAGCGCAGCCATCGCGTGATGTTCTCGCCGAGCTCCTCGCGCTCCTTGGCACGAGTGGCAGAGAAGACTTTGGCTCCTGTGATCGTTCCCAACACCGCAACACCTCCACGTGGCGCGCGGACGCGCGCCGTCTGTCAGCGACGCGCGAGCGCGACGCTGCTGTGCGCAGGTCTACACGGGAGCGTCCTATCGCTTCCGCCAGAGTAGGCGCGCCCGAAGCCCTGCAAGGCATTCATGCCACCACACCGCGCCCGAGCGCAAAATCGCGGCGCGAGATCTGCCGGCGCGCGCAGCTTCTGTCACCTGGCTAGCGTGCGCGGCTCCGTTGGTGAACCTTGCAGTCGCAGCGGTCCAGCGGATTCTGGCAGCGACAGATCGACGCGCCAGCGTCCCTCTTCGCGCACCATCGGAACCTCGGCCACCTCGGTCCTGGGCCCGCGCGCGATGACGATCGCGCGATCTCCGTTGACGCGCGAGCGAAGCCCCTGTCGATCGAACGAGAAGCGAAGCGCAAACCGTCCGGGCGCGAGCATCTCCCACGGCTTGACCTCACGACCGCTCAACTGCGCAGCGACCGCCGAGCGGCGAGCGAGGTTGTCTCTCGCGCGTTGCGACAAGAGATCGAACGCAGCGCGACGTGTGCTCGGGTCGCCGCGCGAGCCGTTCATGAGCGACACCCACGAGGCCAGGGCGTCTTCTGGCGAATCGTCGTTGGAGCGGTCGCACCGAGCCGTCGCGATCGCCAAGGCGAGCGCCGTCGCGCACAGCGCGCGGCGCGCTCGCGAGAGCAAATTCACAGCGAAGGACCCCTGATGCCCATCAGCTCGCGCACCTCGCGAAGCGTCTCGCGGGCCACAGCGCGGGCCTTCGCCGCCCCGTCGCCGAGGATCTCCCGCAGCCGCTCTGGGTTCGCTCGAAGCTCTTTGGCGCGCTCGCGCATCGGCGCGAGCTCGCGGTCGAGCGAGGCCTCGAGCTCTTTTTTGCAGTGACCACAGCCGAACGCGGCGCTCCGGCACTGCTCGGCGATCACCGGCAGTCGATCGGCCGCCGTGAGCGCCGTGTGCATCCTGAACAGATTGCAGAGCTCCGGGCGCCCGGGCTCGTCCTGCGTGGTGCGCTGCGGGTCGGTGTACGCGCCGGCGAGCTTCTTCCACAGCGGCTTGGGCTCTTCGAGCATCCCGATGTGATTGCCGAGGCTCTTGGACATTTTCTTGTGCCCATCGAGCCCCATGATCCTGGGCGTGGCCGAGTAGAGCCCCTGCGGCTCTGGGAAGAAGCCCTTCTTGAACCGGCTGTTGAAACGCTGCGCGGCGTTGCGCGCGAGCTCGAGGTGCTGCGTCTGATCGTCGCCCACCGGAACGTGCGTGGCTTTGTAGATCAAGATGTCCGCCGCCATCAGCACGGGATACGTGAAGAGCGCCGCGCTCGCGCCGGCCTCCGCGCCCGTCTGCTCGGACTTGTCCTTGAACTGCGTCATTCGACCGAGCTCGCCGTACTGCGTGACCGTCGCCAGGTACCACGCGAGCTCGGTGTGCTCGGGCACCGCGCTCTGAACGAAGACCGTCGAGCGCGAGGGGTCGACGCCGCCGGCCAGGTACGAGATGGCCAGGTCGTCGACGAGCTTCGGCAGCGCCTTGTTGTCGTAGCTGACCGTGATCGCGTGCTGGTCGACGACGCAGAAGAAGCAGTCGTAGTCGGCCTGCAGGTTCACCCAGTTTTTCAGCGCGCCGAGGTAGTTGCCGAGGTGGAGCTCGCCCGTAGGCTGCATGCCCGAGAGGATTCGTTTGCGCGCCATGAATGCGTTCACCGAAGAGACCGAACGTGTCCGAGGTTGGCCATCAGCCTGACGACCAGGTTGGCTGTGATCAAGACTGCATCGTCCTGTGCGGGACCCGACGCAAGGGCGTCGGAGCTGAGCGAATGGACCCAACGTGCCTGCAGCCGAAGGCAAAACGCGTCGCCGTCGCTCCAAAACAGAGGAACTTCCATGCCCCCGCCCAACCAAAACCCGATGCCCGAGCCCTGACCCCACGGAGCGCCGGGGCGCATCCACGCCGCGCCGAGCTCGAGCCCGATCGAATCGAGCCACAAATCCAGGGTTCTCGGGCCGCGCTCGCTGTCGGTGAAGATTCGCCCCAGCGTCAAAACTCGCAGGTCGAGCCCGAGCCCGAGGGCGTCCTGACGCGCCCCTCCCGCGGTGAGGGCTGGGGCGTTTTGATAGGCGATCATCGGGCCGATCGTGTCCAGCGCCCGTACCCGAAACGCCCCGCTGAACGCAGGACGAACCTCGCCTCCCGCAAACCCGACGCCCCCTCCAGCCTCGAGCGCGAAGACCGTGTCCCGCCGGAGCCTGCCGTAAACACCATCAGTCTGCGCCGCTTGCGCCGCGCTGATCGCTGGCGCCAGCGACACCGCGGCGCACCACGCTGCGCTACCGCAGAGCGTCACGGACCACCGCGCGGGGCGGCCCTGGTTTCGTTGGCGATGAGCGCGCGGTAACAATGGCGAGGGCGCAACCTTCTCGCAGCCCTGTACGCCGGTCAACGCGCGTGACGCAGAGCGTTGCAAAATCCGCAGAAAACACGGGCTTGACCGCGTCGGACGGGCCCCCGTACATACCGCGCCGTCCCGCGACGCGAAGGAGCAACTGCGATGGATCTTTTCTCGAGGATGACCGGCTACGGCTATGGCGAGGTGCACGTGCGACGCGACGAGGCGTCGGGTCTCGCGGCGATCATTGCGATTCACGACACGCGCCTCGGTCCGGCGCTCGGCGGCTGCCGGTTCATTCACTACGCAGACGAGGGCGCGGCGTTCACCGACGCCCTGCGCCTCGCGCGCGGGATGACCTACAAGGCAGCGATTACGGGCCTCGACCTGGGAGGAGGCAAGAGCGTGATCATTCGCCCCAAGGGCGAGTTCGATCGCGTGGCGCTCTTCGAAGACTTCGGGCGCTTCATCGACAACCTCGGTGGGCGCTACATCACCGCCGAGGACTCCGGCACGGCCACCGCGGACATGGACGTCATCCGCACCAAGACCAAGTCCGTCACCGGTGTGAGCAAGGACAAAGGCGGCTCGGGCGACCCGTCGCCGTACACCGCGCTCGGCGTTCGTCGTGGAATCGAAGCCGCCGTGAAGCACAAGCTCGGCCGCTCGTCGCTCGACGGAGTGCACGTCACGGTCCAGGGCGTCGGGCACGTCGGGTACTACCTCTGCAAAGAGCTCTTCGCGCTCGGCGCGAAGCTCACGGTGTGTGACGTCGACGCCGGGCGCACCGCGCGCGCTGCGGACGAGTTTCGCGCTGTGGTCGTCGGCACCGACGCGATCCTCGACGTCGAAGCGGACGTGTTCGCGCCGTGCGCCCTCGGCGCGGGCATCAACGATCAGACCATCCCGCGCCTCTCGGTGAAGATCGTCGCTGGCGCGGCCAACAACGTCCTCGCCGAGCCGCGTCACGGCGACGCGCTCCGCGCAAAGGGCATCGCGTACGCGCCGGACTACGCCATCAACGCTGGCGGTCTCTGCAACGTCGCCGAGGAGATCAAAGGCTACGACGAGGCCAACGTCCGCCGCCGCGTGATGGGCATCTACGACACGATCCTCACGGTCCTCGAGCGCGCCGACAAAGAGAGCGTCTCGCCCCACGTCATCGCGGACCGGATGGCCGAAGAGCGCCTCGCTCGCGCGTCCCGCTGATCTCGTCGCGCGATCGCCGAGCGACGCTGGTCGACGAAAGCCGCTCCGCCTTCGGTTGGCGACACGCGCCCGAGTGAGCTCGTGGCGTGTCTTCTTCCAACCGTCGAGCGACGCCCCGTTGGAAGGACTACACGCCACGCGCAATCTCCTGGGAAATATCCAGGGAATCTTGCGTTGCGTGTAGCCAACGGAAGGCGGAGCCGCGATAGGCTCCGCTCTACAGCCGCTCGAACGTGATCACGCAGACGCCCTCGAGGCACGGGAACCGATACCGAACCCCGTTCTGCTCGAGCGAGTTTGCGCAGGTGATTCCCGTGCAACTTCGCCCGCCGGTGTTGAGCACGCACACGCCGCCGTTCATGCCGGTCCAGTTCGGATGCGGTTGGCACACGGCCCGCGGAGGGTTCGAGCGTCCGTCGGTGCACGCCGCGTCCGAAGCGCAAGGGATGTATCGCTGGACGCAGCGGTTCGAGGCGCACTCGTAGCTGACGTTCGGGCACTGATTGAGGTTGGTGCACGTCACGACGGGAGTGCAGAACCCGTTCGACTCGTCGCAGGTGAAGGACGCCGGACACACCGCGGCCGGACCGCCCATCGTGCGACAATCGGGGAGGCAGATCCCGTCGGTCGACGTCGGATCCGCAGAGATCGGTTGGCACGTGTAGAACCGCCCCATCGCGTCGTCGCGACATCCGCCGAAGTTGACCCCTGCCGCGATCGTGCAGCGCGCAAAGCAGCTCTGTCCGAGGCACAACCCGAGCGGACCGCACGAGTTCGGGTCCATCGGATTGCAGGCTTGTCTGTTCGAGCAGTACCCGCCAGGCAAGCGAGGCGCGCCTTCGTTCGCGCTCGTCGAGCACTCGAGCTCCGCGCCGCACGACGCGTCGTTTTCACAGGGAGCGCCGATGCGCTGCAGCGAGCACGGACCGGTCGCAGTCGGCGTCGCGGGACAGCATCGATCGAAGCGACACGTGAGCCCGCCTGGGCAGAATTGGCCCGCGCCGCAGCGCACCGACCCATCGTCGTCGATGCTCACCGGGCACGCGCCAGCGTCGGTGTTGCTCGGGCAGCAACGATTGTAGCGACACGAATAGCCCGGAGGGCATCCTGGTCCGCGGTCGGTCGCGCAGCGAATGGCCCCGACCCGATCGAGCGTCGGCGCGCTGCAGCCGCCGATCGAGGCCGCCCAGAAGAGCGCCGCGACGAGCGCGGGTGTTCGGCGCATCGCGTCGCTCAAAATCGCGCTCCGATCACGAGCGATCCGCCGTTGAATTGTGGTGCCGCAGCGATGATGACCTCGCGCCTGACGCCGCGCCCGCGGGCCAGGAGCCACGTGATGCCCGCGGTCAGCGCGACGCCTCCGCCGATCGAGAGCCCCCAGCCGAGGGCGCTCGACGTCGGAAACTCGCTGTTTGCCCGGTCGACATCGGCCGTCCATCCCGCGCGGTCACCGGCGTTTGCCTGCGCGACGAGCGCGCGTTGTCCGACCGCGACGGTGGTCTGCCACGCGCCGAACCCTGCGACGATCGCTCCTGCGCTGAGCGTGACCCACGGTCCGACCTCGTTGAACGCCGAGCGCTCGAAGACGACCTGCGTTCGAAGCTGCAGCAACGGCGGCGCGGCGCTGCGCGGCGCACGCGCGGCGGACGTCGAACCTACGCTTGTGTCGGGGGAGCTCGTCTCGGCGCCGCTCGTCGTGGATGCGTTGCCATCGGACGTGCTCGCCGTGCCGGTCTCGAGCGGAACACATCGAGCGGCCGCCGCTTGGGGCCGCGCGCTGCGCGCCGCTTGCTCCCGTGCTCGATCACGGAGTCGCTCGATGTCCTGTCGATTGACGCGGGCGCTGTCTTCGGTCGCGAGCGTCGCGAGGTAGCGGTCGTACGCCTCTGCCGCGCGCGTGAATTGTCCCGCCGCGTCGTGGGCTCTCGCGATGTTGTAGAGGATGTCGCTCTGCCCGGTGAACTCGTAGACCCGCTCGAACTCGACCGCTGCCTCGCTGAACCGGTTGAGCGCGTAGTACTGCATCCCCGTGCGAAAATGCGCGCGCCCGAGCTCGGTGCGCACGTTCTGGGGGAGGCTCTGCGAGACCGAGGTCTGCGCATCCGCGATCCGCGGAGCCGAGGCGAGCAACGCAAACGCGAAGAGCGAGCGCTTCATAGCAAACCACACAACCCTGTCGTCCCATTGCAGCGCTGCAGACGCGTGCAGGTCGACGGCGTGACTCGACAGTCCGGGACGCAACGACGGGTCACGTTGCACACGGTGCCCATCGCGCAGGGCGAATCGGGGCCGCAGGGCCGCGCTTCGCAAACGCCGGTCAGCGTGTTGCATCGTTGGCCCGCCTGGCACGAAGTTGAAGTGCACCGCGCTTCGCACTGGTGCGTCTGTGCGTTGCACGGCAAGCCCTCGCACAGCGCCGGGCTCACGGTGCAGTCGGGATAGCAGTACCCTTCGCGGTTCGTGCGGTCGCCGGGCGCGAGCGGGAGGCAGACGTATGGCGAGGGCGATTGTCCGTTGGGCTCGGTTCGGCAGGGGCCGAAGTCCTGGCCGACGGGCAGTCGACAGCGAGCCACGCAGCCCGATTCCTCGCCAAGACCGATGCAAACCCCCGTGGCACCGCAGCTGTCGAGTCGCTGCGTGTTGCAGTTGGAGCTGCAGTAGCCGTTCTGCAGCGAAAACTGCAACCCCAACAGGAGCGGAACGCTGCGGCGGCAAAGGCCTGGGGTGACTCCTCCGTCGAGCAACGCAGCGCTCGGCGCGAGGCAGGTCGTGGCGGCGGTGCAGGGCATTCCGACGGCGCCGCGCGCGCACGGACCGGTGGCGGGGTTGCCGTCGCGCGGACAGCAATAGCGCCCTTGTCTGCACTCGTAGCCGTGCGCGTCGGGACAACGACCTTCGTCGTCACACGTGAGGCTCCCGTCGTCGACTCGTGGCACGTTTGCCTCCGTCGGACACTCTGCGAGCGTGGCGCTCGCGCGACAGCAGCGACCGAATCGACACTCGAACGCTGGCGGGCAGATGTTTCCTTCGCCGCACTGCACCGCTCCGCTGGACGCTGGTTGAGGAACACACGCCCCGACTGTCACCGCGAACAGCCCTGCGAGGATCGCGACGAGCGCGCGCATCAAAACCTCCCTCCTGCGATCACGCCGCCGGGTGACGGCGCCACCCACGCGGTTCGAAGCACCTCTTCGCGCCGCTCTCCCCGCCCTCGCAACGCGAACCAGAGCACCGACGTCGCCAAGAACACGCCTCCGATCGACCCTCCGAGGATCGCGTTTCGTGAAGCCTCCCGGGCGCTGTCCTGCGCGATGGTGAGGTCCGCGCTCCAGGTCGTCGCGCTTTGCACCCGCGCCGAGTCGATCGTGTACGACGCCGCTTGCCAGACAGAAAGCCCGCCGATCACGCCGCCCACGCCCAAGAGCACCCACGGCGCTGTGGCGTCGAGCGTCCGGTGCTGATAGGTGACCCTCGTCTGCAGTTGCATCAGCGATGCGCTCGACGACGGCATCGCGGTCGACGCGATCGCACCGGTTGAAGCGGTCTGCGCTGTGTTCGCGGCGCTCGCGCTCGACGTCGCGGTAGCGTTCGCCGAAGCGCTCGCGCCTGGCTCGGGACAGCCAACGCTCGTTCGTTGCGCTGCGGCAGCGGCAGCGCGCTCTTCGTCGGCCACGCGCTGCTCGAGCGTACGAATCGACGCCTCGAGGGAAGCGCGCGCAGCCCCGACCTCCCGCGTCTCGAGAAACCTTCGATACGCCCGGATGGCTTCGCGCCACCGTCCTGCGGCCTCCCACGAGCGCCCCGCGTTGAACATCAGCGCGCCCTGACCGATGAGCTCGAAGACGAGCTCGAACTCGCCGGCCGCCTCCGCGAACCGGCGCTGATCGAAGAACCTCGATCCTGCGCGAAAATGCGTGCGGGCGACCTCGTCACGCTCTGCGCGGGACAGCTCTTCGCCCTGCTGAGCACGCGCCTCGCGCGACGCGCACAGCGCGACGCACGAGAGAGACAGCGCGAACAGCAAGCGCGATGCGCGCGCGCGTGACCCGGCTTTCATCGCGCCCATGCTAGCGCAGGGTCGCTCGCCACGACCATTTCCAATTCGCCCTCGCGACGCGGCGTCGGTCGACGTCATCGACTGCTATCCTCCGTGCTGTCTGATGCTTTCTCTGCGACGAAACGCGTTGGCTGCGATCGCGCTCTGCGCGGTGACGTGCGCCCTGCCTGCGCGACGGCCCGACCCGACGGCGGCGACGAGCGCGCCTCCTGCGGGGCTGCGCGCCATCCGCGTCGGCCTCGTGTTCGACGTGGGCGGCCGCGGCGACAAGAGCTTCAACGACGCGGCGTACGCCGGCCTCGCTCGAGCCCGAGCCGAGCTCGGAGCTATCGTCGAGTACGTCGAGCCCATGGACGCCGATGATCGCGTGTCCGCGTTGAGATTGTTTGGAGCCCGCGGCTTCGACCTGGTCATCGGCGTCGGGTACATGTTCTCGAGGGACATCGACGAGGTCGCGCGCGACTACGTGGCGGTGAAATTCGCCTGCGTGGACTACGCGCCACCCGAGCGAGGCGCGCCGCCTGCAAACGTCGTTGGCCTAGGATTTCGCGAGGAAGAAGGCACGTTTCTCGTCGGCGCAGCGGCCGCGCTCACGTCGCGAAGTCGGCGCGTCGGATTCGTGGGGGGGATGGATATCCCGCTGATCCGAAAGTTCGAGCGCGGATATCGTGCTGGCGTGCGCGCGGTGTGCCCCGAGTGCGTCGTGAGCGCGGCGTACGCCGGCAGCACACCAAACGCCTTTCGTGACCCGGCCCGCGGCGAGGCGCTCGCGAGCGCGCAGTACGCCCAAGGAGTCGACGTGATCTTTCACGCCTCGGGCACCACGGGCCACGGCGTGTTCGTCGCTGCCCACCGCCTTCGACGCTTCGCGATCGGCGTCGACGCCGATCAATACGACGAGATGCCCGACGCGGTGCTCACCTCGATGATCAAGCGCGTGGACGTCGCGGTGTTCGACACGATCGGTGCGGTCGCGGGCGGGCGATTTCCGAGGGGGCCCGGGGGCATCCGCACGTTTGCCGTGCGCGATGGCGGGATCGACTGGGTCTCGCGCGGCCCGCACGCGCGGCACCTCGCGCCGTCCGTGGTCGAGCGCGTCGAGGCGCTGCGACGGCAGATCGCCGCGGGCTCGCTCACCGTCGAGTGACGTCCGATACGCGGTCCCGAAGGCCGCGTTCGAACGGCGCCGGACACGCGCTCGGGTCACGGCGCCGCGAGCTGATCACGCGCGTCGACGGCGGCGAGCTTGAGCACCAGCTCGTGACAGAGCCTGGCGAGCCACTGCATTCCGTCGCGCTTTCGGTGCAGCGAACCTTCGTCCATGTAGAGCGCGCGGCTGAGCTCGACCTGCATCCCGTGGTAGCCCTCGCGCACGCGCCCCCAGCGCGCGGTCGTCGCCCCGCCGCGGTATGGATCATCGTGGCGCACAGAGAGCCCGGCGCTTCGAAAGTGTGTGTCGAGCATCGCGATGAGCGACCCGTGCGCCGTGCTCTGGCCGCGCGTTCCGGGGACCACGTCGGCGCGGCGGACCCGCGTGCCGTCGGGGCCGCGTCCGTAGGCCGGCATCGAGTGCGCGCTCAGCAAGATCGCGAAGCCGAAGATCCCGCGCAGCTCGTCGAGCCGCTGGGCGAGGGCGCGGTGATACGGGCGGTAGAACTTATCGAGCCGCGCCTCGAAGGCCGCGTTCGAGAGCGGCGCTCGCAGGAGCGCTCGCCCCTCCGTGCTCTCGCGCCAGATCACGCCGCGCGGCGAGTGATTGCAGAGCGCCGTAGACCCGTGGCGACAAGGCGACGTCACCCGATCGGGAACGGTCAGGGCGTCGACGTCGTCCTCGTCTCGGTTGAGATCGACGATGTATCGCGAACACTCCGCCACCAGCAGCGTCGCGCCGACCTCGTGCGCGTTGGAGAACAGCTCGTCCACATAGGTGTCGGCGTCGCGAAGAACGTCGCGCGGCTCGCAGTCGAGCTCGCTCAGCAAAGAATCGGGGATCTTCAGCCCCGCGTGCGGAACCTCCACCACCACAGGCGCAGGTCGCCCCCGCGGCAGCACGAGGCGATAGGTCACGCGCCTAGCTTAGCAGGCTCTTCGCGAACAGAAACGCAGTGATTACGAGCCCGACCAACGTCACGCCCCGCCGCACGGTGATCGGTCGGACGCGCTGCGCGAGGCGCGCTCCGCTGCGGCCGCCGGCGATCGCCGCCACGGCCATCACCGCCGCGACCGGTCGATCCGCGGCGTTGGCGCCGAGAAAGAGCAGCACCCCGATCCCGTTGATCACGGCGGCGGCGAGGTTTTTCAGCGCGTTCATCCGGTGAATGTCGCGCATCCCGACGAACGACAGCGCCGCGAGCATCGCGATGCCGATGCCCGCCCCGAAGTAGCCGCCGTATAGCGCCACGATGAACTGCACGAAGACGAGCGCGGCGATCGACCCCGCTCCGAGCGCGGCTTCCTCGGTGGGCAGCTCTTCGTCCTTCGACCGCGAAGCGCGCCATCGCGCCAGGAGCTCCTGCGACGCAAATAGCCCCGTCGCGCCGAGCAAGAGCCAGGGAACCAGCTTCGCAAAGGTCGTGCTCCCCGCGCGAAGCAACAACACCGCCCCGAGCAGCCCTCCCACGAATGAAGGAAGGGCCATGAGCACGATCGGCTTGGACTGCCCGTGCAAGTGCTGGCGGTAGGTCCAGCAGGCGGAGATCGAGCCGGGCACCAGCGCTACGGTGCTCGTGGCGTTGGCCGTCAGCGGATCGAACCCCGCCGCGATCAGCGCCGGAAAGGTCAAGAGGCTGCCCCCGCCCGCGATCGAATTGATGGCGCCGGCACAAAACGCCGCAACCACCAGCAGCGCGACGCGAGTCGGGGTCCATTCCAATGCCGTCTACCTCTACACTCGCTCGCCCATGACCGACGAGAGCGAGTCGTTCGAAAGTACTTCTGCGGCCATCGAGGACCTCGTCGTGAAGGTCCGACGACTGCACCGGCGCGACCTCAATCGCGTGTGGGAGTTTCTCAAGCGCGTGTTTCGCGACGTCAATCGCGAGACCGTCGAGTACCAGCGGCCGCGCACCAAGCAGCGCTTCCTCGATGTGTACGAGCAGCCAGGGATCGAGCAGCTGTTGTTCGAGGTCGAGGGCCAAAGCCAAAAGAGCGACATCGTCGGCTACGCCGAGTGCGCGTTTCAGATCTCGGGCGCGGACAACTGGATGAACGAGCGGTACTTCTCGCGCCGCGAGATGCGCCCGATGTTCGTCGAAGAGCTCGCAGTCTCGCCGGACTACCAGGGGCGGGGGATCGGATCGTTCATCCTCGAGCAGCTCGAGCATCTAGCGCGCGTCCGCGGCTGCACGCACCTCGTGCTCGAGGTCGCCGAGAACAACAAGCGCGCGCTGCAGTTCTATCGCGCGCGACACTTTCAGCGACTGGACGCAGCGATCTTTCTCGCCAAGAAGCTGTCGGCCGAGTCCGAGCTCCTCCCGGCGCGAACGCTCCCCGCGAAGAAGTCAGCCGACGAAGACCCTGCCGCGCTCGACGCAGAGGTGCCCGCGCAAGAAGTGCTGATCGTGCCCGTCGAGCGGCCTCGCAAGAAGCCGAAGAAGAGCAAGAAAACCCGCGAGTAGAGCGGCGCGGCAACCCCCGCAGGTCGCTCAGCGGCGCGCGAGGCGCCTGTGCGCGAGGCCCGAGCGCGAGACGCGGGCGCCGTGCGCGCCGGGGCCGCGGAGGATGTGCATTCCGTCGCGATCGAAGCGCAATCGATACTCACACTGCGCGAAGCGGCCGCGCAGCGCAGCGGAGTAGAGCAGTCGAACGGTCGTGCCCGCCGTGCCGCTCGTCGAGACGACCTCTCCCCAGTTGTACGTGCTCTCGAACGGCATCGCAGGAACAGACGCCACCGTGCGCCCACGCCACGCGCGCTCGCCTTCGCGATAGATCACGACCGCGCCGCGCGCCGCGTTGGCCGCGCTGGGGGACCAGCCTTCGCTGACGTCCACGAACACCAAGAGATCCATGTCCCCGTCGCCATCGAGGTCCGCGCTCTGGCGATCGACGATGGACAAGCCTTGCCCGAGGGTCGCTTCGGGAGAGGCGAACGTCCCCTCCAGCGTGAGCGGCAGCGAGATCGATGGCGTTGGCGCGTTGGCGCGGGTGAGGGGACTCCCCTGCGCGGCGGCCTCGGTCGACAGCGCGAGCGCGCTTACCGCGATCGCGGAGGCGAGAACTCGATCGAATCGTGGCATCAACACGGGTGGCGTTCCAAGCGTTACGCAACTGCTGTGCCCGAACCACTTTCCTGCGAAACCAGCGCGTTTCGTCGCCCGGACCACGGCAGCCGTGTGTCTGGGGCGCCACAGCGGGTGTGCGGCGGAAGCCTCAGCGATGCCCTTCGCGCGTGCTCGTCGCGGTCTACCGCACCCTCGCGGCGGTGGTTGCGATCCGCTCGCACTCGGCAGCCTCGCGACCATTGAAATCGTGTGTCGCTATACCGAGTAGAGCGTCGCGCCTGCCTCCCGCCCCGCGCCGCCAACTGCGCAATCCCCGTGCGCATCGCTGCGAACAACCGTTCGCGACCGCGACAGCGGGTTCACAGTGACCGCGCCCCAAGCAGTGCGTCGTTCAGCCCGCGCTGCCGCTGGGCTGGTCGGCGTTGTCGTCGGAGTCGTCAGACTCTTCGGACTCTTCGCTCGCTTCACCGGCGGTCGCCGTCGTCGCCACGATCGCCGCACCCGCAGCCGCCGCAGCCACGATCGGCGCAACGGCAGCCGTGGCGGGAGCTGCGACCGCGGTCGACGCGCTCGGCGCCGCCGTGATCACTGGAGCTCCCGGCGCTTCGGTGCGATACGGCGGCGGCATCGGCGCGTGCACATCCGCGCCCTTTTGTTCGCTGCGAATGCGCATGCGGTAGAACGATCGCCACACGAACACCAGCGCGCCTGCGAAGAACATCGCCGCGAACAATTTCGCGACAAACGCCCCGCCGTCGGTGCGACTCATCGAGTGGCCGAGCCCGGCAGCCAGCATTCCGAACAGCGTCGTGAACTTGATCACCGGGTTCATCGCCACCGACGAGGTGTCTTTGTACGGGTCGCCGACGGTGTCGCCGACGACGCACGCGGCGTGCAGGGGCGTTCCCTTCATCTTCATCTCGACCTCGACGACCTTCTTGGCGTTGTCCCAGGCGCCGCCGGCGTTGGCCATGAACAGCGCTTGATACAGCCCCACGATCGCCATCGAGATCAGGTAACCGATGAAGAAGAACGCGTCGACGAAGGCAAACGCCAGCGTCATGAGAAACACCGCGAAGAAGATGTTGGTCATGCCAGCCTGCGCGTAGCGGGTGCAGATCTCGACCACTCGCTTGCTGTCCTCGACGCTCGCGGGCTTGTCGGTGTCGAGGCGAATGCTGCTGCTGATGGCCTCGACCGCGCGGTACGCCCCGGTCGACACCGCCTGCATCGTTGCCCCTGCGAACCAGAACATCACCCCGCTGCCCATCACCAGGCCGAGGAGAAACGGCGGGTTCGTGATCGCGAGCAGCCGGAGCTTCTCGGTGTTCATCCGATCGGTCAGGTCCAGGATGATCGAGAAGACCATCGTGGTGGCGCCGACGACCGCCGTTCCGATGAGCACCGGTTTGGCCGTCGCTTTGAAGGTGTTGCCCGCGCCGTCGTTGGCCTCGAGAAAGTGCTTGGCCGTCTCGAAGTCTGGCTCGAAGCCGTAGTCCGTCTTGATCTGCGCTTTGATCCCCGGTTCGCTCTCGATGAGCGACAGCTCGTAGACCGACTGAGCGTTGTCTGTGACCGGTCCGTACGAGTCCACGGCGATGGTCACTGGGCCCATGCTCAAGAAGCCGAACGCCACGAGGCCGAAGGCGAACACCGTCGCCGCCGAGCCGTCCGCGAGCGGAATCAGGTCCTTGAGCCCCATTCCGCTGAAGAGCCACGCGCTGCCCATCAGCGCCACGAACACCAGGCCCATCCAGAACGCGCTGAAGTTGCCCGCGATCAGTCCGGCCAGGACGTTGAGCGACGCGCCGCCCCGCTCGCTCGCCTCGACGGTCTCGCGAACGTGCGCGGATTCCGTCGAGGTGAACACCTTGATCACCTCGGGAATCACCGCGCCTGCGAGCGTTCCCAGAGACATGATCGACGCGAGCTGCCACCAGAGCTGCTTGTCGCCGCCCACGTTGGGGATGAGCAGCCACGACAAGAAGAAGGTCAGCGCGATCGACACGACCGCCGTGAGCCTGACCAGGGCCGTCAGCGGCGCCTCGTAGTTCATCGTCTTAGCCGAGCCGTGCACCGCGCGCTGGTAGATCTCGTTGCCGAGGTACGAGCCCACCGACGCCGGGATCATCGCGATCGCGACCGCGAAGATCCACGTCAGGAGCTGCACCTGCACCGTCGTGTCGTCGATCGCCTTGGTGATGAAGACGATCAGCGCGACGCTGGTCACCCCGTACGTCTCGAAGCCGTCCGCCGTGGGACCGACGGAGTCCCCTGCGTTATCGCCCGCGCAATCCGCGATGACGCCCGGGTTGCGGGCGTCGTCTTCCTTGATGTTGTACGTGATCTTCATCAGATCCGAGCCGATGTCGGCGATCTTGGTGAAGATGCCCCCCGCGATGCGCAGCGCGCTCGCGCCGAGCGACTCGCCGATGGCGAAGCCGATCATGCACGGGCCCGCGTAGTCGCGCGGCATGAACAAAAGGATCAGCAGGTTGCAGAGCAGCGCGACGGAGATGAGCATCGTCCCGATGGACATCCCCGCGCGCAGCGGAATCGCGTAGACCGGAAACGGCCTTCCTTCGAGGCTCGCGAACGCCGCGCGGCTGTTGGCGTAGTTGTTGACGCGGATCCCCAGCCACGAGACGCCGAAGCTGCCTGCGATTCCCAGCAGCGAGAACAGGAGGATCGCGATGAGCTTGGCCAGCCCGAGCCCCTCGATCAGGCCGAAGTACGCCACCACGACGATCGCGATGAACCCCTCGAGAATCAGGATGTAGCGACCCTGAGTCTTGAGGTAGGTCTTGCACGTCTCGTAGATGAGCTCGGACACCGAGCGCATCTTCGGGTGCACTGGCATCGACGCGAGCTGCCTGACGAGCGCGAGGCCGAACAGCACGCCGAGCACGCACACCACGAGCCCCACCGAGAGCACGGCAGAGCCCGTGAAACTTCCGGCGAACCGGACGCTCTCTTGGTCGAACCGCGGGATGGCGATGCTTGCCTCGCCCCCAGAATGGGGCGTGCTCTGCGCGAGCAGCCCGAACAGTTGGTGGATCACTTCACGTTCCTCCGCGGCGCTGTCGGCGCGCCGCACTCCCTGCGATCAGCGGGCGCATCGTCATCGCCCGAGCAGCTACGTTCGACCGCCGCGGCGACGAATCGCGCGACCATCAGGGCAAACTTTGTAAACGGATGGCCCTGCGACTGCAACGCGCCGGCGGCCAGAGACCTTGGGTGGCGGGGCGTCGGTCGTCTCGCGGACTGTATCGCGAGGGACGCTTTACGCGCGGCTCGCAGGAGCCCAAGACTGCACGAATCATGTGCACGATCGCGCTTGTTCACCGCGTCCGACCCGGTCAGCCCCTCGTCGTGGCCGCCAACCGCGACGAGTTCTACGCGCGGCCAGCGACGGGTCCGACGCTCCTCGACGAGCGCCTCGGCGTCGCGGGAGGGCGAGATCACAAGGGTGGAACGTGGCTGGGCGTCACGAAAAATGGCCTCTTCGTCGGGCTGACCAACCAGCGCACCGCCGAGCCGCCGCCCCCCGACGCGCGCTCGCGCGGTGAAGCCGTGCTCGAGTGTCTCCGCGCGGGCGCCGCCGGACGAGACGGGCGAGCAGAGCGCGCGCTCGAACGGGTGCTCGCGATGGACGCGGCGGAATTTCCCCCGTTCAACCTCGCGGTGGGCGACGGTGATCGGCTCTTCGTCGTTTATGGCCGCGCCGACGGTTGGCAGAGCGTCGAGCTGTCGCCCGGCGTGTGGGTGCTCGCGAACGATCGTCTGGATTCTCCCTGGTTTCCAAAGGCAAATAGACTGCGCGCGCGTGTGGCGGAGGTCGTGGACGCGCCGTGGGACGCCCTCCGAGCAGAGCTCGAACATTTTCTGGCGGACACCACGGTGCCCGAAGATGTTCCCGTGGATCCGACGAGCCCGGTGCCAAAGGAGTGGGCACGGGCCCTTCAAGCCCTTTGTATTCGCACTGAGATCTACGGAACTCGCTCTTCCACGATCGCGGTCGTCGGCGACGGTCGCGTCGAGCACTACGGGTTCGCCGACGGTCCGCCGGACCAAACCCCGTTTCGCGACTTCACTTCGCTGCTCAACGGCGCGTGAGCAACAGCTCGTAGTCGAACGCCGATCCCCCATCGCCGTAGCGAAACACCCGAAAGGTGTACCAATCGTCCGCGGGCGCGGTGAACGCTGAGTCCGGGCAGTAGGTCACCGAGTCGTCGACGCAGATCGCCGCGAAGTTGTTCACGCACCCAGTGTTTCGCGGCGAAGGCATGATCGAAATCGAGCCGCGCGACACCTCGATCACCGGGTCGACTCCTCGCGGGCATCGCCCTTGTCCGCCCGACGAGAGCTGAAACGCAGCGTTCTGTCCCGCGCGAAGATAGAGCCGGACGGCGTCGTCGCGATCGGGCGCCGCCGGGTCGATGCGACCGCCGAAGCGCAGCGAATCGCAGTCCGACGGAAGCGCGAACGGCGCGGTCGGGACGGTGTCCGTCGCGCCTTCGCGCAGATCGCAACGCGCCTCCACCCTGCAGTTGGAGTCGCAACCGTCGCCAGCCGAGGTGTCGCCGTCGTCGCACTGCTCGCCGGCCGCGAGGCGACCATCACCGCAGTTTTGCGGCGTAAATCGCAGCGTGTACGGCGCGTCGCGGTCGGTGTCCATGATCACGAACAGCCGCTCGTTGGGCATCGTGGTCGTGATGTCGACGCGCTCGCCGGACGCGGTTTCGTCGACGTTGTTCGAGCAAAGCTCGCCCGTCGAGTTGCTGCACATCGAGCGACGGACCAGCAGCGCCGTTCGGCTGCTGTCGCCAGGCTTCAAATCGATCCGCAGCGATGTCGGCACAGGAACGTCCACGGCCACGATCCGTTCCGATCGATCGTGGCCTCCACCACAGGCAGAGAACATTCCTCCTCCTCCCGTCCAGTTGCCCTCGAAGATCGAAGGCTCGCTCCCGATCACTACGCGCGGCGTCATCGGTGTGATTCCACCGCAGGTCGTCTGGATGAGCCCCGCTTCGATCGAACACGTCGCGCTGCAGCCGTCCATGCCTGTCGCGTTTCCGTCTCCGCACGTGCGCGTCATCGAGCTCGTGATCGTGGAGAACCCGCAGTTGGTCACGTGGTTCACTGTGAGCGAAAACGGCTGCGGTGCGCCGGCCGGCGAATCGACGACGACCGTGAAGACCTGCCCGGCGGTCGCTTCGAACACCGTCGTCCTCGTTCGTGCTCGCTGCGTCATCGTGGGCCCCTCGTAGGAGCACGCCACCTGCGCGCCGCTCAGCGCACCGCCGCAGGTCCCGCCGATGACATAGAAGCCCATCGACTCGAACGAGGTCATCGTCACGCGCACGACCCCAGCTTCGCGCGCGGTCACGTTGAAGACCGCCTCGGGTCCCGAGAGCATCGCGCACGAGCCGCCGCCGACTCGCATGCCGGGGCGACCCTCGGTCGTGCCGACAAAGGACTGGCTCGTGCCGGGCGCGAGGTCGATCATCTGTCCGGGACACGATGAAGCCGCGGTCGATACGTCTGTGACGCAGTTGGGCGTTCCGCTCATGTCGTAGACGAGGCGATACCCAGCGTTGCAAACGAGGCCGCAGCGCGAGGCGGCGCACGAGGCGATCCCGTTGACCGACGTCGGGCAGAATCCGTCGCAGCGACCGCAGTGGAGCGTGTTGGCGACCGTGTCGACGCAGCTCGCCCCGCACAACATCTGTCCGGGCGGACACTGCCGATCCGCAGGGGCATCGACGGCGTCGGGGACGTCCATCGCGTCACGAGCGGCGTCGAGCTCCGGCGCGTCGGGGGTGTCGATCGTCACGTCGATCGCGTCGCTGCTGTCTGGCGAGTCGATCGAGCCGTCGGACTCGGCGTCGGTCGCGTCTTCGACAGCGAGGTCGTCGGCCGCGTCGTCGCGCCGCAACGACGCGTGCGGAAGTGCGCATCCCGCGGCGAAGAGGGTGAGCCACACGGCGTGACGAAGGTTGTGCAACACCCGCGAATCATAGCAGAGCGCGCGTTCGCGTTGGTCACCCGCGGCTCGGCTCGGGGGCAGCGATGCGCGCAACTGGAGAGCGATTGGATCGATGATCAGTTGAAAACATGTGTGGTCGATGACCCGCATGTCGCCCTTCCAGTCCCGCGGCGCGGTATGCGATAAGTGCGCCCTCACGATGGAACGCGTCCTTGTGCTCGGCGCGACCTCCGCGGTCGCTCGCGAATTCGCGCTCACCCACGCGGCGCGCGGCGATCGCTTGCACCTCGTGGGTCGCAGCGCCGAGAAGCTCCGCTCCGTCGTCGAAGCGTGCGAGCGCTCGAGCACCGTCACCTCCGAGCGCGCAGACTTCTCGGATATCTCAGGGGCAGAGTCCACCATCGCTCGGTCGCTCGAGGCGCTCGGCGGATCGCCCGATCGCGCGCTCGTCGCGCACGGCGTGCTCGGCGATCAGCTCCTCACCGAACGGGACCCCAGCGCCGCCGCGGCGATCTTGCACGACAACCTCGTGAGCGCCGTGGCGCTGCTCGTCGCGCTCGCCAACGCGATGGAGCGCGCAGGGACCGGGACGATCGGCGTGATCACCTCGGTCGCGGGCGACCGAGGAAGGCCCCGCAATTTCACCTACGGCGCCGCGAAGGGAGCGCTCAACGTCTACCTCCAGGGCCTCCGCTCGCGGCTCTATCGCTCGGGTGTCAGCGTCGTCACGATCAAGCTCGGTCCCGTGGACACGCCCATGACCGTCGAGCACGAGAAGAACGCGCTCTTCATCTCGGCCACGGAGGCCGCAGAGGGAATCATCCGCGCGATGGACGCCCGAACGCCCGAGGCCTACGTCCCCAGGGTCTGGTCGCTGATCATGCCAGTGGTCAAGCGCACCCCCGAGTGGCTCTTTCAGCGGCTGCCCTTTCTGTCCGGGCGATGAATACTGGGTTAATAATTCAAGTGAACTGGTTTTTGTCCAATGGATCGAAGGGTGGCTCCGTCGCAGAGAGCTCGAGCTCGGTCATCTCTCGCTGCGTGAGCCGATAGCCTTCCAGCGCGCGAAAGCCGACGACCGCGCCGCGGTCGGTGCTTGCTTTGACGAGCAATCCGCTCGAGACCGATCGCGCTCCGAGGGGACCGGGGCTCGAGTCGATCCAATCCGCGCTGGTCGCGAGGACGCTTCCGTCGTCGAGCGCGGTCGATCCCTTCGCGATCGTTCGACCGCCGAGCAAGAACACCTGCGATCCACCGCCGACGCGCGCGTACGAGTTGTCCGCCAGGACCAGCGAGAATCGCTCGTAGCGCAGGACGCTCGGGCTGTCCCCAGACGGAGTGTGCCCCACGAACACCCGGCGAACGCCGTCTCGCTCGAGCTTCGCGATCAGCGCTCGTGACGGAAGCAACGGATTGCCCAGAGAGTCCGCAGGGCGCCCGTACACGACGCTCTGCTGGTTGGTTCGCGTCCCCGGAAGCGGCGCTTGATAGGCGACCACCGCCGCCCACGGCGCGGGGCGATCGACCGCGACGCGCTCTGCACCTTCGCAAAACGCCTCGATTTGCTGGCGATAAAACCGATCGAGCCCGTCGACCCAGGCGTCGACCTGGGCTTCGCCCATCGCGCACAGCGCGATCCGCTCGTCCGCGGCGGTCTCGCCGGTCGGGACGAGGCCGAAGTTCTCGTCGGTCACCGCGCCGTGAAGAAACAGCGCGTCGCCCAGGCGAAACGCCAGCGTGCACTCGCGCAGATACGCCCTGAGCGCGCCGTCTCGCGCGACGTCTTCGACGAAGCTCTCGCACACCTCGGCGTCCTCGACGCTCGTGCCGCGCAGCCTGCTCAGCTCGGTGCGCCGGTGCTCGAACGCCTCGCCCGCGCCCATCGTCTGCGCGAGGATCCAGCGCAACAGCACCGCGCCTCCGGCGGCTCGCTCGGCGTCGGGCGTCCGCGGAGGCGGGCGCCCGCGGAGCTCGCGGGCCAGGCGGAGCTTGTTGATGTCTCGGTTTCCCGCGAGGAGGACGACCTGACTGGGCTGCGCTCGCTTCGCTTCGAGCAGCGTCCGCAACACGCGCAGGCTGTCTGGTCCGCGGTCGACCGCGTCTCCGCCGAAGACGAACACGGCGCCGTCGGACACGCGAAGGCGTCCCGCCTCGTCGATGCTCACCAACGGGTTGTCCTTCGCAAACGACTCGAGCTTGTCCCAACGCCCCTCGACGTCAGTGATGTACGCGATATCGGGCATGCGGCGGCTTCTCGCGCATCATACATCGCGGGACGTCTGCGCTCTTGTCAGGATCTCGCGCGATGGCGCGGGGTCGTGCCACGCTCCACGCGACATCCATGGGTCGAAAGAAGACAGCCGCTAATGAGCCCGAGTTCGACTGCGTGACCTGCGGAGCGTGCTGCTGCAACCGCGATCAGAACCGCGAGATCGACTACGACGAGTACGTCGAGGTCTTGAAGAAGGACAAGATCAACAAGCATCCCGAGCTCATCAAGAAGCTCACCTTTACCAACGCGAAGGGGGAGGTCCACATGCGACTCGTGGGCGTCAACCAGCGGTGCTGCGCGCTCTCGGGGCGTCTCGGCGAGAGCGTCTCGTGCGACATCTACGAGGTGCGACCCGGCGTCTGTCGGCTGGTCAAGGCAGGCGACGAAGAGTGTCGAAAAGCGCGGATCGAGCGGGGCATCGACGAGCAGCCCGAACCCAAGCGCGCAAAGCGCCAAGGCTCCTCGCGCCGCGCGTGAGCGGTCGAATCGCGCTACGCTCGAGCCACCATGAGCGACGCGATGCGAAGGGCGCTGACAGAGCGGGGAATCGAACACGTCACGGACCTCGACGAGGCCTGGCAGAGCGGTGGGCACGGGCCCAAGCTCCGAGCCGTTCGAGGCGCCGCCCGGGCGCTGCGCGAGAAGATCCTCGCGGGACCCAACGCGGTCAGCGTCCGAACGTTGCCGCGCACGACGCTCGCGTACCCGGCGAAGTTCGCGTTCTGGTCCTGGCAGCACTCTCCCGCGCCGTTCGTGTCGATGACGCACAGAACATTGCTCGTTCAGTGCGCGATCGGCGGCGCGACCAAGACCGTTCTGTTCAACCCGTCGGACACCCGCGCGTCACGACGAACGCCGTACTTCGCGTCGATGATCGAGCAGCTCGGGCCCATGAGCTCGCTCTTCGCGAGGGAGTTCGACCCGATCGAGAAGCAGCTCGAAGCGCTCGGGCTCTCCTGCGACGACGTTGATTTCGTGGCCTTCGATCACCTTCATACGCAAGACGTTCGGCCGATCATCGGCACCAACGACGACTCGATCCGCGCGAAGTATCCCAACGCGAAGCTCCTCGTGCCCAAGTGCGAGTGGGACGACTGGGACGATCTGCACCCGATGCAGCGCGCCTGGTTCGTCCCCGACGGAAAGCAAGACGTCCGCGCAGATCGTATCTTGTTCACCGACGGCGATCTCAAGCTCGGCGACGGCGTCTACCTCATCCGTACGCCCGGCCACACGTCGGGAAACCAGTCGATCGTCGTGAAGACCGACTCTGGCATCTGGGCCTCGAGCGAGAACGGCGTCTGCGTGGACAACTACAACCCCCGCGCCAGCAAGATCCCGGGCCTCGCCTCGACCGCCGCGCTCTACGGCATCGACTACGTGCTCAACGCCAACACGCCCGAGCTCGGCGCGACGCAGTACACGTCGATGGCGCTCGAGGACGCGCTGGTCGATCGAGCCGCGGACTGCCCGGATTTCCCGCAGGTCTTTTCATCGAGCGAGGCCACTCCGGTGGGCTTCGCTCCGTGGCTCGCGCCGACCTATCAGCACCGCGAGATTCGCCACGGACGGGTCGTGCGCCGGCTCGTCTCCCGTGACGAGCGTGTCGCGCCGGCAACCGAAGTCGCCACCGGCTAATCTGTTCGTCGCGGCGTCCTTTGCTCCGAAGAGAATCAACCAGTGTTCTCCGCGTCGAAGTGATAGCCATGTCCATGACCCACCAAGCGACCGCTCACCCTCGGCGAGAGTCACGCTTTCGTTCGATGACTCGCGCGGCCGTCGCGCTCGCGGTGTTCGCCGCCTCGAGCGTCGCGAGCGCGCAGGACGCAGGCGTCGCTGACGGTGGGTCGGCCGCGCTTCGCGCGACGATCGCGCCGATCGACCCGGCCGAGCTCGAGGCGATTCGTCCGCTGCTCGCGAGAGGGCCGGTGATCATCCCTCGCGCGGTCGATCAGCACTCCAACTCGCGACCGACGATCTACGCCCGCGTTCAGGCGCCGATCGCCGTCGTTCATCGCGTGGTGCGCTCGCCCGAGGAGTACGCGCAGTTCGTCCCCGCGCTGGGCGACGTCGAGCTGCAGGGCCGAACCGGACGGCGGACGGCGTTTCGATTTCACGCGCGCGCTGCCATCTTCGACGTCCACGCGGACGTGCGCGTCAACGTCGTCAACGACCGTCGCGTCGACGTCGACGTGACCCGCTCGGACTTCGGACCCGCTGGCACGCGCTGGGAGTTCTTCGCCGAAAACGCCAACACCACGGTGGTCGCGCTCACCGTGTGGTGCGACCCGGCCCAAGCGACGTGGGCCATTCGACAGTTCGCGAACTCGAGCGCGTACTCCGCTTCGAGCGCCAACATCACCGCAGAGACGGTCCTCGCGCTCGCCGTCAAACGCCGCGCCGAGATCCTCGCCGGGCGACGGCTACCCGTGCGCCCGCCGTCCGCGAGCACCCCTGCGTCGCAGCTCACAGGGCCGTCGTTTGGTGCCTGGACGAGCGTCCTTCGCGGGGGCCTCGACCTCGTTTCGATCGAGCTCGATCCGCAAGGCTCGATGCGCTCGATCTCGGTGGGCCGCTACGTCGTGTCGCCCGAGGACATCGTTCGACGTCGATTGATGGACGCGCAGTACTGGGGCAACTACTGGCTCTGGCTGCAAAACGTCCGGGTTTTGCAGCAGACCGCGGATCGCGTCCGCATCTCGACCACCCTCGGAAGCCCGCTCTCTGCTGGCTCGGGTGAGGTCGAGGCCCGGCTCGATCCTTCGCGACAAACGGTGTGGATCGAAGGCCGCACCGGGGACTTCGCGCGCGACCGGCAGCGGTGGGACTTCTCCGCGGCGCCCGGCGGCGGGACCTTCGTGATGTACACCGGCACCAGCGACGAGGCGCACGCGGCGTGGTTTCAGCGCGTGCTCATGGACCGCGACGTGTGGGCGGTCGCCGGACTTTCGGGCTACTGGAAGGTCGTGATGATCCGCTACGGGATGTGGTCTTTGTAACGGAGCGGTGATCGACGCGACGCACGATCACTGCTCCGCCTTCGGTTGGCGACACGCGCCCGAGTGAGCTCGTGGCGTGTCTTCTTCCAACCTCAGCAGGGAACCGGATTTGGGCGCGACAGCCCTGGTATTCGTGAGGGAACAACGCGGACGCTCGCTCGCCTCACAGCCAGAGGTCGCGCCCTCAT
>LNEO01000086.1 GCA_001465015.1 Deltaproteobacteria bacterium Ga0077539 | reverse complement strand
AGATGCACCCGGAGGGGTATCGTTGGATGGGGCCCGGGGCGATCAGACCGGGTCGCGACGCTTCAGCAGCGTCAGCACCGTCCCCAACGTCAGCACCGTGATCGTGAGCAACACCGCCCACGGAACCCACGGCAGGTCGTAGGTCGTGAAGCCCAGCCCTCCGAAGCCTCGCTCCGCGTTGCGGAGCTCTTCGAGCGCGCACTGAAAGCGGCCGCCCTCGACGCCCGCTCCCTGCGTCACGCACACGGGAATCGTCCAGTCGCCTGCGATCGCCTGACGCTCGGCCGAGAGCAGCGACTCGAAGCTCCACCGCGTCGGGATGAAGCTCATCGCGACCTCGAGCCATGCCTTGCTCGTCATGGGCACCAGCCGCCCGCCGAGCACGACCTGCGGGATGAGCGCGATGGGCGTGAGCGCCATCGCGGCTTCTGATGACGTCACGATCGTCGAGAGCAGGAGACCGACCGCGGTCGCGCTCATCGCGGTCAGGATCATCGTGAGCAGCATCTCGAAGAAGGGGCCGACCGTGCCGCCGCCGAGCCCTACGATCGGGTAGACGATCCCGAGCAGCACCGTGCACTGCACGATCGCGACGCCGGTGAGCAGCGCGAACTTCGACATCACGTAGTTGAAGAGCGACAGGTTGACCATGCGCTCGCGTCGATAGATGGCCTGCTCGCTCACGATCTCGCGCGCGGCGTTGCTCGTGCCGAACCAGATCGCCGCGACCGCGAGAAAGAACAGCGTGCCGCTGAAGTCCTGAACGCCCGCGAACCGCGCGGCGTTCATCGCGCACGTCGGGTCCACCGCTTGCCCCGCGGCGCGCGCCGAGCTCTCGATGCGCTCGATGGCCATGCGACACCACACGTTGGGCGCCCGCGCCGCGTCGTAGAAGACAGCGGCCAGCAACACGCCGATGATCGGCGCCTGCGCGAACATCACCGCGGTCCCGGATTTGTCTCGGCGTTTGATCTTGAGGTACCGCGACAAGAGCAGCGAGAACTGCCGGGCGAGCGGCACGCGAGCGCGCGTCGGCGGGGGCGATGTGCCCGGCTGTCCGGGAGCCCTCGCGCCCGAGTACATGCGCTCGAACGTTTGGTTGCCTTGCTGAAAGAACTCTGCGCGCCACGCCTGCGCGGCGGCGAGCCTCGCCGCTCCCTTGTCGCCGTATCGACCGCTCTCGACGAACTCCTGCTCGCGCAGCCGCAGCTGGTCGAACATGTCTCTGGGATTGTCGATCGGCTTGGCGCTCGGGTTCTTCTGCCTGGCCCAGCGATAGAAGAACTCGTAGCTCTCTCGACCGGTCGGGCCGAAGTAGACCGGCTCTCCGCCGAAGCCCATCACGAACGCGATGTTGAACTTCTCGTACTCTTCGCGCGCGGGCTGGTGAATCGTGACGATGATCGTCTTGCCCTGCCGTTTGGCGAGGTTGGACAGAAGGTCGATGAGCGACACGGTGTCGTCCGCGGCGAGCCCCGAGGTGGGCTCGTCGAGAAACATCAGCGCGGGGTCGGTGACGAGCTCGAGCGCGATGTTGACGCGCTTGCGCTGGCCGCCCGAGAGCACCTTTCTCTCGGGCTTTCCGATCTCGAGGTGCTTGACCGACTCGAGGCCGAGGTCCTTGATGACCTGCTCGACGCGACGCTCGATCTCTTGCTCGCTGTAGTCCGAAGGGAGCCTGAATTTCGCGCTGTACCGAATCGCCTCGATCACCGTCAGCTCGGGGTGAACGATGTCGTCCTGCGGGACGTAGCCGATCGAGCCGCGCAGCGCCTCGTACACGGCGTAGAGGTTCTCTCCGTTGACGCGGACCTCGCCGCGCGTCGGGCGCAGGTAGCCGTTGAGCACCGTCAGGAGCGTGGTCTTTCCTGCTCCCGACGGGCCCATGAGCGCCACGAGATCGCCCGGGCGACACTTGAACGTGACGTCGTCGAGCAGGCGCTTGGGTTGTCTGGGGTTGTCGCGATCGGGCACCTCGAGGGTGATTCCGAGCGCCTCGATCTCGACGAGATTGCCGGTCCACTCCTGGCGATCGGTGTCGATGTACGCGCGGATGGTCTGACCATCGAGGTCGACCACCATGGGGTAGGGGCCGACGAAGATGCGCTCTCCGGGCTCGATGACGACGGGGTGCCCGGGAACGAGCCTCGCTCCTCGCGCATACGTCCCGTTGGTGCTGCCGAGGTCGGTGATCGCGATCTTGTTTTGTGGTGTGCGCGTGATGCTCGCGTGCCGCGCGCTCAGCTGCGGGTAGGGCAGGACGATCTCGCAGGTCGGAAGGCGACCGACGATCGCTTCTTTTGGCGGCGCGCCGGCCTGCGCCGAGCCGAGGTCGATCTCGCCGAACATCGTTCGCGCCTTCACGGGCGCGCTCGCGGTGTTCTGCGGAGGCGCGATCGAGGGCGGCGACTGCGTGGGCGGAGGCGCCATCGACGGACCGCGCGCCGAAGAGCTCATCGGACCAAAGGGCGTCTGAGCGCTCGCCCCGCGCGTCGCGAGGTCGATCAGCGCCGTCACCGGGACGTACACCGCGCCGAAGAACCAACCTGGCGACGCGTCGAGCGACACCGGCTGCTGCTGCGGAACGCGGTTTCGCTGCGCATCGAACGTCCCCGACGTCGAGCCGATGTCCGTCAGCGTGCGTCGCGCGACGTCGATGCGCGCGTGAGATCCAGAGACGCCCGGGTGCGCGAGCACGATGTGAGCGCGGTTGGGATCACGGCCGATGACCGCGGTGCCTCCTGGCTCGGGGGGAAGTCCCGATCGATCCGCGAAGAGCAACGCGAGCTCGGAGCCGTGCAACGGCAACGGCGATTGCCCCAAGAACACCTGCGCGCCCCACCCGACGAGCTGCACGGTCTCGCCGGGAAGGAGCTGTCGACCGTCGACCCACGTCGGCCCTTGCGAGAGGTCGGTGAGCACGAGCCCGTCTCGCCAGCTCAGCTGCGCGTGCGACGCTGCGACGCCTGCCCCTTGCACGAGAATGTCGCAGCCGGGGGCAGAGCCGGCGATCAGAGCGCTTCGCGATGGCATCAGCGAGTGATCGCAACGGTATCACTCTGGTAGCGATTGCGAGGGGTTACCGTCCTACGTCGCGCCAGCTCGACGCGCCGCTCGCGAGCTGTCCGCTCCACTCGGCGAAGGACACTCCGTCGATTCGCGTCGCGAACTGAAGGTCGGTCATCAGCCAGGTGTGAATGTCTCCCGGCACGATGAAGCTCTTGAACGCGCTGAACTCTGCTGCCCGTTGGGCAGCACCGGAGCGCCGAGGGGTGGCTCCAGCGGAGGCTGCGGGCCCGGGTCCATCGCGTCCGGCGTCGCGCTGTCGACCGCAGCGTCACTGGGCGCGAAGAACACGTCTTCGAGGGAAGGCTCTTGCGTGTCCTGCTCGGGCACGTCGACCGTCGCGCGATCCGCAGAGCCCGAATCCGTGGGCTACGCGCTCGCGCCGCTCGCGCACAGCAACCCCATCGCCAACGCGATGAGCACCGTGAAGCGACGCGTAGCCATCACGCGCCCTTCGTTCGAGCCGAGCGCGGGCGCGCCCGGCGGCTGCGGCCGAGCGCCCAGAGCGCCGCCATCGCTGCGATCGCGCTCGCGCGGCCGCGGGTCGTGCTCGTCGAGCGCCCGAGGGCGACGCGGCATCCGCAGCCTCCCGCGTTGGTCGCAGGCCCCGTGTCGCCGCGCGCGTCGAGCGCGATCGCGCCGTCTCTGCCCATCGGATCGGGCGCGAGTCCCGTGTCCATAGGAGCGATCGATCCCGAGTCCTCGGGGCTCGCGGCGTCCATCGCGCTCGCGCTGTCTCGCTCGACGCCGGTATCGCTCGAGGCTCCGGTGTCCGTCGCGACACCCGTGTCCGTCGACGCGCTGTGGCTGACCGTGGCGTCTCGCGCGATGCCCGAGTCGATCGTGGCTGCGTCGACGCCGGCGTCCGCGCCGGTCGAGCCAAACTCGTACGCGCCCACGTCGATCATGCCGACGGCCATGCGCGCGACGGTCGAGCGCGGGTGCGCGTACTCGCGCGCTGCGCGCAGGACGAACGTCCCGTCCATCCCTGGGTCGATTCCCGCGTTGATCGCCGGCGATCCTGCGCTCAGGCGATAGTCGTACGTCGCTGCTCCGGCGAGGCCCGCGGTCATCGTGCTCGCCGCCATGACGTTGTTGGACATCGTGAACATGGCTCCGGCCGCGAGCGTTCCGCCGCCGACGATGAGGTTGTTGACGATGCGAACGGGGAGCGTCGGCTGCGCGCGGACCGAGACGATCGTGCCGGTGCCGAGCTCGTTCACGATCGTGTTGTTGACGATGAAGATCCGCCCCGCCGGATGCTGGGTGCCGTCGCCGCCGATGGCGATCATCGCGCTGTTGCGCGAGTTGCGGCCTTGGTGGAGCAGGTTTCCGACGATGTAGCCGACGCCGCCGCCGGTGAGCTGGAGCTCGAAGCTGCTGAAGTTTCCCTCGGCCGTCAGCCGGTTGTACGCGATGACGTTGGTCCTCGCGCGGGTCTTCACGAGGTGCCCGACGTCGGCGCCCGCGGTGTACAGCGCGTGGCTCCAGTTGCCGATGAAGCGCAGCTCGGCGATCTCGTTGATGTAGATGTTGTGCGTAAATCCCAGGTCGCCGCGGCCGTTGCCGATGAACTCGTTGCCCTCGATCACCGCGATGTTCGTGCTGTGATTTCCGCCGAGGATGCCGTTTTCATTGTCGCGAAAGACGCAAGCGCGGACGGTGAAGGTGCCCATGCCTTGCCATCGGATGCCCGCTCCGTTGCGGCTCGAACAGGCCGCGCCCACGAATTCGATTCCCTCGATCGTCGCGTTCGAGCCGTCGACGATGAAGATGCCCTTGCCTCCCTGGTTGGTGACCGGCATGCCGGTTCGATCGAAGATCACGCGGCCGCCGGGCATCGCGCGCACCGTCAGGTTGTTGCGCGAGAGGACGACCTCTTCCCGGTAGGTTCCAGGGCGGATCTCGATCGTGTCACCGTCTGCCGCGGCGGCGTGCGCGGCGGCGACGGTCGCGTACATTTCACCGGCGCCGACGCGGAGGATGGCGCCGTCGGCGATCGAGCCGAACGCGGTGAGGGCGATCGCGGTGAACAGAGCAGGAGCAACGCGGTGTGGCGACATGGATCCGCGAAGCATGCCGCGATTCAACGGTCGAAATCCATCGGTCGAAAGGCTCGGCGCCGCGACGATCGTCGAGCGCGCTGCGGAGGGCGCACAACGACGAAAGAATACCGCTCGACTCAGCGCGCGACGTCGTACCGTCCGCTCGGCAGGTTCAATTTGGCACAGAACAGCTCCCGCAACGCGTTGGCCGAACGAGTCCTGGCCGTCGCGCTCATCATCGCCGTCGTCGACTGCGTGTATCTCTCGTGGCGCTTCTTCGCGCTGCACGGCGCGCCCTCACCATGGGTCATCGCCCACACCGGGATCTGCTCGTGGACGGCGGGAATCGACTGCGATCGCGTGCTCGTCACGCCCGACGCGCGAGCGTTCTATGTGCCCAACGCGACGTTGGGGCTCGGCTTCTTCGCGGGCGCGGCGTACTGGTGGTTCGTCGGCGCGCGGCGCTTCGCTTCGCATCGTCGGATGATCGCCGCGATGCTGCTGTTCTGGCTCGCGGTCGCGTCGCTCATCACGCTTCGGTTCTGGGCGCTGCTCGTACGCCTCCCCGCGCTCTGCCCGTTTTGTCCTTGGAATCATGTATTTACGTACATCGCCTTGGTCGCGTGCGCGCTCGTGTGGCGCGCCGCGCCCCGACGCCGAGAGTCCGACGCCGAGAGTCCGACGCCCTGGCGAGCGCTCGGATTGCACGCGGCCCTCTCGATCGCGCCGCTCGTTTTGTGCAACGGTCTGTGGGCGATCCTCGTCGCGGGCGGCGTGCTCGACGCGGGATCCACGCTCGTTCGATGGTAGGCGCGCCCGTTGTTCGTTGAACAATCGCGCGCGGTGCGCGTAGAACCGTTTCAACGCTGGGCTGATCACTGTCCCCAGCGAGAGAGCGGAGGTCGAATCATGAGTCACTTGACTGCGGTGTCACTGTCGATGGCGGTGGTGCTGCTCGGCTCCTCGGTCTCGCTCGGGCAGACGTCCAACGACCAGCTCTCTCCCGATGCGCGGCTCCCGCGCGTTCGGGTGACCGCGGATCCCGCGCAGGTGAGCAACGGCAACCCCGGCCAGCTCCGCGGCACGATCGTCCGCTCGTTCGCGGCTGTGCAGCGCTGCGCAGCGCAGCTGCCCGCGGTCAGCGCGCCGACGACCGTTCGGGCAAACGTGCAGGTGGTGATTCCGCCTGCGGCGTCGCAGGTGATCGTGGTCAACGTGCGCGGCGTCGGCACGACAAACGCGTTCGACGCGTGCGCGCGGGCCGCCGTGATGCAGCTCCCGTGGCCGCGCGTCGAGCGCGGCGCGACGCAGGTGCGCTGGAGCTACGCGATCGAGCTCGCCCCGTCTGGTCAGCCTGAGCCTCAGCCTCAGCCGCAGGTGACGGTGAACGCGGACCCCGCGACGGTCGTCGCCGGCAACCCGGGGACGATTCGCGGACTGGTGCTTCGCTCGTATGTTCCGGTGCGCGCGTGTGCCGCGAACCTGCCGCGGCAAGCGGGCGCGTATCGAGTGGGCGTCGAGTTGGTGGTTCCTTCTGTCGCGGATCAGGCGATCACGGCGACCGTGCGCGGGCTCGAGAACTCCCCAGCGGTCGTGGCGTGCATGCAGCAGGGCATCACGCAGCTCCCCTGGCCGAGGCTGCCGCGCGACACGACGCGGGCGCAGTGGACGTACTCGATCGAAGTTCGCTGAGCGTCCTCGGGTACAGTCCGTCGTCGAAGCGATGGACGAAGGCCCGAGCGCGGCGAGCGCTGGGGCTCTCGGAGGGAGTAGGCGAGAGATTGTCCTGACCGTGCTACCCTCCTCGATCGTGGTCCGGCCCACCCTCGTGAAGTCTGTTGATCCCGCGGTGAATTCGGCCTCGGACGCACCGTCCAAGGCACCGAATGCTTCGTCCCCGGCCAACGCCACCGATCGCGAGATCGACGCAGCCCTCCTCGGGCGGGCGGCGAACGGGGACACGCGCGCGTTTCGTGAGCTCGTCGAGCGTCACCAGCGCCGCGCGCACGCGGTCGCGTACGGCCTCGTGCGCAACGCCGAAGACGCGCGCGAGGTCGTTCAAGAGGCCTTCATTCGGGTGTTTCGCCATCGCGCGGAGTTCGCTGGACAGGCGAGCTTCTCGACGTGGCTCTACCGAATCGTCGTCAACCTCTCGATCGACCTCTTGCGAAAGCGCTCGCCAGGGCGCGCCGTGGAGTTCGACGAGACGATCGACACCGACGGGTCACCGGACGAGCTTGTCCCTCGACGAGAAGACATCGATCCCTTCGCCACGCTGGACCGAAAGCGGCTCATCGAGGCGATGCACAAGGCGCTCGAGCAGCTCCCGCCCTATCACCGCGCGGTCATTCTCTTGCGAGAACTCGAGGGGCTCTCGTACGAAGAGATGGCCCAGGCGCTCGATGTGTCCAAAGGGACCATCATGTCGCGGCTCTTTCACGCGCGACGCAAGATGCAGCGGCTGCTCAAGGAGCAGCTCGGCGACGAGATTCCAGACGTTCAAGAGAGCGAGCCATGAGCGATCTACGCGATAACGACACCGATGCCCGGCGGAGCGATCCGACGGACGAGCAGCTCGTCGAGCTGCCCGCCTCGGTGCGCGCGGCGTTCGGCGGGTGGGCAGAGACCTTTGCCGTGGCCGACGCAGCGCTGGTCGATCGTGTGATGGCCGAAGTGGTCGCGATGGACCGGGCCGAGGCCTGGTCCGAGGCGTTTTCTCCGGAGCTTCCCGAGGATTTCGCGCAGGCCGTGCTCGACGCCTCGCTCGCCGACGAGGCGTCCCGCGACGCGTCCGTCCGTGCGGTGATGCGATCGTGGGCCGAGGAGAAAGTCCCGGAGCTTCCCGAGGATTTTGCGCAGGCCGTGACGGACGCTGCGTTCGCCGCGCGCGACTCGGTCGAGCCGGCTGCGCAGCGACCGAGCGGCGTCGTCGAGAAGGTCGTTCCGCGGTCGAACCGGCGTCGATGGGTCGCGCCCGCTGCCGTCTCGTCGCTGCTCGCGGCGGCCGCAGTCGCAGTGCTGTCCCTTTCGGGGATCGGTCGAACGCGAACGGTCACCCCTCCACCGCGGATCCCACAGACACAGCCCGTCGTGGCCAACCCCACCGTCGCCACCCAGACTCCCAACAACAACGCGGGGAGCGCTTCGAACGGCAACGGCAACGGCAACGGCGCCGCGGACCGCGCTCTGTCCGACGACACGGTCGGCAGCGAGGTCGAGCGAGTCGAAGTCGAAGGGGATCTCGCTTCGTTCTCGGCGTTTTCGCTCGTCGGCGAGGACGACCACAGCTCCGTCGCCGTCGTGTGGATCGATGATGGCGTCAAGCAGTCGCCGGAGTCTCGATGAGCCGCTCGGGCACGGGTCACGCGATGAGAGCTCGAGCGGTCGTTGCTGGCTTGCTGGCGTTGTCGGTCGCCGCGACCGCGCACGGGCAGCGACGGGGCAACGCTGATCGCGCGGCGCAAGCGCGTCCGCCGTCCGCTCCCGACGCGGGCGCACCTCGCGCATCGACGGGCATCTCTAGCATCGAAGTCGTCGTGATGGCCGGCTCGCACGGCGCTGGGGGAATCGCTCAGGAGCTTCGCGGCTACTCGCAGCTCTCGCGCCCGCCGTTCAGCGCCTTTTCGCAGATCGAGCTTGTCTCGCAGCGGCAGCTGCCGCTGGGCGAGCAGACGCCGGGCACCATCGCGATCCCCAACGACGGGACGATCCGAGTCTCGCTGGGGGCGGCGCGCGGACGTCGCTCGAGCGTGCTCGTGACGATCACGCTCGGCGGGCGGACGCACCAGTCGCAGTACAGCGTGGTCGCTGGAGACCCGTTCTTTCTCGTTCACTCGACGGGCGTCGACAGCGCGCTCATCGTCCGCTTCGTCGCGCGCTGATCGCTTCTTGCTCAGCGATGCACGCGAAACGAGCGCTCGAAGCGCTCGAAGCTCTGGCTCTCGACGTCGTTGCGCTCTGTGCCGCGGTACTGCGCGCGACCAGGCGCGGTCTCGACCGTGAACACTCCGCCTCGCTCGAAGGTGATCAGCCCCGCGTGCACCGCGGCGGTGCACACGCTCGAGTCGTCCGTATAGACGTCGGTGCCCCAGATCGTGTCGGCCGAGCCGTCGGGACCGCAGAACACACGAATTCGAAGCGCCTGCGTTTCTCTGCGGCCAGAGAGGTCTTCGTCCCAGGAGAACTCCGTCGTTCCGGCGGGCGGGCGCGGGAGGGTGTCGAACGCGGCGCGGTCGAAGGCGAAGGACCCGGCGAAGCGCCCGTACGCCGAGGACGTCACGCCGTTGCGCGTGCTGCCCGCGTAGCGAGCCAGTCCTCGGCCGCGAAATCCACGGACGGTTCCGCCTTGCTCGAAGGTGATCAGCCCTGCATGGACGGCGGCGACGCAGACGCTCGAGTCTTCGGTGTAGATTCCGCTGCCCCAGATCGTGCGCGTGACTCCGCCTGGCGGGCATTCGTGCTGAAACAACCCTTCGCTCTGCGCTGGGATGTCTCGCGCGGCCTTGGTCCAACGGCTGTCCGGGGCGGCAACGGGCTGCGATGGCTGGGTCTCGATGCCGGCCGCTGGCCCGTTGACGAAGGCAAACGAAGCCGCGAAGGGACCGAACGCGGTCGACGTCACGCCGCCGCGGGTGCTCGCGCGATACGACGGCATGGCGCCGAGCCGCACGACGCGCACGGCGCCTCCGACCTCCCCGCGAATGAGCCCGCTGTGCAGCGCGGCCGCGCAGACGCTCGAGTCGTCGGTGTAGATGTCCGTTCCCCAGAGCGAGGCGGCGCTCGCGCCTGCCGGACAACGCACGGTCGCGATCGGCGCGGCGACGGTGAGCACCTCCCGCGCGCGCGTTGCGTACGTGATGTCTACCGGCGTTTCGGTCGAGCGCGGTGGATCGCCTTCGGAGGGAGCCACCTCGAGCGCGAGTCGCACGGCGGGCTGCCCGTTGCGCGACCGCCGAACGCGGCATCCCGGCGCGATGGCGAGAGAAACGACGGCGAGCCCGAGCGCGACGACATGGGTGCGTGCCATGGAGGGGTCTCCTGTGAACACCGAGCGCTGCCCGAGCTTGGGCGAATCCCGAACGAGCTCTATTCAGGTCGTCGGGCGAGTGAAGTCGACGACGCCGGGGCCGCGACGCTCGACGGGGCCTTCGAGACGAACGCGGGCTCGGCCGAGCTCGCGAGCGCCGCGCGAGTCATTGAGGCTCACCTGGGCTTCGTACGACTCGTTGGGCTCGAACTCACCGGGCGTCCTTCGGACCGTCGTCGAGTGAAACAGAATGCGCTGCGTCGGGTCGCCGACGTTGATGTTCTCGTTGGAGAGGTACCGCGAGACCCGGCCTTCGACCTTGAACCACGTGAGGGTGAGCGACACGGTGTTGGGCGCTCGGGCCATGAACAAGAAGAAATTCACGCGCCAGACGTGGTTCTGCGTGTCTTCTTGGTACGCGGTCGCGCGGCGGCCGTTGGCCCAGCCGCGGATGTCCCCGACGAAGTCCCGCGGCGGGCGGGACGTCGTGAAGATCATGGTGCCTCGGCCTTGGGCGTCAGCGTCGCGGTCGCGGAGCAAGAGCCCGAGCGCGGACGCTCCCGCAGAAACCAGCACAATACGTCGATCGAACCGCTGCATTACTCGGAGACCTCCTGTCACAGCTTCGCGCGGGATTGTACACGCAGCGCCGACAGACGGCGGAGTCGATCGCGAGATTCAACGAACCTCGACCCGAGCGCTCGTCTCGCGGCCTCGAGAGCGCCAGGGGAGGTGCGAAGGGCATGGGCGCCGAGGGCGAGACGGTCGAACCGGAGCGAACGAACAGAGAGTCGAGCGACGGAGCGACGGTTTGCATCGAGCCGCGGGGCGGCCCCGAGTGAGGAGAGCGACGTTGTGCACCGAGTGGGCAGAATGACGGTGGACGCAGTGCTGAAGCCCCCACCCGCGCTGCCGCGCGCCCCGCCCCCGCCTGGAACGGCAGGGGCGGCGGCTTCGCATTGGGAAAATGCTGGCGAAGTTAGCATGCGTGTATCGTGATGGCCCTTGCTCTGCAAGGGCGAAGCAGTGCTCAGTCGAGCATCGACGCACACGAGTCGAGCGAAGTGCAGCCATTGCAGAGCAATGGCCACACAATCAACTTGCGCGGTTGACGCCTACGATTTCGCAATGCGAAGCCGCCGCCCCTGCCGTTCCAGGCGGGGGCGGGGCGCGCGGCAGCGCGGGTGGGGGCTTCAGCACTGCGCCGACTGTCGTTGCACTCGCTGGCGCGCGGCAGCGCGGGTGGGGGCTGCGAAGCAGCACTGCGTCCACCGTCATTCTGCCCACTCGGGGCGCGCGGCAGCGCGGGTGGGGGCTGCGCCCTTGGCGCGGTCGCACTCCTCGCACGCTGCACGCTTGGGGGCCGCCTCGAGGCTCGATGCCAAACGTCCCTTCGTCACTCGATTTGCAACTCCGAGTCGGCGCCGATCGGTGCGAAGGCAGGCGCCGCTCGCCACAGGGAGCGGGAGTCGACGAATTGTCCAGCGGCATAGACAGCGGGTGTGCAGCGGTCGCAGGTCGTCCTTGCGCGTGCGATGGACGGTCACGATCGAGCGCCGAGCGGAAACGATGCGCTTTCGCGGGGACTGGCTCGCTTCGTCTGTGCCATCACTCGCTCGGCGAGTGAAGGGAGCGGTCGCGCCCGATTGACGGGTCGGCGAGGCCGCTGTTTCGATGGCACGTGGTCTGCACACGTTTCGAGTGAGCGCCCGAAGCACGGTTCTCCGAGGCGCGGACGACGGGATATCGACAGTCGATATCCGACCCATCTATTCATCTGTTTCGACGAGGGACTGAATGGACACCAGCAACACGGCTCCACGATTCGCGCTCTTGATCGGCGCGGGCAACTACAGCGCGTACGACACGTCGACCGGCTCGCCGTCGAAGACCAACAATTTGCCGGGCGCGGTGCAGGACGTCGCGTCGATGTACTCGTTGTCGCTCGCGCTCGGAGTCGCGCCCGGCGACATCTACGTGCTGCTCACCCCGACGCACGGCGGCGATGCGTCGACGGACCTGAAGCGCGCGTACCTCGACGCCAGCCCGGGAACCATCAAGCCAGCCACGAAGAACGAGATCCTCGCGGGGCTCGATTGGTTGGCGCAGAAGCTCGAGGGTTCGAAGAACGCATCGGCGCTGGTGACCTGGTCGGGCCACGGTGATTTCGTGGGCGACGAGCTCGCGCTGTGCCCCAGCGACGTCGTCTCGTCGGGCGCGGGCAAGGACCTCACCAACGCGATCAGCTTCGCGGAGCTGCGCGCGTACTTCGAGAGGCCGTCGTTCGCCAATACGACGCTGGTGCTCGACTGCTGCCACGCGGGCGCGGTGACCGGCGCGAAGCGCGCTGTTTCGGGCAGCGCGTCGCTGACTGGGCGTCCGTTGCCCGCGAAGACCGACGTGAGACCGCTGTCGGTCCGCACGATCGCCGCGACCAAGGCGGGCGAGAAGAGCGAGCAGAGCACGTTCGACGGCGTTTCGCACGGCGCGTTGACGTGGGCGCTGAAGGTCGTCCTCGATCAATGGAAGGTGAACAACCCAGGAACGGGCGAGGAGATCACGATCACGTACGACGAGCTCAGGCGTCGCGTCGACCGACTGTTGACTGCGTTGTCGTTCGAGCAGCGCGTGCAGTTGGCGGGCGGCAGCGACGTGGGCGGGCTTCCGTTCTTTCACAGCGGCGCGCGCGGGGCGGGCATGACGTCGAGTCATCCCGATCGCGCGCGGCCCGGCGCGCAGATCGAGCCAGAGCCCAACGCTGCGTACATCACCTACGCGATCACCGTGCTCGACTCGAAGAACAACGTGTACTTCACCGGGTCGCTCATCGTGACGGGCAACGTGCAGGATCCGTACGGCAAGTTCACGAAGCTGAAGGAGTACTTGATCCTCCCGCAGAACCCTCAGCAAGGCGCAACGGACAACTGGGATCAACTGCAGTGCTACGGCGGCACGCCCACGCTGCAGTCGATGACGTTTGGCGAAGCGGTCGTGACCAACCAGTGGCCGTCGGTGAATCCCTTTGCGAACAACTATGTCGTCCCGCTCGAGCCGGCCAACGTCAGTTGGGGAGCTCCCTCGCTGACGAGCCACCACGGCAACGCGCTGGTTCGCTTCTACAAAGAGATCGACATGAACAGCAGCTCGATCTGCGCTGTCGGGGTCGCCGCGAACAACGCCAACGCGAACCAGCCGATCGGGTTGTCGTTCGAGATTCTGGGATCCAACCCAGCGTTTGGAAGCTACGTCGTGCCGAAGGCGGGACGCGTCTTCGACCTGACGACCGCGCCCACGCCGACCAACGGCGCCGAATGGTGGATCTCGCTCGGCAGCTGAGGGACGCGCGAAGAAATCTCTGGCAAAACACTGGATGTCACGCGCCAACAGGACTGTTGGCCCAAAAAAGAGCCGATTTTGGCCCTCGAATGCCTCCGTGGGGGCGGGGTGATGCTCGAGGGCTGGTTTATCGCTGGGATTTCGTGAGGTTGGTCACGATCGGACCGAGCTGTTCGAGGGCGCGATCGAAGTCGTTGTCGGGGGCGGTGATGTCGACGAGCAGCCACGGCTCGTCCCCGGTTGCGTCGATCAACCACAGTCGCCGTCGCAGGGTGCGCTCGCCCACGGTGACGCGCGCATCCACGGTGGCGACCTGCCTCTGCAAGAGCGTGGCGACGCCCGTAGAGAGCACGCCTTGCGCGCCGTACGAGCTGGCGAGCGCGAACCTGCGACCGAGCGCCCTCGCGAGCGCGTGCGGCTCGGTCGACTCGGGTCTCTCGAGGGGAACGAACCGTTGCACGTTGATCCACCCTGCGGCGCCGTCGGGGCGGAGCGTGTGCCTTCCGTTGTCGCGCAGCCCGCTGGTGGTGAGCGGCAGCGAGAAGCACAGCGTCTCGACGCAGACACCCTCGGCGCTGCGCTGGCAGTGAGCGAGCGAGCAGAGCGCGACGAGCGCGGCGAGCGCGGCGAGCGAAGAGCGGGGCGCGCGGATCATCGCGTTCCCCACTGGAGATCGATGGGAAATTGCCGGAGCAATCGGGCTTCGTCGGCGATCGAGCGCGCGCGGGCGGCGAGGTCCGGCGCGCGGGGCGGCGTCAGCGGAACGAGCGACGGCGGTCGCGGCGGAACGTGTTGCGCGAGCGAACGGGCAGAGCACAGCGCGAGCGCGACGAGCGCGCAGAGCGCGAGGAGAGAGCTGCGAGTGAACACCGTGAGTTACCCCCGAGAAAAGAGGAGTTCGAAGCGCGACCGCCGGCGATCGAGCCACGGACGCGAGAGTGGAGTGAGCGGAGTGACGAGTGAGTTTGGAAGGAGCGCGAAGAATTCGGGTGGCGTGATGCCGGGGACTGTGGGGATCGTGTAGATGGGATCGAGCGTTCCCGAAGAAGGGGCAGTGAGTGGGATGCGGTAGACGCGCGCAGTGGCTCCGCCGTGAGCGAGCACGACGAGCGGACCGCCAAGGGAATTCCACTGTTTCATTCGTGCGCGATACCAACCGCCAGGTCCAGCCCCCGTGAGCTCCACGCCAGGAAGAACCGTGGAGTAGCTCGACACGAGTAGCTGACTAGGGGTGTTCGAGCCCAAGTGAAAATGAAGCGCTGCGTCATAGGCGCCAGTTGGTTGTCGCCGATACCAGAGCATGGCGAGGTCGTCGCACCCGTCGCGGTTGATATCACCCAAATCGATGAAGCCTCGTGGAAATGCGATCGTGGACGAATCGAACGCCGGATCTACACGAAACTGGCCGGATGGAAGCGGCGGACCTCGCGTTCCCAACAACAAGTCACCGGTCTGTGAGACGTAGTCGACGCTTCCGTCGCAAGAAATGTCTCCAACGGGCGAAATCCACGAGGAGCCGGCGGACGCGATGCTTCCCAGCGGCCCAACGCGAGCAAACGTCGAAGACGCGGAGTCCCATCGGTATCGGCCTTGGTTCGTCGCGTCGGCGCGGTCGACTAGAGCCGTCTCGAAGATGCCGTCGAGATCGCGGTCGACTGGGAGATCGAGCTGGGGGTGTGCGGGAGTGGTCATCCCCGGCGCGATCAACGGCAGAATGGTTCGGAATCCGCCTGATGCGCCGAACGCGACGTAAGAGGTTGAACTCCCATTGCGAAAGCAGTTTCCAAGGTCTGCGTAGCCATCGCGATCGATATCGCCGAGCACCGTTCTTCCAACGAAGAAATCCATGGGAATACCCGCCGGGCGGGCGACCACCGTTGGCAACATGCCAGGGCGTCCAAGTAACAAAAGTCCGTTGGCGTACAAGTCCGAACAGCCGTTGCCATCGATATCGCCGAGCGGAAATACGAGTGGGGCGAGCGACCCAGTCAACGAGAGCGGGACCATTCGCGAACTACGCCGGTATGTGCCCATTGCGAGGTCACGGTGGTCATAGAAGTAGACGCCAGAGTCTGCGGCTGAGGTGCGTTCGCCGATTGCGATATCTTCCTCTCCGTCGCAGTCCACATCGACGAGCAGGCGAAGCAGGTTGTCACTCGGACTGCGAACCCCACGATACGTCGGCCGAAACGCCCAGATGGCCGATCGAGACACCTCGCGACCCATTGCATAGGCGCGCACTTGCCAGAACCAGGTGTTCTCGTTGCTCAGCTCCGTTGGCCATCGAAGCGTCCTCGCTCCAGGCACGCGCACCCCGCTCGCGGTCGCGATGGCAGCGCGATTCTGCCCGAGGACCACTTCGAACTCGTCTACGCCCCCCGGATCGGTCCACTCGAAGGTCGGGACGCTCGTCGCGATGTACGTGGTCGACTGCGGGAGGATCGGTCGCACGGGGATGCGCTCGCATCGATCCATCACGCGCTCGAAGCCAGCGTTGCAGCTCCACTCGCAGCGGCCCGAGCGACACGCGCCCGTCGCGCCCACGGGGACGTCGCAGCGAGCGCTGCAAGCGCCGCAGCGCTCGAGGGACTCGATCGAGGATTCGCAGCCGTTGTCCTCGCGTAGATCGCAGTCTCCGAAGCCCGACAGGCACGTGAAGGCGCAGCGCCCGCGGTCGCAGCTCGGCGTTGCGTTGGCGGGCGACGGGCACGGAGCGCAGGTCGGTCCGCAGCGGTCGATGGTGGTCCCGTTCGAGCACGCGTCGGGCGGCGGTGCGTCGGCGGGAGCGACGTCGCCATCGCTGACGTCCGCGACGTCCGCGCGGTCCACGGTATCGAACGTGGTCGTGTCGGAAGCGACGTCCGGCACGCGCCCCACATCGAGCACTTCGACCTCAGCGTCGCGGTCCGCATCAGGCGTCACCTGACTGCCACAGTGGGCAGAGAGCGTCGCGGTCGCCACGAGACAGCCCGTCGTGAATCGCGCCCACCCTCGCTTGACCGTGCCCTCGACCATGTGCGAGTGTTGTCTCGACTCGAACCGAGAGTCAAGTGTCTCGGGTGGATTGCAAAGAAGGGGTTGGATGATGATGGGGTCGATGGTGTCGAGAGGTTCTGCTGGAGGAATCCTGCCTGAATTGCTGACGATCTGCGCAATTGCGGCCGGCATGTTTTTTGGCTGAGTCTGTAGAGGCTCAGCAGCGCTACCGCGAAGCGACGAACGCGCAATTCACGTGGGATAGGTGCACCCCTCCCGGTGCAACTATGCAGAACACCGTCAATGTGAACCTCGCGTATCCCGCGCCGTGTGACGGATCCTACCAAGCGCCAGGAACGAGCTGTGTTTGGGGCCAATTCGGCTGCCGCATCGACGCTCTGTACTCGGATCCGTCGGTGAACGTTGGCCTCGGTCAGCCCTGCCACGTAACCGTTCAGGCCCCTCTGGCATCTCAACGCTACCCACACGACGCGAGAGAAAATCCAGGCAGAACGCGATCGACGCATTCCCGGGAGCCAAGGGGCCCGGCAACAGCGCACCTGCGGAGCGCAGCGGGCTCGCGCCCGCAGCTACCCTATGCGCAGGGACTCGAGGCGATCGACTCGCACGCCGTCACTGTTCGCCACCTGCGTCTCGACTCGCGTGCCGCAGCGAATGTCTGGGGAATCGCAGATGGGTGCATCTACTCCCATACGACGACAGCAGGGGCGCGGCAGCGAGCCGCCGCGCATAGTGCCTCGAAGACGCCCGTTGCCGCGGTCACTCGGTCTATCTCGGCAGGCGTTCTCGCTCGCGCTCGAACTGAGGAGAAGAGCCGCGGATGAACGAAGCGCACACCTCGACAGACGCCGTTCAGATCGACGCCACGCCGCAGGTCAGATGCCTCAGTTCGAGCGGCAGCGAGAACGCCTGCTGAGCTAGCTCGAGCCCATTCGCCCATCGGGTCTGAGAGGCACTAT
>LNEO01000085.1 GCA_001465015.1 Deltaproteobacteria bacterium Ga0077539 | reverse complement strand
CATAGAGCAGCGACGCCGCTGATCCGCCGCTCGCGATCAACGCAACGAGCAGCAGCGAGGGAGTGATGGCGAGCGGCCACAGACCGATGTTGGACGCGATCTTTCCGATGCCACGAAAGGGCGCGGCGACGCCGCTCCAGAAGTCTGTCGAGCTCGACGAGTTTGCGGACGTTGTGACGGGTGCGTTCATGCTCGAACCTCGAATGCTCTGCGTGACGCGAAGATGTGTCGCACTCGAACACCATCGGCGCCAATCGCCGGAATTCTGATGCCCCATCCCGGAGCCGCTCTGACGAAATCAGGGAATCCAGTCGGAAAAAATCAATTGATTCAAATGGTTACAAATTCTGCCGAAGGGGGCCGCATGGGTGGTTGACGGATTCGGACGTACGTTGGTAACCATTGTCCTACATCGTAGCTGTCTCGCAAATCTGTGGCGGCTCGGTGGTAGAACGCAGCGTTCGACGATTGTTCGATTTCACGTAGGTGAGGTGAGTGTGATGCAGACGACGAGCGTGCTTCGTAGATCTCTCTGGCTGGTGGTGGCGCTGAGCGCGGGGCTGAGCGCGTGCGCTCCGGAGACGTCGACGGACGTACCGAACAACACCGACGATTTCGTCACGGACGAGGTCACTGATGTCTCGCACACACTCGTCAAGAACCAGACGATCGGCAACTGCTGGGCGTATGCCGCGGCCGGTTGGGCTGAGTCGCTTCACCGATCGTGGGCTCAAGCGAACGCGACCTCGAGCCTGCCGGCCGGCGCGTACCGCGACGAGAACATCAACATCTCCGAGTCGTGGATCACGTTCTGGGACTGGTACAGCAAGATCAGCTCGACCGGCGGCGTCACGACCAACGCCATGGGGCGCTCGGAGCTCTCGACCGGCGGCTGGTGGGACTCGGCCTCGGACACGCTTCGTCGTCGCGGCGTCGTCTTCGAAGCGGACTTCATCCCCGAAGAGGCGATGGCGCAGTCGTCGCAGCGTCAGCGCAGCGCGCTCTCGACGATCAACACCGAGCTCAACATGGGCGGGCGCCTCGCGACTGCTGCTGATCGCAGCAACAGGACGAAGGTGCTGCAGGTCCTCCTCGAGGCCTGGCAGCTCAATGACAACGTGAAGAGCACGATCCTTCGCCTGTACGGGATGGACGGCTCTCGCACGATCCTGTCGACGACGTCGACCGACCTCGGCTTCGTCCGCCGCGCGCGCGACATTCGCGTGCGCACGCCGATCTTTCGCAGCGGCCGCACCATCCTGCAGGACACGACGCTCGAGCAGGTCGTTCCGGGCGGAACGTTCGCCTGGCGCACGGCCAGCTATTCGACCTTCACCAGCGGCAGGACCAGCTTTCATCAGCGCGTGATGCGCGCGCTCAACGACCGCGCCCCGGTGCTCATCTCGTGGCTCGTCGACTTCAACTATCGCCAGGGCGCGCTGTTCCAGGTTCCGATGATGCGTCCGATGCCTGGCCGTCAGGGCGGACACCTCACGGTCCTCGAGGACTACCAGGTGACGATCCGTCAGCCTGGCCAGCCCGAGCGCACCCTGCGCGCCGGTGAGATGGCGAGCGCGGCCGACATGGCGCTCGCGGTTCAGTACGGCACCGTCGAATTCTACCGAATCAAGAACTCCTGGGGCACGGGCGTCGACCCGACCCCCACCGGAATGTTCGGCGGCTACAACGACCTTTACATGAACTACCTCAACGGTCCGATCGCCTGGACCACGGGCATGACGACCAGCGATCGCACGCCGCTCTCGAGCGTGACCCTGCCCAGCGGCTACTGATACGCTTCGGACGACCTCGCGTTTTGGGGGGGGCGGTTCGATCGCACATCGCGAACATCGCGGGCATCGCGAGCATCGCGGGGAGAACATATCGAGCGCGTTGGGGGCGCGGCTGGTGACCACTCGAGCAGCCACCTCGGTCTGAATCTCTGCGCCGAGGGGATTGCACCTTTTGTGGTGCACGGCCGTATAACCGCAGCACAGACCGTGAAGCTCGAACACACTGCACATCGCGCGCTCGCGCTCACCCTCGTCCTCTCGACGCCGCTTCTGGCGTGGGCGCGCTCGCCTCGCGCACGGCCCCAGAATTCAGCGCAGACGCGACCGCGAGCCGACGCAGGCGCGCCCCGCGCCGACGCCGCGACGCCCGTTGCCCGCGCGGATGCGAGCGCGCCTCGCGCCGACGCCGCCGTCCCGATGGTGCCTCCCCCCGCAGGAACGGCAGCGGTGAACCGCGCGTACAGCGCCGCGCAGATCGTCGCGGGCGTCCAGGCGTTCTACAACTCGACGACGTCGTTTCGGGCGAACTTTCGGCAGTTCAACACCGCCGCGGTGAGCAACACGACGACCGAGTCTGCGGGCGTCGTGACCTTCATGCGTCCCGGCAAGATGCGCTGGGAGTACAGCAATCCATCGGGCAACGTTGTGATCAGCAACGGCTCGACGATCTGGACCTACCAGGCGAGCGCCAATCAAGTGTTTCAGGCCAACTTGCAGCAGTCGCAGCTGCCGACGGCGTTTTCGTTCTTGATGGGCAGCGGCAGCCTCGCGCGGGACTTCGATGCTCGGCTGCGCACCACCAACGCCGCTGGCTATCAGAACTACTACATGCTCGAGCTCACCCCCACGACGCCCAACCCCAACTTCGCGAGGCTGGTGCTCTTCGTCGAGCCGCAACGGTTTCAGGCCGTCGAGGCGGCGGTGATCGATCAGCAGAACAACCGCAATCGGTTTCAGTTTCTGCCGGTCGGAATCCAGCTCAACGTGAACTGGCTTCAGCCCGACGGAGCTCCGGCTCCTTCGCGAGGCGACGCTGGCGCGGGCGTCTCGCTCAATCCGCGTGGACCGAGGTTCTTCGACTTCACCGTTCCTCCGCGCGCCACGGTGATTCGTCCGTAGCCAGGCGTCTCGACGAGGCGGGGTGTTTGCGCGCACCATCGAGGCTTCGATGTCGCCGCGAAGAGATCCCGTGTTCGGGTCGTCGTGCTTGATTGTGTGTGCGGCGGTGAGCTGCACGGCTCCTCCCTTGCCCGCTGAGGACGTCGCCAGCGATCGCGCGGTCGGGGCAACGCGAAGAGACCGCGGGCGCTCGTGCGGGAACGGGCGAGGTCTATCGGCTCGGGACGCGCTCGCTCGATCGCGTGCTCTTCGGCTTTCGAAACCCCATGTACGCGCGGTGTCACTTCTCGCGGGAGCAGTGCATGGTCTCGGAGCTCGGCGAGGACAACGTTCCCGGCGCGATCGAGAAGCTCCTGGTGATTCCGTCGAGCCCCGCGTGGTTCGGCTATCCGTGTTGTCACCAGCGGGACGTCGGACCACAAGCCTCGTCGGGAGCCTGCGCGGACGTGCGCGTCGAAGAGGTATCCATCCCGATGGGGAACACGCCGTTCGGCTTCGACTGGGAGCGCGGCTTGTGGCCAGAGCCGTATCGCAACGGGGTGTTCGTCGCGCTGCATGGCAGCTTCTACCGGGCCAATTTCGAGGGCGCGGCGGTGGTGTACCTGCCCACCGACCCGATGACGGGCGCTCCCCTACGGCAGGCTGCGCTGCCGTTTCTCGGCACGACCAACGGCAGCGCGAACCCCTCGCTGCAGCGACCGTCGGACGTCGTCTTCTCCCCGGATGGACGCATGTTCGTGAGCGATGATTACGGGGGCGGCGTGTACATGGTCGCGCCCATCGTCGGTCGTTGAGCGCGCCGACTGCAGCGTGCAAACGATGCCGATCACGGGTGTCGGTTGTGCGAAAATTGCGCGGCGAACTTCGGAATTTGCGTCGATTCTTCGAATCGCTCGCCCGTGGACCGAACGAATCGGATCGGTCATCCTTCAACCGCATGAAGTGGCTGAGTCCTTTCAGTGTGCTCTCGATGGTTGGCGTCAGCGCGATGGCTACAGCCCTCGCAGGGTGTTCCCAACCGCCGTCGCGACCAGACTCGACGCCGGACGTTGTTCAAGACAGTCCAGACGTCTCGCCTCCCGAGGACGTTCCATCGATGGACGTCGGCGATGCGACGGACACGGGCGTCGAAGCCGCGACGGACACCGGCGTTCGGCCCATTGATCCGGCGTGTATTCCGCTGCGCCCGACGGTGGGCTCTGGCGTGGGCGCAGGCTCGGATCAGTGCGGTTCGTTTCGCGCGCCGACGCCGGGCACGGGAGCGACGTTTTGCTCGTTGGGGACGGACGTTCCCGGGCTCCGCGCTCCCGCAGGGTTTTGCATTCGCCGCTTCGCGACCGTGGGCTTGCCGCGCGTGATGGCGTTTGCTCCCAACGGCGATCTGTTCGTCGCGTCTCCGTCGGCGTCGACCGCCGCAGGCGACTCCGGTGGGCTGGGCGCGATCGTGGTCCTCAGCGACGACAACCGCGACGGAACGGCAGAGATGCACACGTTCGCGACGGGCGGGCTCGACACGGTGCACGGCATCGCGTTCAACGCGGGCTTTGTGTACTTCACCACGACCGACGCCGTGTATCGCTCGCCCTACACGATGGGTCAGCGCGCGGAGATGGCAGGCTCGCGGCAGACCGTCGCCGGCGGACCGATGACGACGTTGGGCGCGACCCTGCAGCGCGGCGGTCGTTGGACGCACGGGCTCTCCGTGAGCGTCAACGGCCGCATGCTCGCGACGCGAGGAGAGTACAGCTCGTGCATGGTCGGTCCGGATGGACGACCTGCGCCTGGAATCGGCGAGGTTTACGAGCTCGGAATGAACTCGCTCAACCGGGTCGCGAGCGGCTTTCGCAACCCGATGTACGCGCGGTGTCACCCGTGTCGCGACCTGTGCATGGTCGCCGAGCTCGGTGAAGACCAGACGATCGGCGCGGTCGAGTCGCTCGTCGTGATCAACAACGACCACTGGTACGGCTACCCCTGCTGCTACCAGAACAACGCTGGGCCGCGCGCGTCGTCGGGGCTCTGCCGCTGCATCGACGAGCAACAGGTGAAGATCAACCTGGGCGACACTCCATTCGGCTTCGATTGGGAGCGCGGCGCGTGGCCAGAGCCGTATCGCAACGGCGTGTTCGTCGCGCTTCACGGCAGCTTCTACCTGGCGAACTACGCAGGTGCAGGGATCGTGTTCTTGCCGAGCGATCCGGCGACGGGCATTCCCCGCAACGTGACGCCGACACGGTTCATCGAGGCGACCAACGGCAGCGCGCAGCAGTCGCTCTTGCGTCCGAGCGACGTCTTGTTCTCTCGTGACGGCCGGTTGTTTCTCTCGGACGACAAGGGGCGCGGGATCTACTGGGTCGCGCCGACCGACTGGAGAATGTGAGCCGCGAGGCCGTCCCATGACGGCAACGTTTGGCTCCTCGCGGCGGCGCGTCGTTGGTACTCGCGACGCAGCGCCGGTGATTCTACGAACGCGGCGAGCTCGCGGTTGAGCGCCGCCGTGTCCTGCGCGTCGACGAGCCGAGCGGCGTCTCCGACGAGCCAGGGGATGCCTCCGACCCGAGTCGCGACGATGGGAAGCTCGAACGCGAGCGCCTCGACGATCGCGGTCGGCGCGCTGTCGCTGACGGACGCGAGCGCGAAGACGTCCGCGGCGGCGAGCCAACGATCGCGCTCGTCGCTGGCGACCGCGCCCACGAAGCGCACGCACGCGGGGGCCTCCCGCTCGAGCGAGCGCCGCTCGGGGCCGTCGCCGACGATGATCATCTGCGCCCGTCGCGAATCGAGCGCGCGCGCTGCGCGCACGAGCGCGGCGACGCCCTTTTCGGGGGAGAGCCTCGAGACACACACAATCAACACCACGTCCTCGTCGATGGCGAGCTCTGCGCGGCGCTCCATGCGCCACCGGGCGCGGGCTGCGTCGGACGGCGCGGTGACAGCCATGGGGAGGTCGCTCGAGGATGCGTGCGCCGAGAGCTCGTCGACGAGCGACGCGCGCAGCCCTGGGTGAGCGAACTGAAGCGAGGTCGCGCGGCGCGCGATCGTTCGCTGAATCGAGGCGGGCGCGCGGGCGAGGATGCGCGCGTCCGAGCCGTGGACGATCGCGTGGTGAGGGCGGTCGCCGCGAACCAGGCCCGCCACGAGCGACGAGGGGAGCGCGAAGTGCGAGACGAGCGCGTCGCAGCCGGCGAGGCGCGCTCGCGCGGCGGCGAGCATGCGGGCGGAGAACGCGAGGCCTATTGTCGTCGAGAGGATGGGCGCTTCGCGCAGGCGGCTCGGCGCGCCAGCGTCGTAGAAGAGCGAGCGGGCCGAAGGGGCGTAGCGCAGCGGGACCAGCTCGCAGCCGTCACAGCGAGCGGGGCTCGAACGAGGGTGCGCAGCGAACAGAACCGTGGCTCGGTGGCCGCGAGCGACCATCGCGCTCGTGAGCGCGTACACAAACGAGCCGGCGATCGGCTCCGATGCGTGAGGCCAAGAGGTCGCGAGGACGCCGATGTGCATCACGCGCGAGCCCTCGCGAGAGAATGCTCGCGGGAGAAAAGAAACCGGCCGCACAGCGAGGGGGAGGGGGGGAGCGCCTCGCAGATACGGCCGGAGTGATAGACGACGGCGGCTCTCGATGGAGGGGGGGGCATTCGAGTGCCGCCGCGTGCCTGATGACAAAGCAGCGTCCGTGCCAACCCATTGGCTGACGAAATTGTTGAACAAATGACGGAGCTGCTCACGCACGAGCTTTCAGCATTGCAAGCATGCAATTGCACGATGAAAGCCGCCTCGGACGGCGAGTGATCGTTCGACAAACATGACGGGGTTGGTTTCGTTCGCCGCAAATGGGGTTCGAGCGCGACGGTCGCTTCGGTATGTTTCGCCGCGATGTTCGAGAAAGTGCTCATCGCCAATCGCGGCGAGATCGCAGCGCGCATCGCGCGCACGTGCAAGCGACTCGGGGTCGCGACCGTTGGAATTCACAGTGAAGCCGACGCAGACGCGCTTCACACCCGAGCGGTCGACCGCTCGATCCTCGTCGGTCCGGCGGCCGTGAAGGACTCCTACCTCAACGTCGAGCGCATCATCGCTGCGGCGAAAGAGGCCGGAGCGACGGCGGTGCATCCGGGCTACGGGCTGCTCAGCGAGAAGAAGCATTTCGCGCAGGCCGTGACCGACGCGGGGCTCGTCTGGATCGGGCCGCCCGTGTCGGCGCTCGAGCAGCTCGGCGACAAGCTCCGCTCGGCGGAGGCGGCGACGAGGGCTGGGGTTCCGCTCGTGCCGGGCTCGCCGGGGCCGGTCGAGACCGTGGAGGAGGCCAAGGTCGTCGCGGCCGAGCATGGCTATCCGCTGCTCGTGAAGCCTGTGGGCGGCGGCGGCGGCATCGGAATGACCATCGCGCGCGACGAAGCCGGGCTGGTCAAGGCGCTCGAGGCCGCGAAGAACCGAGGCGCTGCTGCGTTCGGCGACGCTCGTGTGTTCGTGCAGCGCTATGTCGAACGGCCGCGGCACATCGAGGTGCAGCTCTTTGCGGACACGCACGGCACCGTGGTGGCGCTCGGCGAGCGCGAGTGCAGCGTGCAGCGCAGGCACCAGAAGATCATCGAAGAGTCTCCAGCGCCCGCGTTCGACAATCGCAAGGACGGCGCAGAAAAGCGGCGAGAGCTGCTCGCGTGCGCCGTGCGGCTCGCGCGTGAAGCTGGCTACGTGGGCGCGGGCACCGCGGAGTTCATCTGGGAGGATTCGCGCGGAGCGTTCTACTTCCTCGAGGTCAACTGCCGGCTCCAGGTCGAGCACCCGGTGACCGAGATGGTGACCGGCGTCGACCTGGTCGAGTGGCAGCTGCGCGTCGCCGCGGGAGAGAAGCTCCCGGACGCGTGGGTCGGCGGCATCGCGCCGAAGGGCAACGCGATCGAGTGCCGCGTGTACGCCGAGGATCCTGCGAAGGGCTTCATCCCCAAGCCGGGCAACGTCGACGAGGCGCGCTGGCCCGAGGGCGAGGGAGTGCGCGTCGACGCTGGCGTCGCGTCGGGCGGAAAGGTGACGCCCTACTACGACCCGATGATCGCGAAGGTCGTCACGCACGGCGCCGATCGCCCGCAAGCGATCGAGCGCATGAAGACCGCGCTCGACGCGACGCACCTCGCGCCTGTGGTGACCAACACCGCGTTTCTGCGGAAGATCGTCGCGAGCGACGAGTTCGCGCGGGGCGAGTACGACACGAGCTTCGCCGAAGTGTTCGCGAAGCGTCCGTGACCGATCACTCCGGCGTCACTCGGACGATCGAGTGCCGGTTGTTGTTGTCGCTCACGCGAGCGTAGATCGACTGCCCGTCGAAGAGCGCGTCGATCGTGTTGAAGACGCCGGCGGCGGCGGCCATGAACTCCGGCGCTCCTCCGGCAAATGGGACGCGAAACAGCCCCCGCTGCTCTCGTCCCTCGAGCGCGACGTACGCGTAGGTGTCATCCGCGGCCAGCTGTTGCGAGCGGTCCAGCGGCACGATCAATCGCGCAGGACCGTCGGGCTTTCGATAGCCCATGACCCCGCTCGGCTCGCGCCAGAGCAGCGTCGTGCTGGTCTGCGTGAGGTTCTCGATCGTGGACCCGCTCGGCGCCTCGTAGATCGGCGTGTCGCACGCGCTGCGTTGCGCTGGCGGAGAGCCAGCGACGGTGCTCGGCGCGGACGACTGTGGGCTCGCCTCGGGAGCCGCGTCGCTTTGCGTGCTCGGCTCTGCGCGTCCGCCGCGCTTGCAGTGAACGAGGCTCGCGCTCGCGGTGCAAACAAGTAGCGCGCTTGCGATTCTCGCGCGGTGGCCGTTCATCGATCTCTCTCCCGATCGTGCATGCGTAGGTCACTCCGCGGATGGCGCGGACGCGCCGAGCGATCGCATCGTCGCGTCCGTCGCGGCGTCGAGCGGAATGTAGGTCTCGATTCTCAGCGATTGCGCGGTCAGATCGAGGGGCGTTCCGATCGTCGACAGCATCGTGAACCAGCGGAGCGTGACTCCGCCGCGCGAGACGGCGAACGGGAGCATCACTGGAGGCGTCGCGCCTGGATCTGCCGCCTTGGTCGAAGTGGGGCCGAGCAGCGCTCGGAGCTCCGCCGCGAGCGCGCGAACGACCGGGTCCCCCTCGAGGTCTGCTTCTCGCTCGACGCGCGCGAGGAGTCCGACCGCGATCGGCTCGAAATCGACGACGTGCGGCCGGAGCGGTCCGCGCGGGTCGAAGAAGAGTCGGAGCACGTTCAGCGGCTGCGCGGCGAGGAGACCGACGACGTCAGCGCCGAGCCACGACAACAGCGCGGCCGTGCCCGCGTTGAAGCGCAGGATGTTCCATCGGTGGTCGAGCAAGAGGGCAGGGTGCGGCTCGGCGTGGGCGAAGAGCAGCCCGATGCCCGCGACGACCGGCGCCATCGATGGCTCGTCGAGCGCGCTCTCGCGAAACGCTGCCGCGAAGCCCGCTGCCACCAATAGCTCGTTGCGCTCGCGAAGCGTGAGGTCGAGCGCTGCGCCAAGGGACAACAAGAGGTCGCGGCTCGGATTGGAGCGACCGTTCTCGACGAACGACAGGTGTCTCGGCGACACGCTCGCTCGGGACGCGAGCGCCTCCTGGCTCCATCCTCGGTTCGCTCGCATGCGGCGCAGTAACAACCCTGTCGATCTTTGCCGTTGCTGCATCGGATCCACCCGAATTCTACCCGGAACCGAGCCGTGCATCGCGGTTCTTCATGACCTCGCAGGTCATGGTCTTTCGTCCCGACAGACGCTCTCGTCTTCGATGACACAAAGGAGAACGATCGATGCCGAAACGATGGATGCTCGCGGCCGCAGTCTGGCTCTGCTTCGCGGTCTATACGCTCACCGTGGTTCGAACCGGCGGAGTGATTGGGTTTCTGGGGATTCCGGCGGCCCATCCGTGGGGGCTGCAGGTGATCCTCGACCTGTTCATTTCGCTGTTCGTGGCGCTTACCTACGTTGGCCCGAAGGCGAGCAAGGTCGGGGTGCCGAGGCTCCCGTACATCCTCGCGACGTGCACGCTCGGCAGCGTCGGCCTTCTCGCGTACGTCGCGCACGTCGAGTGGGCGAGTGACCGCGAGGGCGCGGCTCGAAGCGCCGCTACGACCTGAACGCTCCGAGCGCCGTCCGAAGCGCGAGCGATGTACTCTCCGAGGATCGATGCGCAGCCGATACCTCTTTTCTTTCGTGCTGGTCGCGGCATGTTCGCCGGCCAATCCCGCGATCGACGGCTCGACCGACGTCGCTTCGGACATGGCCGACGCGAGCGCCCCCAACGACGCTGAGGACGTCGCGGTGATGGGCGACAGCGACCCGCTTCCAGACGGGTCGATCGCGCCTCGAATGCCCGGTCAACGTGCGCCGCTCACGGCGAGCTGTGATCCCGCCGATCCTGCGCGGTGCCTGCTCCCGTGGCCGTCCAATGTGTTTACACGGGTGGACAGCGCGAGCGCGACGGGGGTTCGGCTCGCGGTCTCGAGCCGCATCGCCGCGGGCGACGACAACGCGTCGCTCGAGCGGGCGAACGGCTTTTCTCGGGTGTCTCCGATCGTGACCGTGGTGACGGGCGTGGTGGACCCTGCGTCGCTCGGCGACGGGACCACCGGCGCGTTGAGGCTCGTGCGTGCGACTCCCGGCGCGACGATGGGGCGCGCGGTCCCTCTGCGGATTCGCGCGGTCGAGAGCCGAACCGCAGGGCGCCCCGAAACGGTGATCCTCGCGTACCCATTGGCGCCGCTCGAGGCTTCGACGGACTACGTCGTGGCGCTGATGGACAGCGTGCGAACGACCGATGGCCCGGCTCCGACAGCCGACGCCCTGGCTCGCGCTTCGCTCGCGCTCGCGCAGCCGACGACGGGCACCGAGGCGCGCTACGCCGCGTATCACGCGCCCAATCGTGCGGCGTTGCAAACCGCCGGCGTCGAGGCGGCGCGCGTGCTTCGCGTGTGGGACTTCACGACGCGCAGCGATGAAGACCCGCTCGCTGAGACGCGGGCGATGCGAACGCGGATGCTGGCCGCGATCGACGCGGGAGCATACGGCGTCACGATCACCTCGGCGCGGGTCGTACCGATGGGAGACATCGCGGTGATCGTCGAGGGGCGACTGACGGGCCTGCCCGACTTTCTCGATCGAACGGCGATGAAGCTCGCGCGCAACCCGGACGGAAGCGTGCGAGTCGCGGGCATGCACGACGCGCCGTTTCGGGTGACGATCCCGCGGGGCACTGGCGGATATCGAGCGATTCTCTTCGGTCACGGCCTCGGCGGCGACTACACGGACGACAGCTTCGACCCGGACATCGCTCGGGTCGGCGCTGCGAAGGTGAGCGTTCGTTTCGCGGGGCTGACCGCGGATGACGTGATCGAGACGATCGGCGGGCTGCAGCGGGCGGCGACTGGCAGCGAGTGGGCTGCGGCGCTCACGCAACAGAGCCTCGCGGAGGTGTGCGCGATTCAGCGCGCGCTCGCCGGGAGGCTCGGCGACGCGCTCGCTGCGCCGATGCTGGGCACGATGGTCAACCCTGCCGCTGGGCGTCGAGTGGATACGACCCGGCAAGTGTGGGCGGGCGGATCGCTTGGCGGAACGCTAGGCCTCGTGCTCTCGCAGCTCGAGCCGTCGATCGAGGCGGCGGTGCTCAACGTTCCCGGCGCGGGTTGGACGGGGTATCTGGTGCTCTCGTCGGTGTTCTCGTTGGGGCGCGGGGTGTTGCTCGCGAACTACCGCTCCGACGTAAACCTTCAGCTCGCGGTGGCGATCGCGCAGAGCAACTTCGACGCGATCGACGGCGCGAACTGGGCGGGCGCGGCGATGGCGCGACGGGTTCCGCTCGTGGTGCAGCAGAGCATGGGGGACCCTGTGCTTCCTGCGCCCGGAACGGAGATGGTCGCGACCGCCACGGGCGCTTCGCAGATCGGCGCGCCGCTCTCGACGGTGCCGGGCGTGACGCGCGCGATGAACGACACGGTCGTCAACGGCGTTTCGTTTACGCAGTATCGAGTGCCGTCCAACGTGACCGGCGCGTACGACGTGCACGGCTTTGGCGCGCGCGACACGCCGGCTGGTCTGGCGGCGCGCGAGCAGATCTTCTCGTTTATCCAGAGCGTGTGGATGGGCGCGCCTCGCGCGACGCTTCCGCCGCGGTGCGCGAACAACATGCCCGCGAACAGCTGCGACTTTTCAGCGGCGCGCTGAGCCTCTTCGGGTCAGCGGCAGGATCCCGGGCGCGGAAGGCAGTAGCCGTCGCGCTGAAACGGCCAGGGCGAAGGGGCGCTGGCGTCCACGCTGGTCGCGTCGAACGCGGCTGCGTCACTGGCGTCTGGGACGTTGCTCGCGTCGCTCGCGTCCGAAGGCGCGCCCGCGTCGAAGGGCGCGCTCGAGGCTCGAACGTCGAGGAAGAACGAACGCAAGTAGAGCAACCCGAGCTCTTCTGCGTACGCGCTGGGGTACAGGACGTACGCGCGGCGACAGGTCAGTGGGGCGCGCGCGGGCCAATCGCCGATGATCCTGAAGCTCAGTCGGGTCATCCCTACGACCGAGACAAACCGCTCACCCGCGATGTCTGGCGCGTTGGACGGAGGAACCGCGGAGAGCGCCTCGATCCTGAGCCCGAGGTCTTCGCCGCGAAAGCCGTCGATCCCAGGCGCGCTCTCGTAGAAGAGCCCGAAGACCCCCTGTCCGTTACCGCGGAAGGTGAAATTGAACACGTAATCAAATGGCTCGCCCGGCGCCTCGGACCACTGCAAGACGCGCTCGGACGAGGGCGAGGTGGCGCTGTTGGGTAGAAGCCCGTAGCTGTACTCGAAGCTGTCGATGAAGCCGTCGTTGTCGGTGTCGACATCGTCGGGATCAGTCCCGGTGACGCGCATCTCGGTGTCGTCGCAGAGACCATCGTTGTCGCGGTCGGGGCGGGGTCGGTCATCGACGACGACGTCGACCTCGACCGGGCCGGCGTCGGCGCCCGCTTCGGGTCGCACCGGTCGCGGCGCGCACGACAAAGCGAGCGCGGCGGTGATGAGCGCGAGCGAGGCGGCGCGGACTGGGGCGACCGAGGGCATCAAGCGAGGTATACCTTGCGGCTCGGATTGTTCATGAGGCTATCGGAGGTTGCGCAGAGGCTCGGACGCGAGGTCGGTCGAGCGGTTGGTGAGCACCAGCTCATCGAGGACGGCGATCGGATCATGGTCGCGGTCTCGGGCGGCAAGGACAGCTACGCCATGCTCGAGCTGCTCGTTTCGCTTCAGCGACGAGCGCCCGTGCGGTTCGAGTTGGTGGCGGTGCACCTCGACCAGGGGCAGCCCGGCTACGACGGCGCGCCGCTGCGGGCGTGGCTCGAGCGAGAGGGGCACCGCTTCGAGGTGCTTCGCGAGGACACCTACTCCGTCGTCATCGACAAGGTCCCCGAGGGAAAGACGTACTGCTCGCTCTGTTCGCGGCTGCGTCGCGGCATCTTGTACACGGCCGCCGAGCGCATGGGCTGCACGAAGATCGCGCTGGGGCATCACCGCGATGACGCGATCGAGACGCTGATGCTCAACCTCTTGTTCGCGGGCAAGATCGCGGCGATGCCGGCGAAGCTGCGCACCGAGGACCAGAGAAACACCGTGATTCGGCCGTTGATTTACTGTGCCGAGGCGGACCTCGCGGCGTACGCGGTCGAGCGCGGCTTTCCGATCCTTCCGTGCAACCTCTGCGGATCGCAGCAAAACGCGCAGCGAAAGCAGATGAAGCTGCTGCTCGACACGCTCGAATCGAGCCACCCGCAGGTGCGTCAATCGATGCTCGCGGCGCTGGGTAACGTCGTTCCGTCGCACCTGTTGGACCGTGCGCTCGTGACGGAGGTCTCGGGCGCGAAGGATCCGACGCTCGATGGCGGCGAAGATCGCTCGGATCCGCTCACACAACCGCAGACGAAGCGCAGATTGCCGCTCGTCGTAGCGCGAGGCGATTGAGCAGTGTACGCGAAGGACGGCTTCGAAGACGAGCTCGACACCGACGAGGGCGACGACGAGCTCGACGAGCGCCGCCCTCCCGAGCCCACGTCGGCCGAGAAGCGATCGGTGCGACGAGGCGCGATCATGCAGCTGTCGTTGGTGCTCATCGCGTTCTTCGCCGTGCGGATCGGCGCCGAGCTCTTGCATGTGTTCGAGTACATCGCGCAGCGGTTTCCCGCGTGGGAGATCCCAGCGCACGTGTTCATTCCGGGCGTCGGGGCGCTGCTCATCGTGGGGTTGACGCTCGCGTTCACCCGCGAGGGGTGGGCTTCGATCGGCGCCGCGCGTCCCACGAAATGGTGGCTCGAAACGCTGCGAGGCCTGAGCACCGTGGGCCTCGTCTACGTCGTGATGGTTCCGCTCACGCTCGCGGTCGCGCTGCTCGTGCGCGGCCCGGCCCAGGCGCACATGACGCGGCAGAAGCTCGAGGTCTTGCGCGAGTTCGTGAAGATTCCCCTGGCGGCGCTCGTCCCGACCGCGGTGATGGCCGGCGTGTACGAAGAGGTGCTCGTGCGAGGCTTCTTGCAGAGCAGGGTCTCACGTGCGCTGGCGGGCACAGAGCACCCGAGAGCCTCCGCGCGGTATGGCGCGGTGCTCATCGGCGCGGTGCTCTTCGGCCTCGGTCACATCTACCAAGGCCCCATGGGCGTTTTGCAGACCACGGTCGTGGGCGTGATCCTGGGCGCGGTCGCAGCGAGGTTTCGTTCGATCTGGCCGGCGATCATCGCGCACGTGGTGATCGACACGGTGGGGTTGGTTGTGTCACGAGTGCTCGTCCCTGCGGCGCAGAGCATCATTCAACGGACATAGTGTGACCATGCAGACAGCTTCGAAGGTGAGGGGAATCAGCGGCGTGCTGCGCGATCGGCGCGCGTCGAGTCGAGCCAGTTGGGCGCGGAGCGCGCTCGCTTCGTTGCTGGCGTTCGCTTTGATTTCTTGTGCTTCGTGGCGAGAGCCTCCTGACGAGCCCGAGACCGCGACGACGAGCGCCAATTCCGCGTCGAGCGGCGGGGCTGCGCGGGCGACGCTCGCTGACAGCGCGTCGATTCCGGTGACGGGTTCGCCGACGCGCGGGCCGGCCAACGCGCTCGTCACGCTCGTGGTCTTCTCGGATTTCGAGTGCCCGTACTGCGAGCGCCTCGCGCGGGTCCTGTCGCTCATCAACGAGCGGTACGCCGAGGACGTGCGCATCGTGTTCAAGCACGCGCCCCTCAGCCGTCACCGTCACGCGCGGCTCGCCGCCGAGGCGGCGATGGCCGCCAACGCGCAGGGAAAGTTCTGGGAATATCACGACCTGCTCTTTACGCAGCAAGAGCGCCTCGAGCGTGAAGACCTCGAGCGCTACGCCGAGCAGCTGCAGCTCGACATGACGCGCTTTCGCGCGGATCTCGACGCGCACACGCACCGCGCCGCGATCGAGCGGGACATCGCGCTCTCTCGGGTGCTCGGCGTGAGCGCGACGCCGTCGATGTTCGCCAACGGAACGATCATTCGCGGCGCCAAGCCCTTCGGCCACGTGCAGCGCGTCATCGGGCGCGTGCTCGCGCAAGCCCGCACGATTACGCCGCGCGAGCGCGTGTACGCCGAGATGACGGCGCGTCCGCTGCGACCCGAGCCCGAGGACCTTCCCGATCCGCCCGAGCCCGAGTTCGACCGCGACGCGGTCCACGCGATTCGGTTGGCTGGGGCGCCAGCGCGAGGGGCGGCAGCGACCGCGGCGCTCGTGACGATGGTCGTCTTCTCGGATTTCGAGTGCGGCTACTGCGCTCGGCTCGAGCCGACGCTCGCGGAGCTCTTGCGCCGGCACCCCGCCGAGCTCCGCGTGTTGTTTCGTCACGCGCCTGGCTCGAGGCACACACACGCAGTCGACGCCGCGACCTTCGCCGAGGAGGCTCGCGCGCAGCGCGGTGACGCAGGCTTCTTCGCGGCCAATGACCTGCTCTTCGCGCACCAAGACGCGCTCGAGCGCGACAACCTCCTCGAGTACGGGCGGCAGATGCGGCTCGACATGAACCGCATGAACCTCGCGATCGCGCAGCAGACGCACCAGCCTGCGATCGAGCGCGACCGTCAGATCGCCAGACAATTCGGCGTCGATGGGACGCCGACGACGTTCATCAACGGTCGGCGCGTGGTCGGAGCCCGGCCGATCGAGGAGCTCGAAGCGGCGTTTCAGCGTGCGTTGACCGACGCGCGCGCGCAGGTCGAGCAGGGAGTCGTCGCCGCGGACGTCTACGAGCGGCTCACCTCGACGGGAGCCACGCAGGCGGTGTTTCGTCAGGGGCCACCCGCGGTGCGCGTGGCGCACTTTCTCGTGATGCACGTCGGCTCGAGCCGAGCGCCCGAGGGGATCTCGCGATCGCGCGAGCAGGCGCTCGAGCGCGCTCAGCGAGCGGTCGGCGAGCTTCGCCGAGGGCGGCCCTTCGTCGACATCGTCCGCGAGTACAGCGACGAGCCCGGCGCCGCCGAGCGCGGCGGGGACCTCGGCTCGATTCGCCGAGGAATGATGGTCGGCGCCTTCGAAGAAGCGGCGTTCGGCCTCGAGGTCAACGAGACGAGCGGCATCATCGAGACCGAGTTCGGCTTCCACGTGATCCGTCGCAGCGAGTGAGCAAATCGGACCGGGGGCCTCGTGACGTAGGGACAAGAGCGTCGCCCCTTCGCTGAGAAGAGAGGGTACGCTCGGTGCGATCACGATGGCTGAGAGTGAGTTCGACGTCTCGACGACTCGTGTGATCGACGCGCCGAGCGACGTCGTGTGGGCGCTCGTGAGCGACACCAACCGCGTCGACCGAGCGATCGGCCTCACCGCGGGAACGTACTCGTTCGAAGAGATCGTCCCCGGCGATCCGACCTCGCGCGAGCGCGTCGCGCAGGCGAAGGAGCTGGGGCTCACGTTGCGGTGGATCGAGCCTCCGTACGAGTGGGTCGAGGGGCGCTCGGTTCGCGGCGAGCGACGATTCATCGCCGGCCCGGTCACGCGCGGCGGATTCGAGGTGACCCTCGAGCCGCAGGGCGAAAAGACCCTCGTGAAGGCGAGGATCTTTTCGGCCGCCACGAATCCGGTCGGCAAGCTGGGGTTCATCGCGAAGCGACCCGGGATGCGTCGCGGGTGTCACCGCTACCTCGAGTCCATCGCCAAGGCGCTCTCGGATATGCGCGCGCAGCTCGCGGCGCGCGACTCCGCGGAGCCCGCGTCTGCCTTCGTCCGCAGGACGCTGCTCGACGTCGGAGTAGACACCGTGAGCGCCGGACCGGTGAGCTCGGTCGACGAGCACAACCTCGGCTACGCCGCGAAGAAGCTCTTCGAGAGCCCCGTGCCCAAGGAGCTCCGCGACAAGATCGTCAACCTCTTGAAGGAGCGCGCGGACGACGAGGTGCAGGCGATCCGGCCGTTCGAGCTGGCGCACGCGTGGCACGTCGATCGACGCGACGCCCTGCGGGCGTTCTTGTATGCGGCGCGCGCGGGGCTCGTCGATCTCCGCTGGCAGCTCAACTGCCCGACCTGCCGAGTCGGAGCGCAAAACGAGAGCACGCTGTCTTCGGTGAGGCGCACGGCGCACTGCGACTCGTGCAACATCGACTTCGACGTCGATTTCGCGAAGTATGTCGAGGCGGTGTTCACGCCGAACCCCGCGGTTCGCAAGGTGGACACCGCGGTGTACTGCGCGAGTTCACCCTGGTTTCGACCTCACATTTTCGCGCAGGTACGGGTGGCCAAGGGCGAGAGGCGCAAGGTGTCGGTGCCTCTGCCCACGGCCGAGCTGTTGTTTCGAACGCTCGAGGCAAAGCGTCGAGTCGAGCTCGAGATCGCCGCTCGTCCGGCGACGGTGTCGATCACGATCACCAGTGAGTCGATGGACATCTCTGCGAGCGGCGAAGCGGCGCCGGGCGTGGACACCGAGCTCGAGGTCGCCAACGACACCGACCGCGCGCAGTATCTTCTGATCGAGCGCGCCGGGTGGAGCGCGGAGATCGTCCTCGGCTCGACGATCGCGTCCATGCCTGAATTCGTGGATTTGTTTTCAACGGAGGCGCCAGCGTCTGGTGTCGAGCTCACGGTCTCGTCGCTGACGATTCTGTTCTCGGACCTCACGGGCTCGACCGCGATGTACGAGCGGCTCGGCGACGCGCGGGCGTTCGCGCTGGTGCAAGAGCACTTCGACATCATGCTCGGCCTCGTGAGCGCCCACAACGGCGCTGTGATCAAGACGATGGGCGACGCGGTGATGGCCAGCTTCGCGTCTCCGTCGGACGCCGCGCGGTGCTCGGTCGAAATGGTTCGGCGCTGCCACGAGGCGCACGCGAAAGAGGGGCTCACCGTGAAGCTCGGCTTTCACGAGGGGCCGTGCCTCGCGGTGCGGGCAAACGACAAGCTCGATTACTTCGGCACGACGGTCAACGTCGCTGCGCGGCTGCAAGCGCAGGCGCACGCTGGCGAGGTCGTGGTCACCAAGGCGCTCTCGCTGCACCCCGCGGTGTCGTCGGTGCTTGGCGCGCTCGAGCCCGAGCCGCGCCGCTTCGAGGCGCACCTCAAGGGAATCAAAGAAGTCCAAGAGCTCATCGGCTTCGACTGCGACACGCACGACTGACCGCGACGCTCGTCGCGCTCGATCCCTGTCATCGACGCGATGCTCCGTGTGGTTGTTTGCGTCCTCATGGTGGGGGGGCGAGACGCGTGGGCTTCGCTAACCATGGTTGGACCGCCATGCCGCCAGTGGCGGCCGCCATGGTGGCCGCCAGGGGGACGTCGTTGAAACGCAGCAAATCACAGGCGAATCGCGGTGGCACGCCTCGCGCTTTTGCTTCGACCGCAGCCCGACGCGCCGGGCGCGCGGTGCGTGTGGCGCGAGCAACCACGGGCGAAGCGACAGCGAAGGACAACGACGATGGCAGCGATCACGGAACGATTGAAGGCAGTGCGGGCAGCGATTTCGATGCTCGAGAAGCAATTTGGCAAGGGCGCGGTGATGTCGCTCGAGGACGGCGCGGCCGAGCCTGTAGCGACGGTGTCGAGCGGCTCGCTCGCGCTCGATCGCGCGCTCGGATGCGGGGGCTATCCCCGCGGGCGGATCGTCGAGGTGTACGGGCCGGAGTCTTCGGGAAAGACGACGCTCACGCTGCACGCGATCGCCGAGGCGCAGCGCGCTGGTGGGGTCGCGGCTTTTATCGACGCTGAGCACGCGCTCGACGTGCGATACGCCAAGTCGATCGGCGTGGACCTCTCGACGCTTCTCGTGTCGCAGCCGGACACCGGAGAGCAGGCGCTCGAGATCGCCGACGCGCTCGTGCGATCGGGCTCGGTGGACTTGATCGTGATCGACTCGGTCGCCGCGCTCGTTCCGAAGGCCGAGCTCGAGGGAGACATGGGCGATCAGCACGTCGGACTGCAGGCGCGGCTGATGAGCCAGGCGCTGCGAAAGCTGACGGCGCTGGCGCACAAGCACAACGTGACCGTGGTCTTCATCAACCAGATCCGCATGAAGATCGGCGTGATGTTCGGCTCGCCAGAGACGACCACCGGCGGCAACGCGCTGAAGTTCTACGCGAGCGTTCGGCTCGACGTCCGGCGGATCGGAGCGCTCAAGAACGGCGAAGAGGCGGTCGGCAACCGCACTCGCGTGAAGGTCGTGAAGAACAAGCTGGCGCCGCCGTTTCGTGAGGCGGAGTTCGACGTTCGTTACGGTGCAGGGATCGACCGAACGGGCGAGCTGATCGACCTCGGCGTCGAGCTCGGCGTGATCGACAAGAGCGGCAGCCATCTGTCCTTCGCAGGAACGCACCTCGGCAACGGCCGTGACCGCGTTCGCGAGTCGCTCTCGAGCGACGTACAGACTGCAGCGCGGCTCGCCGAAGCAGTGCGCGCTGCGGCCGCGAAGACGCCGACCAAAGAGACCCTTCCATCCGCAGGCGACGCTGAGTGATCGTCACGGACGCCGGGGCGTCGCGACGGTGATCGTCGGCGCGTCGAAGCTCGCCCGCATCGCGGAGAGCCTCTGGCGCTGAACGAGATTCATTCGGCGATTTCAGCGACTATTCTTCGCCGACCTTGTCGTCGTCGACCGACTTGGCCGACGGGTCGACGGCGAGCGCGACGCGCACGACCTCGGTGCGACCGGGAGTCACTCGAACGCGCGAGCGCGAGTGGATGAACCCGCCTTCGCTCACGTCGACGATGTGCGTGGCCCCTCCTGCGAGCGGACCGCTCAGCGCGATCGAGCCTGATCGGGGCACGTCGATCCCGTCCACCCGAACGCGCGCGGTCTCGTTGCCGGGGGCGAGCTCGACCCGAATCTGTCCAGGCTCGGCGCGGAGCAGCCGCTCTCCTCGAGCGAACGCTCCCTCGCCGTGCGCGGCGTACGGACACGGCGCGCCGAACCGTCGTGCTCGATGACCAGGCGAGGCGCCGGCGATCGTGATGGCGCCGGCGAGGAAGAACACCGCCGAAATCAGCGCGAGCACCGCGCTTTGTCGCGGCCCGCGCGCCAGGTCGTCGCCCGCGCTGGAAGCAGCGTCTTGTTGTCCGAGACGCTCGCGAAGTTCTGCGTTTTCTCTGCGGAGAGCGTCGAGGTGACGCAGAGCCGCTTCGTGCTCGTTCCGATACGCGTCGCTCATGGCTCGTGCTCTTCACGCTAGCACAGCTGCAATGCGTGACGCTCGTCCCGCGCCTTCGGTTGGCGACACGCGACCGAGTTACTCGTTGCCGAGCGCGATCATTCGGTCGAGCAGCGCGTTCACGTTCGCGTCGGCGACGCGGCCCCAGTTGCGCTCGCGAATCCGCCCCAGCTTGTCCACCAACACGATGTTCGAGGTGCCATCGCGAAGACCGAGCCGCTGGATCAGCGTGCGGTTCCAGTCGAGCCAGAGCTCGATTCGTTGCGAGCGGGCGACGGTCGTGATCGCTTCGCGTGCGAAATACTGCGAAGGCCAGGAATTGTACTCGGCCACGTTGCACGCCGCGATCAGCGTGAACCGGTTGGCGAGCGCCCGGTCACGGTTGAAGCGCACGCCCATCGCGTCTTTGACGTGCTGGTTCTGCGTGATGGTCCCGCGCGTCTCGTAGAAGAGCACCACGACCTTCCCGCGAAATTGCGAGAGGTTTCGATCTCGACCCGACGTGGTCGGCAGCGAGAAATCGACTGCACCTGGCGCGGCCTGGCCCAGGGCTGTGCTCGGCGTGAGCAAGGCGGCCAACGAGCCCGCCGACGCAATGGAGGCGCCGCCGATCGCCAGGAAGTCTCTACGGTTCATTTGGTGCTGTCTCCTGCGCTGTTCTCGGGTTTGGATGCCGGTGTCGACCAAATCGTGCGCGACGATCGCAAGAAGTTCGAAGGTGCGCGATATTCCGGTCGGATCGGCTTCAAACCGTTCAACCCAATGACACAGATCCGCTCGGCCACCCCCGCTCAGAGACGCCACGCCACCGTTGTAGGGGCAGGCATCGCCGGCTTGACCACCGCGATTCGCCTCGCCCGCGCAGGCCTGCGCGTGACTGTGTTCGAGAAGAACTCCGAGCCCGGCGGTCGCTGCGGTCGCGTGCATGGTGACGGATTTCATTTCGATATCGGACCCACGATCCTGCTCGTCCCTTCTGTGCTCGAAGAGCTCTTTCGCGACGCAGGGCGAGACGTCCGCGACTACTTGGACATTCAAGCGCTCTCGCCGAACTACCGGGTGAACTTCGCGGATGGCTCCAACGTCACGCTCTATCGTGAGCGCGATCTGCTCGCGAGCGAGCTCGAGCGCATCGAGCCCGGCAGCGCCGCGCGCTTCAATGAGTTCTACGAGGGGGCTCGATCGATGATGGACGCGGCGCTCTCGCGCTTCGTCGTCAACCACTACGATTCGCTCAGCGACTTCGTCTCGCTCGGAACCGCGAAGGACCTCCTGCGCGCGCGCGCCTACACGACGGTCTCGCGCAACGTCGCGAAGTACTTTCGAGACGAGCGGCTGCGGATGGCCTTCTCGTATCAGACGATGTACCTCGGCCTCTCGCCGTACTTCGCCCCGGGAATCTACGGTCTATTGCCGTTCACCGAGATCAACGACGGAGTGTTCTACGCGCGGGGCGGGCTCTACCAGATCCCGCTCGCCCTCGAGCGACTCGCGCGCGAGCTCGGCGTCGAGTTTCGCTACGGTGAGCCGGTGGCGAGGCTCGTTCCCAAGGGAGGGCGCGTCGGAGAGGTCGTCCTCGAGAGCGGCGAACGCATCGCGGCCGACATCGTCGTGGCCAACGCGGACCTGCCGTACGTCTACGACTCGCTCATCCCCGAGGCGCGTCTTCCGCGGCGCGATTCGCTGAAGTTCACCTCGAGCGGGTTCATGCTCTACCTCGGGCTCGACCGGAAGTACCCCGAGCTGTTGCACCACAACACGTTCTTCGGCGCGCGCTTTCGCGAGAGCTTTCAAGAGATCTTCGACGACAAAGTGCTGCCCGAAGAGCTGCATTATTACGTGGCAGCTCCGTCGGTCACGGACCCCTCTGTCGCCCCCGCCGGCGGCTCGAGCTTGTACGTGCTCGTGCCCGTTCCGCACCAGACCGACAAGATCAACTGGTCTCAAGCTGGCGATCGGCTCCGCGCCAAGGTGCTCTCCGCGCTCGATCGCACGGTCGCGCCGGGAATCGAGCGCCACATCAAGTTCGAGCGACGAATCGACCCCAACGGCTGGGCGCGGATGTTCAACCTCGTGCACGGCTCGGCGTTTGGCCTGTCGCTCACGCTCGATCAAGTCGGCCCGTTTCGCCCGAAGAACCGCGACTCGCGCTTCAAGAACCTCTACTTCGCCGGCGCGAGCACGCAGCCGGGAACGGGCATCCCGCTGGTCGCGCTCTCGGGCCGCCTCGCGGCAGAGCGCATCCTTCGCGACGAGTCGATCGCGATCGACCTGCGCGCGCCCGTGAGAAGCGTCGTCGAGACCCGCGCCGCGAGCGCCCCCATGCTCGCCACGCTCGCGGACGCTGCTGAGTAGTGGCTCGCGAGCCACTACCCGCGCTGCCGTCGCGCTAGTTCGCCTCGAGCTCGGCGAACAGGTCGCGCATCCGCGCGTCCGGACGCAGCTCGTCTGCGAGTCTTCCCGCGTCGGCCATGAGCGTCTGCTCTGTCTGCGCCATCTCGGCGCCGAGCTGACCGACGATGTTCTGCACCTGCGCGCTCTCGTCTTCGGACGCCTGCGAGAGCTTCGCGAGCTGTCCGCGCAGCGTGTCGATCTGCAGCTGAAGGTCGGGCGCCTCGCGCTCTTTCGCCTCGAGCCACGCGCCAGCGCGCTGATGCTCTTGCATCGCGCGGCCGAGGCTCTCGAGCGCGTCGAGACCCGCGCGATAGAGCATCGCGAGCTCTGCCGTCGGGGCCGCAGGAGACGCGACGACCTTCGCGTGAATCTGCGCGAACGGCGCTCCGCCGCGGGCCAGCACTTGAGCGTACTCGTCTCGCACTTGCTTGGCGCGCACGAGCTCTTCGCGCACGCGCGAGAGGTCCTGGCCGAGGGTGTCCATCGCTCGACCGAAGCGCGCCTGCGCCTCGCGAGCCTGCGTGCGAATCGACTCGAGCTTCATCTGCTCGCGCAGAGATCGCTGGCGACATTCGCCCATCCGACCGACGGTTACGCGCACTCGTTCGAGCAGCTGAAACAGGTCGTTTCTTCCGCGACCGTCTGGGTACGCGCGCCCGAGCATCTGCGCGAACAGCTGCACGCGTCGCTCCCAACGCTCGAACGTCGCTGGCGCGAGCGTTCCCTTGGTGGCCTGTGGGGGCTTCGGCTGACCATCGAACGGCGTCGCTTCGAGGGCAGGGTTGGGCCTTCGCGGTGGGGGTGGCGGCGGCGGCTTGCGCGCCTGCTGAGGCCTCGGAACCTGCGCGGCGATCGCGCTCAGCTCTTTGATGACCGCGTGCGCGTCGACCGGGCGCTTGTTGGGGTCTTTCTCGAGGAGCTTCAGGATCAAGTTGTCGAGGGCCGGCGGGATCTGCGGGTTGTGCTTGCTAGGCGCCACCGGCATCTCGCGCAGGTGCTTCAGCAAGAACCCCGAGATGTCGTTTGCCTCGAACGGCAGCTGGTTGGCGACGATCTGGTAGAGCATCACGCCGACCGCGTAGAGGTCCGCGCCAGGACCGGCGTCGATCGACGTGATTCGCTCGGGCGCCATGTACTGCGGCGTGCCGAACACCTCGCCCGCCTTGGTCAAGCGCGGGTCGTGCATCGAGCGCGCGATGCCGAAGTCGAGGATCTTCACGTGATCCGAGCCGTCTTCTTTGCGCACGACGAAGAGGTTGTCCGGCTTGAGGTCGCGGTGGACGACCTCGAAATCGTGTGCGCGCGCGAGGGCGTCGAGCGTCTGCAGCATGAGGTCGAGCCCGCGCGCGAGCGGGATCGGGCCGTGCTCGAGCGCGCTCTCGAGGGACTCACCATGGAGGTACTCCATGACGAGGTACTGCGTCTTGTCCTCGGTTTCGCCGTAGCCGAGGATCTCGATGATGTGCGGGTGCGAGAGACGTTGGGCGCTCGTCGCTTCGCGCTTGAAGCGCTCGCGGAGCTTCTCGTCTTTCGCGAGCTCCTTGCGGAAGATCTTGATCGCGACCGGCTTCTGATCGAGCGCCGAACGCGCGGCGTAGACCGTCGCCATTCCGCCTTCGCCGAGCTGCGATTCGATGCGGTAGCGGCCGCCGATGAGCTGTCCGATGTAGGGGTCGGGCGCGACGACGAGCGTCGCGCGGTCGACGAAGCACTGCGTGGCGTCGCTTGGGTAGCGCAGTCCGCACGTGGGGCAGATCTTCATGGTGAGCGCCTCTCGGATGTGGTCCCGCGGTCGCTTTGCGCGGCGACCTCGAGCGCGAGCGGGCGCGCTCGCTGCCCAACCTGGATGAACGCCGTGCGCATCCTCGTCTGAATGTTCATCGACAAGACGCTCGCGATTGTACCACCGTAGAATCGCCAGTGATGAACCGTCGAGATCGAGAACGGCAGCGCCCCTCGCGCGAGGTATCGCCTCCCGTCGCACCCGTCCCCACGGCGGTCGCGGATCGGGCGAGCGCCGGACGCAAGGACGCAGAGCGCGAGATCGACGAGGCGCGGGTCGGCGTGACCCTCGGCGCGGTCGCCCGCGAGCTGCTCGAGTGCTCGTGGAACCAGGCGCGCGAAGCGATCACGCGGGGAAAGGTCTCGATCGACGGCAAGGTGGTGACCGACCCGGCCAAGCGGCTCGCGCTCGGACAAAGCGTGGCGCTGATGCGCGCCGCGCCCCGCGTGGACCGCGCCGAGAGCGTGCTCGATTCCGCGGCGATTCGCTACGTCGACGAGCAGATCGTGGTGGTCGACAAGCCCGCGGGGCTGAGCACGATTCCCTTCGAGGAGGGAGAGCGCGGGACCCTCGTCGATCGAGTGCAGCAGTGGCTGCACAAGAAGCGCGGGGCGGGGGCGAACGCGCCGTTGTTCGTGGTTCATCGAATCGACAAGGACACCTCGGGGCTCGTGGTGTTCGGCCGCACGTGGCTCGCGAAGCGGCACCTGGCCGGGTTGTTTCGCGCGCACGCGATCGAGCGCAGGTATCTGGCGCTGGTCTGCGGGCACCCTTCGCGCGATCGGTGGACGGTCGACACGATCCTCGTCGATGACCGAGGAGACGGCCTGCGCGGGTCGATGCGCGGCGGGCCCGCGTCCGCAGGAAAGCGAGCGATCACCCACATCGAAGTGCTCGAGCGGCTCGACCGCTCGTCGCTCGTTCGATGCCAGCTCGAGACGGGGCGCACGCATCAGATCCGCATTCATCTCGCGGAGAGCGGCCATCCTTTGGTGGGCGAGCGGGTGTACGGGCGCGCCATCGAGCGACCGATCGAGTGCGAGCGGGCGATGCTCCACGCGCGCGAGCTGGGATTTTCGCACCCTTCGGACGCCGAGCGGCTGCTTCGATTGACCGCGGATATTCCAGTGGATTTCGCGGCGGCGCTCGCGGCGCTCGGCGGCTCGAAGACCGAGTGGTAAATGCGCCGAGGGCGACGGAGGCTCTCGCCTCGCGCCGCCCTCGCGTCGCGTCACGCTGTTCGCGCGTCGCTCACATGCCGGTGGGCACGGACTGGATGCACTCGAGACGAGTGACGGTTCCCGGTCCGGGCGCGCCCATCGCCGTAAACGAGATGCGCTGCGTGCAGGTCGGGTTCTGCGGATCGGCCGCGGTGTCGTAGTACCAGCCAGGCATCGCGCTGACAGGCATGCGCGACATCATGTTGGTGGCGATCTGCTGAATGTCGCAGACAACGTGGGTGCCGCCCATTTCGTCGACGAACGTGCGGTCCTGCTCCTGCTCGGGGACCGTGCGGCCGCGGGCTGCGTCGCAGGAGGTCGCGCCGATCGGGAGGATCTCGCGAACGACGCACGAGACGACGTTGTTGCCGGAGCTGTCAGCCTGCGTGGCGAGCACGCGGGGCAGGCACTTGCCGCCGATGCGCGAGGCGATCTTGCGGACGATGGTGCGCATCGCGACGGTGAAGTTGGTCGAGCAGATCGAGGTCACGAGACCGTTGCGGCAAGGCGCTCCGTTGCAGAGCGGGCTCTCGTCGAAGCGGCGCGCGATCTCGACGATACGACGCGACGGGAAGGCCATCTGCTGGCTGTTCGAGCACGTCATCATCGGGTTGTACGTGCTGCCTGCGCGGCGGCACGCGGGCACGACGTGCGAGCAGTTGGGGTCCATGTTCGCGGCGCGCATCGAGAACGGACCGGCCGTCTCTTGCATGCCCGAGATGGACATCGCGGTGTCGCGACCGTAGAAGTTCTCGGGGCTGCCCATGGGGGCGCCGAGCAGCGCGTTCCAGTCGGTGGACGGCTCCGATGGGTCAGGACCCGGGCGGGTCGGCACCATGAGCGGAACGCCAGCGATCGCCGCGAAGATGATTCGCTCGGGGTGTCCAGGCTTGAGCGAGAGCAGGTCCTTGCCCCAGCGGGTCGGGCTCGCCGGCGCCGTGTTGACGTAGCGATTGAGGTCCCAGTTGGGATCGCGGTTGTCGCCGGGCTGGTAGAGGTAGAACCGAAGGTCGGGGTTGGTGGGGTGCGCCCACGCCATCGAGCTCGTGTTGTACACGTCCTTGGCGTCGGTGCAGGCCGCCGCGCCGTTCGCGACAGAGAAGCCCTGGTCGTAGTCGCAGTTGCGCACCGAGCCGTCTTCTTCGTCCGAGAGCATCATGATCGCGAGCAGCGCGTCTTCGCGGAGGAAGCCTGCGTTGGGCGACATGTTGCCCGGCACGGAGCGAGCGTCGTGGAAGATCAGCGCGCGCCACACGGACTCGATTTGTGCTTCGAGACCGCAGCCGTTGATGAAGATACCGGCGTTGCACTTGAACCAGTCCGAGAACGTCGCCGGGTTGCGGGTCGACGCGTTCATGCCGGGAACGTCGCAGGACATGTCCGCGGCGTTCGAGCAGAACGTGATGAAGCTCGGAAACTGGTTGGGGTCGTTGTTGCACGCCATCGGCCGGAAGCCCGCGGGTGCGGTGACCGCGTTGGGCCTGCGCGGAGCCCACGGAAGGTGGGCTTGCAGCGCAAATCCGTTGCGGATCGGGTTGAGCAGGCCGTGATCGCCGCGCGACGCATCGTCGCAGCCGGGGACCATCGAGCCAGGGGTGCCGAGGTCCGTCGAGATCACGCCCACGTGAAGATCCTTCACGGCGGGGTACTGCGGGACGTCGTCCATGTTCATCGGGTTGCACGCGTGCGGCGTTCCGCCGCCGGGCGTCGAACGCGAGATGCACGGGGGATTGGTCAGCTGGTCGATGAGCGGACCGAGCTGCGCCATGATGTTCGCCTGGTTGTCCGCCATCGAACCCGAGTTATCGACCACCATGAGCAGGTCGACCTTCTCGACGGCCTCGTTGCGGACCACCTCGGAAACGCCCGATTGCACCACCGGAACAACGGCAGCGACCGGTCGATCCAAACAGCCGAGCGCCACTGCGCCCATCGCTCCGACGACGGCGAGCGCGGCTCCTACGCCGCCAGCTCCTTTACGCGCCACGATCATCGCTTCTCTTGCCTCCGACGGCCGCGTCTGTAGCGGCCCTCTGATTCGACGCCTTCTGAAGATCATTGCAGCTTCGCATCGGCGAAACTCCAGCGAACACCCAGCGGGCGCCTACGTTACCGACCTGCGGACAGAAGGGTCAAACCCTTTCGCCCGTACGCTCCAACTTCCGAGAGCAAACCTCGGGCCTACGGAAGGATCGCGATGCAACCGCAGCAAACACGCTGTCGTTTCGCAGAACGAACGCGGGTCGAGCGGTTCGAGCGCCGCCAGCGCCGCCCCCCGAGACCGCCAACAGAGTTGGCAGCCTTGTTGTCCCTAGCGCATCCCAGTCGCTGGGGACTCTTCGGACGACTGCTCGACGCGCTGGATGCATTCGAGCAGGACGCGGGCTCCGGTCCTCGGCTCGCCCGCCGCGGTGAAGCGAACGCTCGAGCGGCAGGCAGCGTTTCTCGGGTCCGGGCGTTGATCGTAGAACCAGCCGGCTTCGTCGCTCACGGGTGCCAGCGGCGTCCCGCTGCTCTGTGGGTGCGTCGCGATCTGGGCCACCTCGCAGAGCACACGGCCAGCGCTGTCGACGCCGCGCTCGCCATCGATGGGAAGCCGTCCGCGGGACCGATCGCAGCTGGTCGTTCCGTCGGGCTGCGCCTCGCGCACGATGCACGTCGCCCGAACGGCGCCGGTCGAATCCAGGCTGGTGTCGAGCGCGCGGTTCAGGCACGGCGTCTCGAGTCGACGCTGGATCTTCTCGACGATCGACGACATCGCTCCGCGATAGTCCGACGAGCAGATGGAGGTCACGATTCCGTTGCGGCACGGCGCGCCGTTGCAGACGGGGCTCTCGTCGAACCGTCGCGCGAGCTCGATCACGCGGCGCGAGGGAAACGCCATGTACTGCCCAGGCACAGTGCCGGTCGCCGCGCAGGCGTTGGTCGGGTGGGGCGTCGATCCCTCGCGACGGCACGCGGGTTCGACGTGCTCGCAGCCCGCCGCGCGTGCGCCGCGCATCGACCAGGCGCCCGCTGCGCCTTGCGTCCCTGCAGCGGCCGTCGAGACGTCGCGACCCACGAAATCATCGGCGCCACCGGGGCCCGGAGCTCCGAGCAGCGCGGCCCAATCGGTGAGCTGCTGCCCATCGACGCTGCGCGTCGGCACCGCGAGCGGAACGCCGGCGATCGCCGCGAACACGATTCGCTCGGGGTGTCCCGGCTTGAGCGAGAGCAGGTCTCGCGACCACCGACCGGGCGCTTCGGCGGCGGCGCGGTTGAAGTAGCGATCGACCGACCACGTCGGGTCCTGCGCGCTTCCGGGGCGGTAGCCGTAGAACCGCCCGTTGATGTCTTGCTGCCCGCCGGCGGTGACGGCGTTGGCCCACTCGCGGCTGTCCGGCCGAAACACGGTGCGCGCGTCGGAGCAGGCGCTTCCGGTCTGCGCAGAGAAGCCCTCGTCTCGATCGCACAAGCGAACGGAGCCGTCTTCTTCGTCCGTGAGCACGACGATCGCGAGGAGCGCCTCTTCGCGGAGAAATCCCGCGTTCTGGCTGGTGTTTCCTGGGAGTGATCGCGCGTCGTGGTGGACGAGCGCGCGCCACGCGGCCTCGAGGGGCTGCTCGATGCCGCAGCCTCCGACGAAGAGTCCGGCGTTGCAGCGAAACCACTCGGAGAACAGCGCCGGATCTCGCGTCGATGTGTCCGCGCCCGGCGCGTCGCAGCTCGCGTCCGCCTCGTTCGAGCAAAAGCCGATGAACCGAGGAAACCGCATCGGGTCCATCCCGCACGATGCCGAGCGAAACCCCGCTGGAAGCGCCGGGTTTCTCCACGGAAGGTGCTGCGCCATCGCAGCGCCGAAGCGCATCGGGTTGAGCAGCCCGTCGTCGCCGGTCATCGAGGCCGCGCCCGTCGAGCCGCAGTCGAGCTGCCCGGCCGTTCCGAGGTCGGTCGAGATCACGCCGACGTGAAGGTCCTTGACCGCGGGGTACTGCGGGACGTCGTCCGCGTTGCGCGAATCGCACGCGTGCGGCGCGGCGCTTGGGTTGGCGCGAGAGAGACACCGAGGCGAGACGAGCTGCTCGATCATCGGGCCGAGCTGCGCCATCAGGTTGCTCTGGTTGGCCGCCATCGAGCCCGAGTTGTCGACGACCACGAGCAGGTCGACTCGATCCGTGCGGTCTGCGGACGCGACGTATTGCGCCGCGGACTGGATCTGCGGTCGGACCGAGGCCACGGGTCGGTCCAGACAGCCTGCGCTGACTGCGGCTGCAGTGACCCAAATGATTCGTTTTGCGTTCGCTGGCTTCGCGGGGGACTTGTTCATTTCGCAATACCTCCTGAGAGGTTTTCTCGAGCAATGGGTATGCCAGCATTTCGTTGAGTGTGTATTGATACAGTTACACGGATTCTCGCGGATTGTGTGTCAACTTGGTTGGCAGTTGTTGTCTCGAGTTGACGGGTGCCCCGTCGCCCGTGCTCTCGTCCGCTGGTGAGCGACGTCGTGATTGCCCACCACGGGCACTGTTTCGATGGCGCGTGCAGCGCCGCGATTTTCACCAGGTACCTCCGCGAACGGGAGAACCAGCGCAGCTTCATCTACAAGGGCCTCGCGTACGAGCCCAACGCTCCGCCCATCGCGGACAAGCTGGTCGACGGCGCGATCAACGCGATCCTCGATTTTCGCTACACGCAGAGCCCCCTGCTCACCTGGTACTTCGATCACCACGTGAGCGCGTTTCAAGAACCGGGCTCGAAGGCGCACTTCGAGTCCGACACGACGCGAAAGAAGTTTCATGACGGGGCCTACGGCTCGTGCACGCAGTTCATCGCGGACATCCTCCGCGAGCACACCGGCTGGCAGGCGCCGGACCTCAGCGAAATGATTCGTTGGGCCGACATCGTCGACGCCGCTCGCTTCGCCAACGCCGACATCGCCACGAGCCTGGACGAGCCCGCGCTGGCGATCACTGCGGTCGTTCAAGAGTGCGGCGACGACGCGTTTTGCTCGGAGATCATCCCGCGGCTCGCGAACGAAGGCCTCGACGCGATCGCGCGCAGCCCCATCGTGCAAGCGCGCATCGGTCCGATCCGCGAGCGCCAGGCCGCGCTCACCGAGCGCATGGCGCGCGTCGGCGAGCAGAAGGGCGTCGTCGCGCATTTCGACCTCAGCGAGCAGCCGCTCGACACGGTCGCGAAGTTCGTGGGCTACAAGCTCTTTCCGACGGCGATGTACTCGGTTGTGCTGGCGTGGACGCCGCGGCGCGCGAAGCTGTCGGTGGGCTTCAATCCCTGGTCATCGAAGCCCCGCAACCACAACGTCGCCGAGCTTTGTGAGCAGTACGGCGGCGGCGGTCATCCCGTCGTCGGCGCGATTTCGTTGCCGGGAACCGAGCTGCCCAAAGCGCGACGCGTGTTCGCCGAGCTCATCGAGAAGCTCAACGGATAGAACGCTCCGCCGCGCGAAGAGCGCTGCGCGTTCGCCGTCGCGGCCGCTGCCTGCGCTTGCGTTTTCGCGTACACTCCGGGAGATCGCTTCGTGAGCGATCTTCGAGGAGTCATTGATCATGCGCTTCAGCCTTTCGTTGACCTTGGCCTTGCTGTCCTCTGTCGCGCTCGTCGCGTGCAGCGAGGGCGGGACGCCCTTCGACCCGACGGATGCAGGGGACGGAGGGCGGATCGTGACAGGCGACGCTCGCGTCGATGGCGCTTCGCAGGATGGAGGCGGCGGCGGTGACGGTGGCGACGGCGGAGTCGTTGCCGACACGGGCGCTGGCGAGGGCGGCGTCGTTCGCGCGTGTGGCGACAACCTCGACTGCGACGATCAAGAGGGCTGCACCATCGACGTGTGCAACGCGCGCGGGCTCTGCGAGTGGACGCGAGACACGTCGTGCAACTCCGTGCGCACGGGCACCAGCGGTCGACCGTTTTCGGACGAGGGTCAGCAGGGCGTCGCGTTCGACATGCCCTCGGGCGGCCTCATCGTGCGCGCAGAGTCGCGCCGCGCGGACTACCTGTGGATCCCCAACACCGCGGAGAGCACGCTCTCGAAGTGGGACGCCAACACCGGCACCGAGATCGGCCGCTATCGCGTTGGATTGCCCTCGGGCGAGTGCGTCAACCGATGCTGCTGGGAGAATGGCTGCAACATGCCGTCCCGCACCGTCGTCGACGGCGTGGGCGACGCGTACGTCGCCAATCGTGCGTTCATGATGCAGGGCACGGTGACGAAGATCGCCGCGGATCGTCGCGACTGCCTCGATCGCAACGGCAACGGGATGATCGACACGAGCTCGGGGCCGAGCGACGTGAGGCCGTTCGGTCAGGACGAATGCGTGCTGTGGACGGCCAACGTTGGTCCGGTCAACGCGGTGCTTCGGTCGATCGCGATCGATCAGGGCGACGAGATGTTTCCCCAGGGATATCCCTGGGTGGGCTCGTGCGCGACCGGCACCACCATGGGCAACGCGGGGCTGTTTCGGCTCAACCCGAGGACCGGCGAGACGATTCGCGCCGTCCCGCTCGCGACGTGCGCGTACGGCGCCGTCGTCACTCCGGACGGCACGCTGTGGCAGCACTCGATCAGCGCGCGCATCACGCCTGTCAACGTCACGACTGGCACCGTCGGTCCGCACGTCGACGTCCCCAGCGCGACCCGTGGAAACTGCGGGGCATCCTACGGAATCACCACGGACGTGCGCGGTCGGATCTGGCTCTCTGGCCGAACCTGCCGCGACGTCGTTGGCTACAACCCGATGACGGGACGATGGACGCGCGTCGATATGTCCGCGCATCTTCCGCCGGGCGGAGGCGCGGGCCTCGGCATCACGGTCGACCCGATGAATCGCGTGTGGGTTCCGCTGTCGCAGAGCGGCGATTGGACCGGGCCGACGCGCATCGGGTACTTCAACGCCGATGACTTCATGCCCGACGCGACGGTCCCGTCCTCTCGTGTGACGGCGCTCACGCCGACGGTGCCTCACCAGCAGCCGACGGCGCTCGGCGCTGACCGCGCAGGCAACATCTGGGTCGCGTCGGCCGCGATGCCCTCGCCGCTGGTGCGCTACGAGCCCGCGATGAATCGCTGGACCAGCTTCAGCGGACCCAACCAGGTGTATACATACACGGACTTCACGGGCGCCGTGCGACGACTCGTGATCGGGCGAGGGACCTACAGCGAGGACTACGAGACCTGCGAGGGCGGCACGTACGGCGAGCTCTACTGGAACGCAGAGACGCCCGCGGGCACCTCGCTCGTGTTCTCCATTCAGATCGCCGACAGCCGAACGGGTCTCGCGATGGCGAGACCGATCTCGCTGGGAAGCGCCCCCATGATGCGCTCGCCGATCAACATCGCGCAGAAGCTGCGTGAAGCCGGCGTGATGAACCTCGGGCGATTCGCGCGAATCACGGTGACGTTCGTTCCTGTCTCGATGCCGATGGTGGCGACGCCGATTTTGCGGTCGCTGTCGTTTACGTGGCGCTGCGGCGGCGTGGGGTGAGGCTCTTCCCCAGAGGTCTGCGGACGCGGTAAGTGGATCCGACAGACCCCATGGCGTTCTTTCAGCAGCCTCCGACCCTCGAAGATCCGTTCTCGACCGACCGCGTTCTCCGTTCGTATCTCGCGCGGACGTTCGCCGCGGGAGACGCGCGATCCAAGCTCGAGGCCGACCTCGCGTCGCTCTCGGCTGTCGTGCGCGACGAGCTTCACCCGCTCTCGCTCGAAGATCGCTTGAACGAGCCGGTGCTCACGTCGTGGGACCCGTGGGGCAATCGCGTCGATCGCATCGAGCTGACGCCGCTTTGGAAGCGCGCGAAGGAGGTCACCGCGAAGTACGGGCTCGTCGCGACCGGCTACGAGCGGGCGTACGGGTCGCTCTCGCGCGTCGCCCAGTTCGCGTTGGTGTATCTCTTTGCGCCGTCGAGCGACGTGTACACCTGTCCGCTCGCGATGACCGACGGCGCGGCGCGGACGCTGCTGGCGCACGGCAACAAGGCGCTCATCGAGCGAGCGATTCCTCGCCTCACCTCGCGCGATGCCAGCACGATGTGGACGAGCGGTCAGTGGATGACCGAGCGCACTGGCGGCAGCGACGTCGGGCTGAGCGAGACCGTGGCGCGCAGCGCTGGCGACGGACGATGGCTCTTGTCGGGGACCAAATGGTTCACGAGCGCGACCACGAGCGAGATGACGCTCACCCTCGCGCGGCCCGAGGGCAATCCGCGCGGCGGAAAGGGGCTGGCGTTGTTCTACGTCGAGCTTCGCAACAGCGAGGGACGGCTCGAGAACATCACGATCAATCGCCTGAAGGACAAGCTCGGCACGCGAAAGGTGCCGACGGCCGAGCTCGAGCTCAGGGACACGCCCGCGGTCGCCGTCGTGGGCACCAGCGACGGGGTTCGCGCGATCACGCCGATGCTCAACAGTACGCGCACGTGGAACGCGATCTGCTCGATCAGCGCGATGCGTCGCGGCCTGTCGCTCGCGCGAGACTATGCTCGAAAGCGCGTCGCCTTCGGCGCGACCCTCGCAGAGAAGCCGCTGCACGCCGAGACGCTCGCGGACATGCAGTGCGAGTTCGAGGCGGCATTTCACCTGACGTTTCGCGTGTGCGAGCTGCTCGGTCAGGACGACGACCGCGCGCTCGACGCGCAAGGCGAGCAGCTTCTTCGCGTGATGACCCCGCTCGCGAAGCTGATGACGGGCAAGCAGGCGGTCTCGATCACGAGCGAGGCGCTCGAGTGTTTCGGCGGCGCGGGCTACGTCGAAGACACCGGGCTTCCCGTGCTCTTGCGGGACGCGCAGGTGCTGCCAATCTGGGAGGGGACAACCAACGTCCTGTCTCTGGACGTGCTCAAGGCGCTCGCCAGGCCCGAGGCGGCGGAGGCAGTGCTCGACGAGGTTCGCCGGTGTGTTGCGCTCGCGGGCGACGGGGGCGCGGGAGTGTGCGCGAGGGCAGCTTTCTACGCGGCGCAGCAGGCGCTCGAGGCGCTCTCTGCGCACGGCGATCAGCTCGCGATCGTCGAGGCGTCGGCGAGGGCGATCGCGATGACCCTGGCTCGATCGTTGTCCCTCGCGCTCTTGTCTGCGCACGCGGCGTGGAGCGGTCAGCACGAGTCCGATCCGCGCGCGCTCTATTCCGCGCAGCGCTTTCAGCAGCGCGGGCTCAGCTCGATCAGCGACGTCGCGCTCGATCGATCGCGCGCTCTGGCGATGGACCTTCTGTGAGCCGCGCTGAAGCCGCGCTCGTCGCGCGGGGATACGAGGCCTGCCGCGAGACCACGCGCGCGCACGCCGCGAGCTTCTACCTCGCGTCGCACGCGCTCGCGGGTCACACGCGCCGCGGCGCGTACGCGGTCTACGCGTTTTGCCGACGCATCGACGACGCGATCGACGAGGCCGAGGGAGCCCCGCGCGACGAGCTCGAGCGTCGCGTTCGATCGCTTCGCGCGATGCTCGACGCTGTGTGTTCGTTCGACGTTCTGGAGGATCCGTCGCTCGCGGCGCTGCGGGATACGACGCGGCGGTTCGCGCTCGAGCGTCGCCCGTTCGACGAGCTGATCGACGGCGTCGCGTGGGACGTGACGCTCGAGCAGATCGCGGACGACGAAGAGTTCGAGCGATACTGCTATCTCGTGGCAGGGACGGTGGGTGCCATGATGGCGCAGCTGTTCGGCACCAGCGGCCCCGAGGCGCTGCCGCGCGCGACGGACCTGGGCGTCGCGATGCAGATCACCAACATCCTTCGCGATGTGCGCGAGGACTATCGTCAGCGCGGCCGGGTGTACCTACCGCAGACCGCCCTGGCGCGGTACGGGATCGCGCGAGACGAGCTCGGTCGCGACACGGCGTCGCCCGCGTTGCGCGAGCTCGTGGCCGAGTACGCAGGGCGCGCCCGCGCGCGGTACGCGAGCGCGGACGAGGGGATCGGGATGATCACGTCGGCCGCCGGTCGCGCGGCGACGACGGTGATGCGCGCAGCCTACTCGGAGATCCTGACGGTGCTCGAAGCGAGAGGGTGGGACGTGCTCGAGGGCAGGGCGCGGGTTTCGACGGCGGGAAAGCTCTCGGCGGTCGCCCGGTTCTCGCTCGAACGGCTCCAGCGATAACCGACGAAACCGATCGCTGTGCCGTGGCATCGTACGTCGAACAGCATGGCACTGGACATTGTCGTGATCGGCGCGGGGATGGGCGGGCTCTCGGCCGCGGCGCATCTTTTGTCGCAGGGCCACCGCGTTCGCGTCTTCGAGTCCACCGCTGCGGTGGGCGGCAAAGCCGGTCGTCGGGTGATCGACGGGTTTCGCTTCGACACGGGGCCGACTTTGTTGACGATGGCGGACGTCGTTCGCCGGGCGTTTCGCGCGGTGGGAGGCGATCTCGACCGCGACGTAGGGCTCTCGCCGATCCATCCTGAAACCAGGTACTTCTTTTCGTCGAAGGACGGGCGGCCAGCGCGGGTCGACGTCGTGCAGGACCCGGACGAGACGGCCCGCAACATCGAGGCGGTGTTCGCGGGGGAGGGCGCCGCCTACAAGAAATTCATCGAGCACGCCGCGACGATCTGGCGGTACGCGAGCGAGCCGTACCTCGAGGTTCCGTTCACGGGGTATTCGGCGTTTACGCTTCGGGTGCTCAAGCGCGGGCTCGGCGCGGTCAAGCTCGGCAAGAACCTCGGGACGCTCGAGGGTCTGGCGCGCGAGTACTTTCGCTCGCCGCAGCTTCGGATGTTCGTCGAGCGCTTCGCGACGTACGTCGGCGGTGATCCGTCGCTGACGAGCGCGGCGTACGCGAACATCGCGCACGTCGAGTGCACGATGGGCGCGATGCATCCGCGTGGCGGAATGGCGGCGATCGCGCGGTCGCTCGCCGCGCGCATCGAGGGCAAGGGCGCGACGATCCGCTGCGGCGCGAAGGTCCAAGAGGTGCTCGTCGAGCGCGAGCGCGTCTGGGGCGTGCGCGTCGAAGGAGAGCCCGAGCCCATTCGCTGCGACGCGGTCGTGGTCAACGTCGACCCGCAGACGGCGGCTGAGAGCTTTCTCGCGCGGTGCGCCAAGGAGCTCGAGCTCTCGGCGCTGCGAAAGCGCGAGCGAAGCGTGTCGTGCTACGCGCTGCTGCTCGGCGTCGAGGGTCCTGTGAGCCCGCTGGCGCACCACACGCTGTATTTTCCTCGCGATTATTCGAGGGAGTTTTCGGACATCTACCGGCGCCGCGTCGCCCCCACCGATCCCACCATCTACGTGAACGTACCGTCGTTGACCGAGGCGGGCGTCGCGCCCGAGGGGTGCCACTCGCTGTACGTGCTGGTCAACGCGCCCGCGACGGGAGACGAGCCCGAGCGCTGGAGCGAAGGGTCCCCGGAGGTGGCGCGCGTCGACGAGGCGATCGTGCATCGGTTGAGCGAGCTGCTTCCCGACGTCGCGTCTCGAATTCGTGTGCGTTCGAGGGTGACGCCTCTGGACATCGCCGCGCTCGGCAGCGTGGGCGGCGCGATCTACGGCGAGGCTCCTCACGGAACGACGGCTCCCTTTCGACGCCCGAAGCAGCGCGTCGACGCGCTGCGCGGGCTCTACCTCGTCGGCGGCAGCGCGCACCCGGGCGGCGGCGTCGCGATGGTGACCCTCGGGGGCGAACACGCATCGACGCTGATCCGCGAGGACGCGTCATCTCTGGCGCGTTGAGCGCAGCTGGCAGCAACGATGAACGGTGATTCAGTGACGACAGTGAACCGCGCGGACTCTTTCGGTGATCACAGCGCGGACGAACCGCTGCGCTCTCCCTCGAGCGTCGAGGAGTCGTTGGCGATCGACGCAGACCGGCCCGGCGCCTACCAGTGGTGGTACTTCGACGCGACGTCCGACGACGGCGAGCACGCGCTCGTCGTGATCTTCTTCGTCGGCAGCGTGTTTTCTCCCTGGTATTTCGAGCGTCTCGCGCGAGGCGAACGAGCGCGGCCGCGCGAGCACAGCGCGATCAACGTCGCGCTCTCGAGCAAGCGCGGCGGGCCGCTTCGATCGCGGTGGATCTTCTCGGAGTACTCGTCCTTCGAGGGGACGCTCGACGCGGGGCTCTCGATCGGGCGCAACCGGTTGATCAAGCAGCGCGACGGCGCGTACGAGCTGTCGCTCGACGACGAGCCGCCTCGCTTCGGCCTTCCGCTGTCGCTGCGCGGGCGCGTTCGCTTCACGCCCGACGGCGGGAGCGCGACGCCCTCGACGGGGCCGTTTGTGCTCGATCGAGCGGGCGCGCATCGATGGGCGCCGATCGCGCCTCGCTGTCGCGTGGACGCGACGTTCAGCTCGCCGTCGATTCGGTTTGCGGGCAGCGGGTATCACGACGTCAATCACGGTGACGAGCGGCTCGGCGACGCCTTTCTGCGCTGGCATTGGGCGCGGTCGCACGAGCCGTCGCGCACGCGCATCCGCTACGACCGCGCGCTGCGAGACGGAACGCGTCGAGTGCTCGACCTCGAGCTCTCACGGGATCGCCTTCACATCGACCATCGGCTCGAGCCTCGCGCGATGGAGCTCAAGATGGGCGGATGGACGCTGATGGAGCCCGCGCGGCTCATGGTCGACGACCGCACGGCGCTGCGCGACGTTCGTCGCGTCGAGAGCTCGCCCTTCTACGCGCGATACACCGCGAAGACGCCGGACGGATCGCCGGCGGTGGGCGAGCACCTCGACCTCGACCGCTTCGCGCTCTCGACGATGCAGAAGATGCTCCCGTTTCGGGCGCGTCGGGTTCGGTGATTGCCGTCGAGTGGCGATGCTCTCCGCGACGGTGGTAGCAAAGGGATCAGCGATGGCGAAAGAGACGATTCGGTTCTACGGGCGGGCCTGAACGGGCTGCAAGCCGGTGCGGGAGTTTCTCGCGCGAAACAAGGTCGAGTTCGAGTTCGAAGACGTGCGCAAGGAGCCGGTGTCCCGCGCGGACACCGTCGCGCTCGTGCGGACGTTTTCGAAGGCGTACGCCAAGAAGGGAGCGAAGCTCGTCGAGCTCGATCCCAAGAAGGCGACGGACGACGAGATCGCGAAGGCGTTTCTCGGCACCAGCGGGACGCTTCGCGCTCCGACGCTGGCGTGCGGAGGAGAAATCCTCGGCGGGTGGGACGAAGCGATCTTTCGACGCTGGCTCGGCCGCTGAGCGGGGCCGAGAAGGCTCGCTTAGATCCAGACGCTGTCTCGGGGCGCTGCGCGGTAGAGCCGCGCTGGGCGGTGCGCGCCGCGGCGCATGCGCGGGGTCTCTTCGACGAGCTCGAGCTGCGTGAGCCTGCGACGAAAGGTGACTTTGTCGATCGCTCGACCGAGGATGGCCTCGTACACGCGCTGCGCTTCGGTGAGCGTAAACTCCTCGGGCAATAGTTGAAACGCGAGCGTTGTGGACTCGAGCTTCCCTCGCAAGCGGGCGAGCGCGGTGGCGACGATGACGTCGTGGTCGAACGCGAAGTGAGGCTCGCGTGCGTCGAGCTTCTTTCGGCTGCGCGCGCCAGGGGCGGGGAGTCCGGCGGGCTCGACCTTCTCGATCGCCTCGGGGATCGCGACCCATTCGGCGCGTCGCGCGTCGCTGCCGCCGCGGACCGCGTCGATTCGATCCGCGGGCAGAAGCGCCATGTGCGCGACGCTCACGACGCGACCGCGCGGGTCTCGGTCGGGCGCCGAAAACGTGTAGAGCTGCTCGAGGTACACGCCGGTGAGGCCTGTCTCTTCTTCTAGCTCGCGGGCCGCTGCTCGCTCTACGGTCTCGCTGGGGACGACGAACCCTCCAGGCAACGCCCAGCGTCCTTCGAAGGGAGGGATCCCGCGCTCGATCACGAGCAGGTTGATGGCGGCTTCGCGCATCGCGAAGACGACGACGTCGACGGTGAGGCTCGGCTGCTCGAAGCGCGCGCGATCGAAGGGTGGAGAGTTGGGCATGGTGATGATGGTTGATCGTTGAGTGAGCGATGGCTCAGCGCGAGAAGAGCTCGTCGTAGTTTGGCAGCGATACGCCCGCGGCGCGGAGCTCGGCGAGCGCGCGGTCGGTGCTCTCTTTGGCGACCCCTGCGATGGCGTCGCGAACGACGATCACGCGGCTGTCTGCGACGCGTCCCCCGCTGGCCTTTGCCCACGAGAGCGCGTCGAGCGCCGCGGCGCGGACGCAGTAGTCCGTCGCGACGCCGAACACGACGAACTCCGCGGGCTCGCCGCGGCAGAGGACATCGAGCCAACGGGCGGCGTTGGGGTTGGCGAAGAGCGAGTACACTTCTTTTTCGAAGTACACAGCGTCGGTGCCCTCAGGAACGCGCGGCGTCGACGCGTCGACGGGCACGAACACGAAGCGCCGCGTGAGCGTCTCTTCGAGCTTGAGCCAGCCGCGCGTCCCCTTGACGCAGTGCGGAGGAAAGTTGGGCTTTTCTCCGTTGGGACCGCGTCGATCGTTGCTCGAAAACTCCCACGCGTCGTGGGCGTGCGAGTCGACCGAGCCGACGATCGCGGCGCCTTCGTCGACGGCGCGTCCGATGATGCGGGCGCACTGCGCGGCGGCTTGCGGCGCTCCCTCGACGAAGAGCGCGCCGCCGGGCGCGCAAAAGTCGTATTGTGTATCGACGTCGACGTAGATGCGGCGCATGGCGTTGAACCCTCCGTTCGGCCCGGAGGGGCCGCGAGGCGAGCGTTGGACGAGCTCAGTGACCGGCACTGGGCTCGACGACAGGATCTTAGTTGCAGATAGCAACTAAGTCAACCGTTTTGAATTCGTAGGGGAAAGCACGGACGCGGATCGAGCCTGTGCTCGGTAGGGTCCTGAGCCGCGGTCTTGCTTACCCGGTGGACGTCGACGTTGCTCGCGGTGCTCGTGATGGGGGCTCTTCCATCGCGTGTCTCTGCGCAATTGAGGCCTGCTGCGCGTCCTTCGAGCGACCGAACGTCGGGCGTGGTGGTGCGCGCTGATCGTGGCGCTGAGGCGCGATCGGACGACGCGCGGGCGGTGTCGACGACGGCGCGTCGCGAGATGGACGAGCGGGTCGTTCGAAGCGCGCCGGACGCGCTGCGATTTCAGCCAGGAGTCGCGATTCAACAGACGGCGCACGGGCAGGCGTCGCCGTACGTGCGCGGCGTGACGGGGCAGCATGTGTTGCTGTTGTTCGACGGTGTTCGGCTGAACAACGCGCTCTATCGCCAGGGACCGAATCAGTACTTCTTCACGGTCGACGTGGGCAGCGTCGAGCACATCGACGTCGAGCGAGGCAGCGCGTCTGTTCGCTACGGCAGCGACGCGATCGGGGGCGTGATCATCGCGAGGCCGATCGCGCCGCGGTTCGATCCCGCGGTGCGCGGCGTGGCGGTGCGCGCTCGGGCGTTCGCCACGTACACGAGCGCGGACCAATCGCCGGGCACGCGCGGCGAGGTGGAGGCGCAGTTCAGCGATCGCGTCGCGCTCGTCGCGGGCGTCGGGTATCGCGTGGCGCAGCCGCTTCGCGGGGGAAACGGCGATCGCCGCCTGCTCGCGGACGGAACGCCAGCCCCATCGACGATCGATCGTTGTCGAGGCGGGGTGCGCTCGCTCGCCGACGGGTCTCTGGCGCGAACGCCGGTGCTCGAGGACGACTGCGCCACGCAGCGCGGCACTGGGTTTCGAGAGTTCACGTTCGACGGACGAGTGGTCGTGCGGGTGCGCCCGAAGCTCGAGGCGATCGCGGCGGTGTACGGATACCGGATGTTCGACGCCCCGCGGACGGATCTGTGTCCGCCGACGTGGGCGAGCGATCGCGCGTGCATGCGCTTCGAAGAGCAATTTCGCACGATGGCCTACGGCACGCTGCGCGGCGATGTCGGCTCGATCCGGGATCTGTCGGTGACGGTGTCCTATCAACGCTCGTACGAGCGAAGGCGCTTCGACAACCCGACGGGCTTCACGAGTCAGGGGTGGATCGACTCGGTGGACACAATCGGCCTCAGCGCGCGCGGCGCGACGCCGAGGATGCCCATCTCGCGATATGGCGCGGTGGGGCTCACGGTGCGCTACGGGCTCGACGCGTGGCGCGACACCGTCCAGAGCGCCGAGTGGGCGACGGTGAATCGCTCGGGATTCGTCATCGATTCGCCGCGCGGTCAATACGTGGACGGCTCGAGCTACTGGTCTGGCGGCGCGTTTGGCGAGGGAGAGTTCGCGCTGCGAGACAAGCTCGTTCTGCGCACTGGCGGTCGCTTCGCCTTCGCGTACGCGAACGCGCCGAGCGAGCCGATCTCCGCGTCGCAGTCCGTTGCGCGTGGCTGGGGCGCGTTCGTCGCGAGAGCCGGACTCGAATGGCGTGCCATCGCCAGCCTCGCGCTGTTCGCCAACATCGACCAGGGGTTTCGTCCGCCCAACCTCGACGACCTGACGTCGCGACAGATTACAGGCCCAGGTTTTCAAATAGAGAACCCCAACCTCGCGCCGGAGCGATCGACGACATACGAGCTCGGGGCGCGGCTGCGCACGCAGCCGATCGAGCTCGACGCGTGGGGCTTCGCCATGCGGATCGACGGCGCGATGGTGCGCGCGCCGCGAACGCTCTCGGATTGCGCGGGCGGCGGCGGACTGTGCGCGATGTCGAGCTCGCGGATCGCGCTCGTGAACGTAAAAGACGCCGCCTGGCTGCTCGGCGCAGAGGCGGCGCTCAAGGTGCGGGCGGGCTCGCGCTTCGAGGGCACAGCGACGGTGAGCTACGCGTGGGGCGAGGCGACGAGCCCGCTCGAGGCGGGTGCGCCACGGTTGCCGCTGTCGCGCGTTCCTCCGTTGCAGGGGACGGTCGAGGGCAGGTTCGCGGTGAGCCGAGAGACCTATGTTGGCGGCGCGTTTCGCTGGGCGACGGCGCAAGATCGGCTCGCGTACCAAGACACGCTCGATCCGAGGATTCCCGCTGGCGGAACGCCGGGCTACGCGCTTCTGGACCTGCGCGTCGGCGCGCGCGTGTCGCGCTTCTTGAGGATCAACGCGGTGTTCGAAAACGTCTTCGACACGGCATGGCGAGTGCACGGATCGAGCGTCAACGGACCGGGTCGCGGTCTGCTCGTCCAGGCCGCTGCGGGTTGGTGAACGAAGTACGGTCCGCGTGCGCGCGGGTCATCGATCGAGCTGATGAACACGAGGAGATTCCGATGAACAAACATAGGAGAATTTGGGGGCTTGGAGTTTCGCTGCTCGCCGCCGCCTGCGAGACGCCTCGGCCGACCAACGACGTGCAGCCCGTCGACGCGGTCGCGGATACGGGCGTCGACAGCATGGCGCAGGGCGATGGTGGTGACGTCGTGACTCCCGAAGACGTCGCGATGGAGGCTGGTCCCGACGTGATCGACGCATCGAGTGCGCCAGATGCAGGGGATGCGGCGGACGTGGTGACTCCGATTTGTTCGCCGGCGGCGACAGACTTTCAGCCACGGACGGCGATGGCGAGCTGGGCCGCGCCGTGGAGCGGCTGCATGGCGGTGTCCGATCCCAATCGGTATCCGTACTTCAGCATGTCCGCTGCGGCGCCGGTGCGGGTCGCGCGCCTCGGTGCGCTCGAGGCTCCCGGTGGATTCTTCGATCCGACGCGGGACCCGGCGCCGAGTGAGTTCGTCGCGGCTTCCGTCGACGCGGGCGCCAACACGAGCGCGGAGTTTCTCTTTCGAGACACGGGAGTGGCGACGCGCTTTCAACGTCGCGCGGACGAGCACTACGCCGTTCCCGCAGGCCTGGCCCTCAACTCGACCTACCAGGACTTCTGCGGAACAGCCGCGAACGCCATGGCCAACATGGACTACTGCGCTGGGCCAGTCTCGCTCAACGCGGTGCTCAACGACAGCCTCGCAGCGGGGATGGCGGGGATGGGATCGTCCCGCGTTCACGCCGCCCGAATCCAGGGTGTCTACGAATGGTGGCTGTATCTCTCGGCGTACAAAGAGTCGCTTACGTGCGCTCCGGTCCGCGCCGACTGCGACTCGGCCGCCGGCTACTACGCTGGAACGGCGGGCCGCAACGACGCGGTGCAGTTCGGCCTCGCCCGTTCGCTGCTCGCGCTCGGAGACTCCGGTCGCGTCGCGCACGACCGCATCTGGGACGCGATGCTCGCGGTGCGTTGCTGGCGCGACCTCGATGGCGGTCGCATGAGCGACGGTGGGACGACCATGCCCGCGACCGACGAGATGCTCCGCGAGCGGGCTCGCAACCAGCAAGACGCCGCGCTCACGCGCGGGATCGTGCTGATCGTTCAATCGCGACTGCGCGCGTTTGCGAGCACGGACGGAGACCCCGTACGCGCCGCTGAGCGTCGAGCGCACGCGGCGTGGATCGGCGTCGTCGGGCCGCTGCTCGCCAACGGCATCGAGCGCTGGTCTCGGGGATCGTGGGCGTCGCGGCGAGCGAGCGTGGCCGCGGGCGTCGTGACCAGGGCGATCGCCGAGCTACGCGCGGGAGAGTCGATCACGACGACGCAGGCGGGGCGCGCGTCGGCGGACCTCGAAGCGCTGTTTCCCTGCCCGTAGTGTGGCGCCGTGCGTGCTCGGACCGATGGGCCGCTCATCGTTTGAGCGAGATTCCGTAGCGCTTGCACTTGTCGATGAGCGAGGCGCGCGTGAGGCCGAGGCGGCGGGCGGCCTCGCTTTGATTTCCTGTGCATGAATCAAGGGCCCGCGCGAGCTCGGCGCGCTCGAAGGACTGGAGCCGCTCGCGGAGCGGCGCGTCGCGATCCTCTTGCGCCCTGGCGTCAGCCGCGTCGCTCGCTGGGCCCGCTCGATCGTCGGGTCCGAGCCGCTCGAGCGCTTCGACGTCCACCGTGTCGCTCGTCGCGAACGCGAGCATGCGCGCGACGGCGCTCTCGAGCTCGCGCACGTTGCCTGCCCACGTTCGGGCGGAGAGCGCGCTCGTCAGCCCGGGCGAGAGGCGAACGTCGTCGAGGGAGAATTCTCTGCAGAATCTCTGTCGAAAGTGCTCGATGAGCGCCGGGATGTCCTCGCGTCGGTCGCGCAGCGGCGGGACCACCAGCTCGAACACCGCGAGGCGATAGTAGAGATCCTCGCGAAACCTGCCGGCCGTCGCCTCTGCGCGCAGGTCTCGGTTGGTGGACGCGACCACCCGTACGTCGACGGTCTCGACGCGCCCCGCGCCGACCGGCTGCACCTCGCCGTGCTGTAGCGCTCGAAGGAGCTTCGCCTGAATCGCGAGGGGTAGCTCGCCGACCTCGTCGAGCACGAGGGTGCCTCGGTGGGCGCGCGCGAAGTAGCCAGCGTGAGCGCGCTGCGCGCCAGTGAACGCTCCGCGGACGTGGCCAAACAGCTCGCTCTCGGCGAGCTCCGACGCGATCGCCGCGCAATTGAAGCGAACGAGAGGTCCACCAGCGCGTGCGCTCGCGGCGTGGGCGAGCGATGCGAAGAGCTCCTTTCCTGTTCCTGTCTCGCCGCGGAGCAGCAGCGGGGCGCCGAGCCGCGCGAGCCGCCGAACGTCTCGCAGCAGCGCGCGGATCGGCGCGCTGGCTCCGATGATGGGCGCGCCGACGACCCGCTCGACTTCGTGCGCCCGCGCGCGATCGCGGAGCTGTTTGGCTTCGACGGCGCGGGCCACGGCGCGCGCGAGCTCGTCGATGTCCGCGGGTTTGGTCAGGTAGTCGTACGCTCCGGCCTTCATCGCGGCGACCGCCGCTCGCTCGCTGCCGCGCGCTGTGAGGACGATGACCGGCAGGGACTCGTCGCGCTCGCGCACCGACGCGAGCAGCGCCATTCCGTCGCTTCCCTCCATCGCGAGGTCCGTCAGGACCACGGACGGACGCTTCGCGTCGCTCTCTTCGAGCGCCGCGAGCGCCGCGAGCGCGGCCGGCGCGGTGTCGAACGAGCGCGTCTCGAAGCCCGCAGCGTCGAGCACCTCGGCCAGCATGAAGCGCATCGACGCTTCGTCGTCGACGATGAACACGAGCTCGTTCATGCGCTGATCGCCTCGGTGTTGGGGAGGGTGATCGTGACGGTCGTTCCTCCGCGCTCGGGGCAGGAGAGCTCGAGCGTGCCGCCGTGTTGCTCGACGGCCCCTCGGGCGATGGCGACCCCGAGGCCGGTCCCGTCGGAGCGCGTCGTAAAGAACGGAGTGCCGATCCGCGCGAGGGTCGCGGCGCTCAGCGCCGGGCCCTCGTCGTGAACTGTGACCAATACGCGCTCGACCTCGTGCTGGGCGGACTCGAACGTCACCGATGCGCCCCTGGGAGACGCTTCGATCGCGTTGATCCCGACGTTGATGAGGGAGGATTCGAGCTTGCGTCGGTCGCCCTGTATCACTGCTGAGCAGCGCGATTTGTACTGCAGTGTGACCTCTGCGCGCTGAGCCCGTGGCTCGAGCGCGGCGAGCACTCGCTCGACGAGCGCGTCGATCGCCACGGGTTCGCGCTCGAGCGCGTCGAAGGGCCGCGCGAAGGTGAGGTAGTCGCGAAGCACGGCCTCGATGCGCTCGACCTCGCGCTCGATCACCGCGAGCCTCCGCTCGCTCTGCTCGTCCGTCGCTTGTCTGCGCGAGAGCTGCGCGAGACCCTTGATCGCCGCCAGCGGATTTTTGATTTCATGGGCTACTTTTGCGCCCACCGCGTCGAGCACCCGAGAGCGCTCGAGCACGCGCGCGACGGTGTCCTCGCGGAGCGACGCGACCTCTGCTGCGGCGCGCGTGTAGCCGTCGGCGAGCCCTGCGACGCTCGACCAGAGCAGCGCTGCGGTCACGAGCGAAAACAACGCCGTCAGCGCGACGCGCGCCTCGATCGCGAGCGGAGAAAACGGCGTTCGGTCCCCCAGCGCGAAGAGCGCGATGACGATGCAAACGAAGCTCACGAGGATGGCCAACGAGGCACGCCTGCGCGCGAATGCCGCGAACGCTGTGATGGTCGGCGCAAAGAGCAACGGGAGCATCGGGCTCGTGATTCCTCCGGTGATGAGCGTCGCGGCGCCCAGCGCCACGATCGTGACCGAGAGAGACACGGCGAAGCGGTTCTCGCTCATCGGCCGCTCCGCGCGTCGCGCTTCGTAGACGAAGAACAGCGAGGTGACGGTCATGCCCGTCGCCAGCGCGACGAGCTGCGATCGCGGCGCTCCGTGCGCCATCGCTACGATCCAGGCGAGGAGCGCGGCAGGCGGCACGAGGGTGGCACGAAAGCGAAAGAACCCGCCGGCGATGGCGGCCACGCGGCCAGCGATGATCGAGCTCGCGTCGGCGGACGTCACAGCGCGAGCGTAGCAATGAAGATGCCGCCAGCGACGCCGAGGTTGGAAGCAGACACGCCCCGGGGTTCATTCGGGCGCGTGTCGCCAACCGAAGGCGGAGCGATTGTCACTCGACGCCGAGGTTGGAAGCAGACACGCCCCGGGGTTCATTCGGGCGCGTGTCGCCAACCGAAGGCGGAGCGATTGTCATTCGACGCCGAGGTTGGAAGCAGACACGCCCCGGGGTTCATTCGGGCGCGTGTCAGATCTGACAGCTCTCGAGGCGCGGCTCGACTGGGGCCGCGCGAGGCCGTCAGCGATTTACGCGCTCGACGCCACGCGGGTCGCCGGGCGTGGCCTTGGTATGCGTGTTGAAGATCGAGCTCGTCGAAGAAGGCGAGGATTAACGATGCAGTCGATTGTCACGAACGTCGAGGGTGATGGACGGGGCCGCTCGAAGGAGGGCGCGGTGCTGTGGGTCGTTGGGTGTTGGGGGGTGGCGGTGCTGATCGCGGGAGCGGCAGGCGCGTTCGTGGGGATTGCGCCACCAGTGATTCCGGCGGTGGTGCTCGGGACGAACGTGCTTCTGTGGATGGCCTATCGAAAGCTGCCCCGGTTTCGATCGTCGGTGGACGGGATCGAGACGAGGAGGATCCTTTGGTTTCAGGCGCTGCGCGCCCCGATCGGCGCGGCCTTTGTGTTCTTCGGCGCCAAGAGCGTGTTGCCCGAGCGTTGGGCGTCGCACGCTGGCTGGGGCGATTTGGTTGTGGGTGTCGGCGCTGCGCTGCTCGCGATGGTTGCTTCGCGCGCGCCGTCGTCTCGGCTCGCGCGGCGAGCGTGGGGCGTCGTCGGATTGGTGGACATCGTCACGGTGGTGTTTCACGCGCAGTTCGTGGCGCTCGTCGAGCGGGACGGGCGGTTCATCGCGATGGCGGGGCGGCTGCCGTTCGTCCTGATCCCGTTGTTTATCGTGCCGCTCGTGTTCGCGACGCACGCCCTGTTGTTCGCCCGGGACGCCGGTCCGCTGGACGGCGCTCGAGCGAGCTGAGGGCATCCTGCGAAAAAAGCGCGGCTTGCTATCCCGGATGGGAGCTTTATCCTCCGCGTGTTCTCACGCTTGCCCAAGGCTGTTTCCCCCTATGAGCGGCTGGCGTGAAGGAGGACCGAACATGGCTCTCTCAAGATTGGTGTCTCGTCGGTTGACCTGGGGTCGGGTGACGATGCCGCTGGCGCTCGCCGCGGCGCTCGCTGTTTCGTCCGTCGCATCGACAGCGGAGGCCGGGATGCTGGCTGTCCGCGACGAGGCCTCGCTGCTCTCGCCGATGGAGCGCGCCACCATGCAGAGCGCGGTCGCGATGTATCCATTCGATGTCCGCGTCCTCACGACGAACGCGTTCTTCGATCGAAACGCGTTCGACCGGCATGTCGGCGCGCAGGTCGGCGCGCCCAACGTCGTGGTCGTCGCGATCGCGCCGAACATTCGACGCACCAGCGTTCGTTTCGGGACGGGGACGCGCATCGGTCCGCAGACGTGGCGATCGATCGAGGACGCGGGCGACCCGTTCTTCCGGCAGTCGCAGTGGGGCATGGGCATCAACGCGATCCTCGGCCGAGCGCAGACCTTCGTCGGCTCGGGCCCCGCGTACATGCCGCCGCAGAACGTCAACCCGTACAACAACTACGCGCCGCCCGTTCGGTCGGGCTATCGCACGTCGACGAACCGCGAGCGAAGCGGCTCGCCGATCGGCACATTCTTGTGCCTCGGCATCGGCGCGCTCGTGATCTTCGGCGCCATCGCGCTCATCCGCCGCGCCTCGCGTGGCTCCGCGCCGGGCTTCAACGGCGGGTACGGTCCGCCTGGCGGTCCGGGCTTCGGTCCGCAGGGACCTGGGTACGGACCCGGTTACGGTCCGGGCTACGGTCCGGGCTACGGCAGCGGCGGCGGGATTTCGCCGGTGGCCGCGGGCGTCGCAGGCGCTGCCGTCGGCGGGATCGCTGGCTATGCCATCGGCCGTGCAATGGACAACCACGGAAGCGAGACCTACACGACGACGACGTACGAGACGCCTTCGGGAACGTCGGACTACGGCGGTGGGAGCTCCTACGACGCTGGTGGAAGCAGCTCCGGTTGGGACTCCGGCGGCGGAGACTCTGGCGGCGGCGGCGGCGGCGACTGGTAGTCGCGAGCGCGTTCGACGCCGCGATGTCCTTCACGAACACGGAACTCGCTTCGCGTCGAAAAAGTGTTCGGTGAACGAAATCTGGCTTGCAACAATTCGCGGTTGTGCCAGACTCTCTCTTGCAGCGGCAAGCTGAGGCGGTCCCCCCCCCACGCCACCTTGCCGCTGTTTTACTTTCTCCCCCTCGAACTCGACGCGTCGACTTCGAGTCCGGGGTCTTCGCTGAGCGCGAACAGGCTATGCGGCGGTCCGCCGCGCTGGCGGTCCGCTGCGTGCGCTCTCAACCCTCGCCAGGGCAGCGCCAACCGAGCGAGACCGATCGCAGGACCGGCGACGCGACGGGCATGCTCGTCGGGTTGAAGGTCACCGTGAGGCGCGCAAAGCGGCCGGGGTTGGTCATCATGAGCATCCGCAGCTTGCTCTGGATGTCGACCGGCGACGTGTCACGCGTGGTGGTCGCGAGCGCGATCGGCGCCGCCGAGCCGAGGCCGACCATCGTCTCTGCGAACTGAACGTTGAACACCAGCGACGTGCCGGGCGGAAGGTTCGCGTCCCAGCGCAGCTCTGCCCAGAGCGCGCCGGGGCACGCGCTGAAGAGCTCGGTGTGCGTGCCGGTTCCGATCACCAGGCGGCGAACGGCGCCCGTGAAGTCCGTGTACGTGTATACGCGGTTGGGGCCGTCGAAGGTGTCCACGGCGTTGGTCATCGGGTTGTAGCGAAGCAACGGTCCTACGTCGGACGTAGCGACCCAGAGCATGCCAGCGCGATCGGCGCCGATCGCGCTCGAGTTCCACGCGCGCGGGATCGTTCGCGTCGTGATTGCGGCGGCGGGGATCAGCGCGTTGGGAGCAAACGAGTCGGCGTCGAACGAGAAGAGCCTGAATGGGTTGCCGCTCATCGGCGCCCACACGCGATTCATCGGGTCGACGGTCACACCCGAGCCCACGAACGTGCCGAACGGAACGCCCGCGACCGCGTGCAGCGCCGCGCGCGACCACGTGCGCGACGCCGGGTCGTACCCGATCACGTCGGAGCAGCCCGAGCCGGACAACCAGATGCGGCCTCGAATGTCCGTGGTGATTCCATACGAGCGCTCCCAGGTGTTCGTCCGGTTGCACTCGTTGCGCAACGGCGAGCCGACCGCCGGCTCGGGCACCATGGCGCCTGTGGTTGCTGTCGTCACGTTGACGGGAACGACGCCTTCGCCGAGCGCGTGCTCCCAGAGCGTTCCGTCCGGTGTGACGACGGCGCCGTACGCGCAGCGGCCCATGGGCGCTGTCGCGATCACCGCGCCGGTTCGCGGGTTGAGCTTGAAGAGCCCCGCGTTGGTCGCGGCGCCGAAGTTGGCATCGGCGCACGATCCGACCCACGGGAAGCCCTGCGGGAAGTCCTCGTTGCCTCGGTCGATCGCGATCGATCGGAGGATCGCGTTGGGCATTCCGACGTTGCTCGTCCAGAGCATGCACTCGTCCTCGCCGTACGGACGGACGTCGGAAGGTCCGGTGCTCGTGTCGATCATGCCGTTGCCGTTGCGATCGACGCAGTCGCGTTGATCCGCGGCGACCTTGGTGACGGTGCCTTGCATGCCGAAGCCGCGGTTGGCCACGTACACGTCACCGAAGCCGTCGATCACGACGCGCGACGGCATGTTGCACGGCGAGGCGTGGCAGCACATTCCTCGACACTCACCGGCGGCGATGCCGACGCGATAGCGAGCGATTTCGCGGGCCATCGTCGCGTCCCACTTCGAGACGGTGCTCTCGTTTACGTTGGGAACCCAGAGGTAGTCAGCGCGTCGAGACTCTGCGCGGACCAACAGTCCGCCGGACGGCGCGTCGAACTCGACGCCGCGGCGTCCTTCGTCGGAGAAGGGCCGTCCGCCCATGCCGCCGATGCCGGTCGTCATGCACGCAGGGTCACACGCGCATTGCGACACGTCGTTGATCGAGCGGCACATGCGCGTGCTCATGTCGCACTCATCGATCGTGCAACGATTGCCGTCGTCGCACTCGTCGTTGATCGTGCACGTCCTCGGCCGAACGACGTCCGTCGGCGCGGTCACGTCGCCGGGCTGTGTGGCGTCGGTCCGAATTCCGTCCGTTGGAATCGAGACTCGATCGTTGCCGGAGTCGATCGCCTCGATGGGCGTCGCGTCCGTACAGTGCACGAGCCATCCGCAAGTGACTGAAAGTAATGTGAGCAGTGCTCGCCGCATGATGAAGCTCCAATCCGAAGGGGCGCGAGGCGCGCGAATCCAGATGATTGTCCTCCGATTCTACCGCGAAACGAAGCGCCCGGTTGGCAACATCCACGCGACGACGATCGTCCGCTCAACCAGGGCCGCTGAGGCACCGCCAGGCGAGCTCGAGCGAGCGGAGCGTCGGCGCTCCGACCGGCGTGCTCGAGGGAGTAAACGCTGTGCTGATTCGGACAAATCGTGCTCCGACGGTGCCCGCGCTGCGCAGTCGGTCGGTGAGGTTTGCCGGCGCGGTGTCTGGCGGAACTGTCGCGACCGCCACGAGCGGCGCGGACGCGAGCGCTTCGAGCGAGGACGCCGTTCGTAGAGAAAACGACAACGCCGTCGACGGCGGCGTGTCGGCTTCCCATGTGAGCTCGGCGAGCTGAGGGGCGCGGCAGCCGGTGTCGATCACCTCGCTGTGGGTCGCCGAGCCGAGGAGCAGCCGCCGCACTCCGCCGGTGAAATCCGTGTACGTGTACACGCGCCTCGGCCCGTCGAAGCTCTGCTGGTTGTTGGTCGCGGGGTCGACGCGCACGAGCGGTGATGACGTCGAGTAGGACGCGACCCAAAGCGCACCAAGGCGATCTGCGCCGACCGCGCTGGGAGCGAACGAGGTCGGACTGGACAGCGACAAATGGATCGTCCGGATCTCGCTCTCGCGAATGTTCGCGTTGCGAACGAACGCGTCGGCGCTCCATCCGAAGAGCTTGGGCGGTGCGCCGAGTGATGGCATCCAGATGCGGTTGGTGTTGTCCGTCGTGATCCCGAGTCCGGCCGTTCGCGCGCCGAGCGCGCGGAGATCGACGCGCGTCCAAGCTCTCGAGCGTGGGTCGTAGCCGAGCGCGTCGGAGCACGTAAGACCCGAGAGCCAGAGGCGACCCGAGAGGTCTGCGGTGATGCCGTAGCTGGTGCCGCCGGTGCACGTTCGAGCGAAGGTGGTGGGCAGCGGGACGAACGTTCCCACGGTGGCGGAGTACGGGTTGACCGGCACGAGTCCGCGCGAGTAGGCGTGCTGCCAGAGCGTTCCGTCCGACGTGACGACGGCGCCATAGGCGCAGCGATCGAACGGGACGCTACGAATGGTCGCGCCGGTGCGCGGATCGAGCTGAAAGAGCCCGGCGTTTCCGACGCCAGTGAGGTTTGCGCACGCGCCGACCCACGGGTAGCCGTTGGGGGTCGCTTCGTCGCCGCGGTCGATGGCGAGCGAGCGAAGCACCGCGTTGATCGGCCCTACGTTTGCGGTCCACAGGACGCACTCGTCTTGGCCGTAGGGACGGACGTCTGTGGGCCCGGAGCTCGTGTCGATCGTCCCGTTTCCATTGCGGTCGACGCAGTCTGCGCGTCGCGCGGCGATCTTGCTCACGGTGCCTTGCATCATGAAGCCGCGGCTCGCGATGTAGGCGTCACCCCGGGCGTCGACGACGGTGCGCGACGGCATGTTGCAGCCATTTTCCCAGCAGCATCGCCCGAGGCACTCGCCGGTCTGCGCGCCGACTCGATACCGCGCGAGCTCGCGCTGCTGGCGGGCGTCCCATCGAGAAATCGTGCTCTCGTTGGTGTTGGGAACCCACAAGAAGTCCTGCTCTTCTTGCTCGACCACGGTCGTGAGCGCCCCTTCGTTGGTCAGCACGAGGGAGGTCCCTGCTTCGGCGCTCGCGTCGAGCGACCAGGGCGCGGCGTCTTGTCCCGCTGCTCGAGCGACGCAGCCCGGCGCGCAGCGGCACAGCGTGGGCGCGTTGAGGTGAACGCACATCGTGCGGTCGACGCACTCGGACACCGTGCACGGATCGTCGTCGACGCAGGGGACGCCGTTGCACAGCAGCACGCGAGCGTCGGGGTCCATCGATGGGCGGTCCGCGCGCGGTTGCGCGTCCCATTGCTCGAGCTCGGGGATCGTCGCGCGCGTGCAGCTGCTGCCCGACGCGAACAGCGCGAGCGCAGAGCAAACCGCGAATGAGTTGGACGCCCGTGCGCGCACCGCGCTTCATCGTGCCGTGGTCCAACGCGTTGTTCAACTGCTCGATGGGCGCTCGTCGGGGCGACTGCGGGGCAGCGGCGCTGATCGCGGCGCGCGTCGGTGATGTCCGTCGTGAGCTGGAGTCCAGACCGAGGTATGGTTGCCTCGTGCAGAGCGAGAGCGAAATCGAAGAGGTACGAGTGTGTTGTCCCGACGACCTGTGCACTGGCGCGCTCGACGCGACCGGCTTGTGCGGAACGTGCGGGAGGCTCTTCAGCCAGTACGCCCGGAGCAGCGACGACTCGGACGTTGCCCCGACGAGCGGTCCTGAGTCGATCGCGGAGAACCTGGATGATTCGCCGGTTGCCGCGGAGATGGCAGCGAGCGAGCGAGGCGAAGAAGAAGCCAGTGAAGGCGGCGGCGCGGAGGTCGAGCGCGAGTGCTGTCCAAACGACCTGTGCACTGGCGTGCTCGACCACGGGGGCGTGTGTGGGACGTGTGGGCAGACGGCGGCGACTTTTGCGGCGACCGCGGGGTGATCGAGCTTCCTCGGGTTGGGGCGGCGTGCGTCGCGGTCGGGGCGATGGGACACTCGAAGAGTGGAGCTCATTCTCCTCATCGTTGCCGGGTCGGTGCTCTCGGTGTTGGCGGTTCCGTGGGTGCTCGCGTACTCGCGAAGGGAGCAGACGCGCGCGCGCTGGCCGCAGACGATCACGAGGACGCACACCGAAGAGCGCGCTGGAGTTGGCGCGTATCGGACGAGGAGCGTCGAGGTCGAGAGGGTGGTTTCGATCGAGTCTGGCGCGCCCGCTCCGGTGGGGCGCGGCGCTCGAAGGGCGCTCTCTGCGGCCGCGTCGATGTTCGTGGGAGGCGTGCTCTGCGGCGCGTGGATCCCGGTGTCGATCTGGCTCTCGAGCAAGACACCGTTGTTCGACGATTTTTCCGTGGCGTACGGCAGCGGACTGCTCGTTGCGATCGGCTGGATCGCCGCGGCGTTGTCGCAGTTTCACGCGGCGTGGGATCGCTGGGAGACCTCGTACGAAATCGCCGCGTCCGAGACGGCAGCGGCGTTTCGACTCGCGGTGATCGCGTCGGTCGTCTCGCTCCTGGCCGTGGCCGCGACGCGGGCGACGTATGGCGCGAGCTCGACGCTCGTTCCGCTGTGGTTCTCGCTGTACGCGCTCGGGCGGGCGATGGGGTCGGCCCGCTCGCTGCGCGCTGTGGCGGCGCTCTACGCGCGCGCCGAGGCGAACGAAAAGGCCAGGATCGCCCGGCAGACACGCGACGTCGACCCGGAGGACGAAGGCAAGTTGGGCTCGCCGCGCGTCGAACGCAGCGGGGTGCGTGTCGTCGTGAGCGAGCCGGTCGCGGCGCTCCGCGGGGATCGCCTGGACGATGTGTGCAGCGAGGCTGTGGCCAACGGCACCGGAAAAGTGAGGTAGAACCGGGCGCCGTGACCCTTACAGGAAAGCAAAAGCGCCATTTGCGCTCGATCGGAAACGCGCTGCAACCGATAGTTCGCTTGGGAAAAGACGGCATCGACGAGGGCGTCGTGCGTGCGGTCGACGTCGCGCTCGAGCGACACGAGCTCATCAAGGTGAAGCTTGGATCGGGCGCGGACGAGGATCGTCACGAGGCGTCGGAGTTTCTCGCGACGCAGACAAAGAGCGAAGTCGCGCAGGTGATGGGAGGGACGATCCTTCTCTATCGCAGGCACCCGAAGGAGCCGAAGATCACGCTGCCGTCCCCGTGAATTTCGCGGTGAACCGAGCCGCGGCGCGCTCCGGAGTGCGCTCGCTCCGCGCTCTTGGTTTGCGCTGGATTTCACGGGCGGACGAGCGCGCGGGAGCGGTCAGAAGCCCGTCGTCCGTGCGGCGATTGAGGCCGTCGTGAATTGACTTTGGGCGGTATCTGGGCAACACCGCGCGGCGTCCATTGATGTCATTCGATTCACTGTCGCTCCGCGACGAGTTGTTGCGCGCGGTGCGCGCTGCGTCCTACGAGACGCCCACTCCCATTCAGTCCAAGGCGATCCCGCCGGCCCTCGAGGGCAAAGACGTCCTCGGCTGCGCCCAGACCGGCACCGGCAAGACCGCTGCCTTCGTCCTGCCGACGTTGCAGCGCGTGATGAAGAGCGCTGGCGAGGCGCCGAAGGGCGTTCGCCCCGTGCGCGTGCTCGTGCTCACCCCGACGAGAGAGCTCGCCGCGCAGATCGGCGAGACGTTTCGTGACCTCGGGCGCTTTCTTCCGCTGCGGCACACCGTGATCTTTGGCGGCGTTGGGTACGAGCCCCAGGATCGCGCGTTGCGCGCCGGCGTCGACGTCCTCGTCGCGACGCCCGGCCGCCTCATCGATCAGCTTCAGCGCGGAATGGTCTCGCTCTCGAAGGTCGAGGTCCTCGTGCTCGACGAGGCGGATCAGATGCTCGATATGGGCTTCATCCACGACGTTCGGCGCATCGTGTCGAGGGTGCCGTCGGTCAGGCAGACGTTGTTCTTCTCGGCGACGATGCCCGCGACGATCCGCGCGCTCGCGGACGAGTGGCTCAAGGCTCCGGTCGAGGTCAGCGTCGCTCCTCCGGCGACGACGGCCGAGCGCGTCGAGCAGCACTTGTACTTCGTCGAGACGCCGGACAAGCGCGCGTTGCTCGAGGCGCTCTTGTCTCGTCCCGAGGTGAAGCGCGCGCTCGTGTTTTCTCGGACCAAGCACGGCGCGAACAAGATCGCCCGATGGCTCGAGGGCGCTGGCGTCAGCGCCGAGCCCATTCACGGCAACAAGTCGCAAAACGCTCGCACCAAGGCGCTCGCCAGCTTCAAGAGCGGCAGCACGCGCGTGCTCGTCGCGACCGACCTCGCTGCGCGCGGCCTCGACATCGACGAGGTCTCGCACGTGGTCAACTTCGATCTGCCCAACGTGCCCGAGGTCTACGTGCACCGAATCGGTCGCACCGCGCGCGCGGGGGCCGAGGGTATCTCCTGGTCGTTCTGCAACGAAGAAGAGCGCGAGTACCTGCGGGACATCGAGCGTCTCACGCGACAAAAGATCCCCGTTGTTGAGGATCACTCTTGGCGGTCGACCGTTCCCTTCGCGGTGGATACGCGCGGGGCGAGACCGCAGGGCTCGAACAGCGGCGCGCGGCCGAACAGCCCACAGCCGCGACGCAACGAGCCCCGGCCGTCGCACGGCGCGCGACCGAGCGATCCGTCACGACGTGACGCGAGCCCGAGACGAGACGCGGCCCCGCGACCAAGTGAACACGCTCGCCGCGACGATGCCCCGCGCCGCGATGATGCCCCGCGTCGTGACGCCGCTCCGCGCCGCGATGATGCTCCGCGCCGTGACGATGCCCCGCGTCGTGACAGCGCGCCGCGCACGGGTGCAGCGCCGGGGTCGGCGGGCGGTCATGGGCGCGGCAACGCGGCGCCCGCGAATGCTCCACGTCCCGCAGGCGGTCACCCGAACAACGGGCGACCCGCACCGGCACCGGCGAAGCCTCGCGTCGATGGTCGCGACAATCGTGACGGACGCGACAGCCGCGGACCGGCTCCTTCGAAGCCCTGGCGCGCGGACTGACGCACGCTGAGCGGGGGGCGATCGAGGGCTGCGCCGCGCGGGGCGGCCGGGAGCAGCCCGCGGAGGGCGCTCAGTTGGCCGGGAATGCCGTCCAGCCGGTCGTCCAGTCGTCTGCGCCGGTCGCGCCAGGGCGCACCGCGCCGACGAAGGTGGCGGTCCCGTCGAAGCCCGCAGGGGGCGTCGCAGCGCCGGTGGCCGCCGGGGAGGTCATCGCCGGAGCGAAGACCGGAGCGGTGCGGTTGGTCGCCGAGGGCAGCATCGGATCGGCGTCGAAGCGGTTCATCCACATCGCGTCGCGGAAGAACATGTTCTCGTCGAGCGCGGGCATTCCTTCCGCGGCCGAAGAGGACAGGTCCGTGAAGTGCGTCATTCCGTCGGTTCCGTTGCGGAAGAAGAGCGAGTTGCGGATGAACAGCGTCGGAGGCGCGGTGCGCGTCAGGGCAGCGCTGGCGTTGTCGATGACGTCGACGGCGCCCTGCTTGTAGTCCATCACGATGGCGTTGTGGATGGCGGCGGCCGTTCCGCGGCGAAGGACGATGCCTGGCTGCGTGTACGGCTCTGCGCCGTCGGCGCCGATCACGGTGAGGTTGTAGATGGTCGGCGACGAGCGAGGGGTCGCGTCGTTGTTGGCGCCGTTGTTGTCCGCTTCGATGCCGCGCGGGTCACTCTCGCCCGAGGTCGGCGGCGATTGAATGACCACGAACTGCGACCGGCCGGTCCAACCGAAGTCCCAGTCGAGACCATCGTCGTCCTGCTGGGTCGAGATCAGGTGGCGCGCGTCGTGGGTTCCTCCGAAGAACTCGAACGCGTCGTCGGCGGCCTGGTGGACCTGCACGAAGTCGATCGTCGTCTGGCGACCGCAGCCGCCGGTGGTGAGGCCGTTGAGCTCGTTGCCCATCGAGAGCCCCTGTCCAGCGAACTCGATGCGCACGTATCGGACGGTGCCGCAGTTGTGCTCGGGGTCGCTCCCGCCGTAGTTGCCGCGGGCGTCGCTCGCCTCGATGCCCTCGACGTTGTTCGTTCCCATCGCGGCGCCAGGGCCCGTGACGTTGATCGGCGCTGCGCCGAGGAGCACGACGCCGGCCCAGTCTCCCTGCCGACGCATGCCCGCGGGGTTGGCGCTGGTGAAGACGATAGGTTGATTTCGTGTGCCTTGCGCGTCGATGCGCGCCCCGCGGGTGATCACGAGCGCGGCGCCCATGCCGAGGCCGATGATCTTCGTGCCGGCGCGAATCGTGAGCGTTCCGCCGCGGATGTAGGTCAGGCCCGTGAGGCGATACGTTCGGTTGCAGTCCCAGGTGCGATCGCCCATGAGGTCACCGGCCGTGACCATCTCTTCGGGCGCGTTGGCCGGACAGCCAGTCGGCGTGTCGGTCGGCACAGGCGTGTCGGTCGGCACAGGCGTGTCGGTCGGCATCTGAACGTCGTTGACGGTGGCGTCCATGGTCTGCACATCGGCTTGCGTTGTGTCGGCGACCACGTCGGCGGGTGGATTCTGGACGTCCATCGCCTCCATGCGGCCCGGGCATCCAGCAACGAAGGAAACGAGCGAGAGGAGCGCGAGCGGAGCGCGAAGTCGAAGCGAGCTTGGTGTGTTCATCTGGTAGACCATTCTCCGAGCGTCACAGTGAGCGAAGCGGGCGGCCTCGCACGCGGTGGCTTTGTGTCAGACCTTCGTGTCGTCGCCGCGGATCCGGTGAACCTTGTGGGCGACGAGTTTGTGACGACCGAGTAACGCGCTCAGTAGTTGAGCTGGGCGCGAAGCGCGAACGCCGCGCCGGCGAGTCGCTCTTCGACGACGATGTTGCCTTGCCGGAGGAGCACGGGTTGTCCGAGGACGTTCTTCGCGGTGAAGCGGAGGTTGAATCGCTCGGACGGTGTCCAGTTGAAGGCGAAGTCGAGCTGGTGAAACGTGTCCTGGTAGACGTCGGGCAGGCCGAAGGAGCCTGCTTCTTCCAGGCGCGACGCATACACGTTGTAGAACGCGTACGCGGCGATCGGCAGCGACGTGGGCGCGAAGCCGACGACGACGTTGGCGACGACCGGAGACTGCCCGCCGAGCGGTCGCCTCGTGTTGGTGAGCAAGAACGTCGAGCCGCCGCAAGAGTCCGCTGGGATGTTCACCTCGGACCACGAGAGCGAGAGGTTGGCGGCGACCGAAAGCGCCGAGAGCGAGCGATGCACGCGCGCCATCGAGACGCGGGCCTCGAGCTCGCCGCCGACCACGACGGCGTCGCGGGCGTTGCAGTAGGTGAGCGACGCCGACGAGCCCTGCGCGTTGTTCACCGCTTCGATCGGGTCTGCGAAGGATTTCGCGAACGCGCTGACCGCGAACAGCTCGCTGCCGCCGAGAAAGTACTCCCAGCGGAGGTCGACGTTGTGGATGTTGGCGGTGCGGAGCTGCGGATTGCCGGTGATGAGCCGGTTGCGGACGACGTCGGGAAAGAGAAACGGCGCGAGCTCGCGAAACAGCGGTCGTCCGACGGTCGCTCCGTAGTTCGCGCGGAGGCTCATTGCGGGGTTGAGCTCGACGACCAACCCGAGCGCGGGCAGCACGTTGACGTCCGTTCGGTCGGTGCAGTTCGGAAGCGCGCCGGACTCGCTGCGCTCGGTGCGGCACGTGATCGTCTGCTCGGTCGCGAAGGGCGAGGCCGAGAGCACGAACTGTCGGTAGTACTCGACGCGCGCGCCTGTGGCGAAGCGGAGGCGGTCGTTGAAGAGCTTGCCGTCGATGCGCGCGTAGGGCGCGAGGTACTGCGCGCTTCCTCGGTAGCTGTCGTTGGGCTGGGTGTACTCGCGCAGCTCGACCGCGGACCCGATGTTGTCGCGGGAGAGGATGGCGTCGGGGAGACGAAACGCGAGGTCTGGATCGTTGTTTCCCGGAGACTCTTCGTAGGTGAATCGTCGCGCAGAGAAGTCACGACCGGTGAAGCGCGAGAGGGCGCCGGCGCGAAGGACGAGCGGTCCAGCAGGCGCGGTGACGTCGAGCGACGCGCCGCCCTCGAGCTGTGAGAGTCCGGTGTAGATGCGGTCGATTCCTCCGGTGCCGAAGGCAGCGCGAGGCCGCGACGGGTCGTCGAGCGAGTACTTGAAGAAGCGCGTGTCCGGCTCACCTCGCTCGGAGGCGGACATGAAGCCGCTCCATCGAAAGCGTCCGCTGCGCGTGCTCGATCCTCGATGGTCGCCGCTGAGCTGCGCGAAGAAGAGCGTTCGATGCACAGCGCGTTGGACGCGGGTGGTCTGGTCGCTGCCGGCGTCCTCGCTGAAGCCCGTTCGAAACGCAGCTTCGTCGGTGGCCGCCTGGTTGAAGAGCCCGACGAAGGACAGGTCGTTGTCGGGCGCGGGGCTGTAGGACAGGGTCGCGAGGGCGCCCCACTGAATGTCGAGCTGCGTTCCGCGGTACATCGCGCGTTCGCGTTCGACGACGCGAGCCATCGCGCCTTCGCCCTCGAGGCGCGTGCGGGCGACGGCGCCGAGGCGGGCGCGCGTGGTGGCGCCGTAGGTGAGCGCGAGGAGGTAGCCGAAGGGTCTGCCCGCGATTCGCGAGGTGTTTCCCAGCTGAAACGAGAGCGATCCGTTCGGGTACGCGACGTCGTTGAAGATGCCCCATCGCGCAGGGAGCAGGCGTCCTGCAGCGACGACTTGATCGCGTGTGATGCCGTCGAGCCCGGCGACGAGCGGGCGCCGCGGCACGCCAGCGGGCAGCGAACGGGTGCCGTCGTCGATCCCGAGAAAGTCGAGCGCTCCCCCGTCGTATCGCAGCGCGCCGAGGCCGCCGTTGGCGAAGGATTGATCGAGGTGAGTCAGCGTGTCGAACCCGAGCGATCCGCTCGCTTGCATCGTGAATCGCTCAGGAAAATCCCTGGTCGCGATCTGCAGCGATCCGCCCGCCCAATCGCCGGGCAGCTCGGGCATGAAGCTCTTGACCACGCTGAGGCTGGTGAGGAGCGACGCGGGAAACAAGTCGAGCTGCACGCCAGGCACGTCGGGGTCCGTCGGCGGGAGCGGAACGCCGTTGAGCATCGCGTTGACGTAGCGACCGCCGAGGCCTCGGACGACCGCGTAGCGACCGTCGGCGATGGACACCCCCACGACGCGTCGCACGGCGTCGCTCGCGGCGGCGTCGGGGGCGCGTGCGATTTCCTGGGCGGATACGCTGTCTTGAACGGAGGCGCTGTTGCGACGAATCGCGATCTGGGTGGCCGCGGTGTTTCGATCGGCGCGGCCCGTGGTGCGCGCTTCGATGAGCGGCGCCCGTGCGTTGAGCGGCAGATCGACGTTGAGCTGCGTGTTCTCGCCCTGCCGAACCTGGATTCGATCGTAGCGAATCGTGCGATAGCCGGGATACACGACGCGGATCGTGTAGCGGCCAGGGGGGAGGTCGAACGCGAAGTTTCCCGCGGGATTGGTGCGGGTTCGGTGGCGGGTTCCGACGGCGACGACGAGGGCGTCGATGATGGGTTGGCGTGTCGACTGGTCGATGACGCGCCCCGAGAGCCCGGTGTGTGTCTCCGCAGGTGGGGGCTCGTCGACGACGCCGAACTCGCTCGCGTCCGCGAGGTCGCCCTGGAGCACAGGGGCCACTTGCTGTTGTGGCTGCTGCGGTTGCTGCGGTTGTGGTGGCGAAATGGGTTCGGCGCTGCTCGCGCCGGCCTCCGCGGTGACGAGCGGAGTTGCTGCGTCGTTCGCGGCGATCGCGGCGTCGCCGCTGACAATAGCCCCACCGTCGAGCGTCTGAGCGCTGACGCTCTGCGCTGCGAACAATGCGACGAGCGCGGGGGTCGAACTTGCGAAATTGAGTCTCTTCACGGCGGCTCTTTGGGTGAGCGCTCGCGTCGCTGTCTTCTTGCGTCGCGGCGACGCAGGGGGCGACGCCACGAGCGATCGTGCTCAGGGGAGGTTCGTGAGTTCGAACGGAAACGGAATGACGTAGCGAATGCGGACGGCGAGTCCCTCGACGATGTACGGGCGAAAGCGCCAGCGCAGGGCAGCCTGACGCGCGTTCTCGCGGAGCTCTTCGGGGCCGCGAAGGGCGACCGCCTGCAGGACGTGGCCGTCTTCGCCGATGATCACGCCGATGAGCACAGTGCCCTGCACGCCGTTGGCGCGCGCGCTCGCGGGATACTCCGGCGTGGGACGCTCGAGAGGAACGAGCGGCGGTCCATCTTCGGGCACTGGGATCGCGCCGGACCGACCGACGCGCTCGCCGACGCCAGAGTCCGCGACGCGAACGCCCGCGTCACGAGCGCCGACGTTGCCGGTGCCGCCGAGGGCGGTACGGACACCAGTATTCGAGATGTTTCCGCCGCGGTAGTCGGTGTTGTCGCCGGTGGGCATGCGAAAGCCGCCGCTCCCTGTGCCGCCTGCGGCCGTCAGGATGGGCGGAGGGGCGGCGGAGGGAGGCGGCTGGTCTTGGGGCTGCTGTTGCGGTCGGGGCTCGGGTCTGCGCGCGGTCGGACGCGGACGAGGCGGCGTGACTGGAGTCGGCGGTTGCCGTGGGGGTGGCGGCGGTGGCGGCGGCGCGTCGAAATTCACGACGCTCGCGATTCGTCGGCGCGCCTCGGGGGAGACGCCGAGCGTGACGGCGAACACTCCGATGAGCCCGAGTCCGACGTGGACGAGGATCGTGCCAACCCAACCGGAGGCGCTCTGCTTGGCGAAGACTGTGCTCTCTGCGCGAGATCGCTTCGCGTCGCTACCGTCGCCGGCTGCGGGAGGGTTCGACGCCGGGCCGCTCGCTGGAGGCTTTGCGTCGGGGCTCGTGCTCACCGCGCGGCTCCGGGCTCGCCTTCGGCCGGCTGGGTGGTTTGAATCGCGAATTTGGTCACGCCGGCGAGTCGAATGATGTCGATCGCCTGCGTGACTCGGCCGTGCGGCGTGGCGCGATCGGCGTTGATGATCGCGCGAAGCTCGGGATTCTGTGTGAGGCGCGTCTGCATCCTCGCGCGAAGGAGCGCGTCGTCGACCGGCTCGAGATCGACGTACATTTGCCCGGTAGCGCTGATGCTGACGTTGGCGACCGCGACTTGCTGCGTGTCGCTGGCGGAAGCTGCCTCGGGAAGGTCGACGGGGATGGACTGCGAAGTGATGTACTTCGCGGTGACCATGAAGATGATCAAGAGGACGAGGCAGATGTCGACGAACGGGGTCACGTTGATCCCGGTGATTCCTTCGTCATCGCCGCCCATGCTCGCGCCGCCAGCCATTGGTTTCTTCCTCTCGTGGTGAGCTTCTGCGTGGTCTGGTCGTGCTCGACGCTCGGGCTACGCTTGCGCGGGCATCGGCGGGGTGGGCTCGCGCGACATGCCGGGCACCGGACGATCGATGGTCCGAACGAGGTCGACGCGGTGCTCGCGCAGCTCGCGGTCGTGCAGGGCGTGAGCGTGCGAGAGGACCAGCTGCGTCAGCGTCTCGGTCAGGCCCAGCTGCTGCTTGACGATGCGCTGAAAGTAGTTGAACGCGGCGACCGCGGGGATCGCGACGAGCAGACCGACCGCGGTCGCCACGAGCGCTTCAGCGATCGTCCCCATCACGCGAGAGGTGGCGGCTTGCGCGGCGGCCTGGGCGGCAGCGGCGGTTCTGCCCGTGGGCGCCTTGAGGGCATCGAAGGACTGGATGATCCCGATGACCGTGCCGAAGAGTCCGATGAACGGGGCGTTGTTGCCAACTGTTCCCAAGAAGGCGAGGTTGCGCTCGAGCGATGGGCGTACGCGGGCGAGCTCGGAGTGCATCGCCTTCTCTCGGGCTTCGGGGCCGTCCTCGTCGTGATCGAGACCCGCGAGCGCGACGAGCGCTGCGGGAGAGGGTGACGCGCGCAGCGCGGCGCGAGCGTCCTCGAGCTTGCCCTGTCGAAGCAACGTCGCGAGCTTTCGTCCGAGCGCGCCGAGGTCGTCGCGCAGCGATCGAAAGTAGCGCCAGCGCTCGATCATCACGCCGATCGACAGCACAGACAGCGCGATGAGCACCCACATCACCCACTCGGCGCCGAGCAGCGCAAAGCGCGTGAAGATCGCGATCAACCCTGAGTTCGCGGCGAGTCCGACGTACAACATGGCGTGGCTCCGTTGGTCACTCGGACGTTGACGTCGCGAGCGGCGAACGAGTGCTACCAGCGACGGTTGTCACGCCCGTGTTGCCCGTGTGACGACGCCGAAACTGAGGATCGCTTGTTGTGACGACGGTGTGACGAGCGCGACACCAACGCGTTCCGCGGACTCGGCGCTGCTCCGCTATAGTGGCGGCCCGCACCCGATGTCTGCCTCGCTGTACCGCGCCTCGTCGCTGTTGTTGCTTTGCTCGATCACGGGATGCAGTCGGTGCGGCGAGCCCCCGCCCCGGTCGCGGGACGCGAGCGCCGGCGTGCGTTCGACGACCACCACGCTATCTGCGGTCGTCTCGGCCCCCGAGCTGTACGCCCGCGTCGGCGATCGCGTGTTGGAGGGCACCGAGGGCGCGCGGGTCGTGTTCGCCGCGGCCGAAGACGCCCGTGGACAACGGCCGCTCCGCGGGAGCCTCGTTGATATTGGTGAGCACCGCGCGGACTCGCAGGGAGACGGTCTGCTCTGGTGGCGCACGGGTGTGTCGCTCGAGGATGGGACGTTCTCTGCGCTCATCGCCAGCGCCGTGACAGAGATGACGTGTCCCAGCGGCGCGGCGGGCGTCAAAGTGGTGGGCGACGTCGCAGGCGCGAGGCTCGAGACGCACGTGTGCCCGCAGCCGCGCGGCGCGTTTTCGATCGAGACCCGCGCGCTGCGGGGGATGCCCCCGGGCGCATCCGTGGCGGACGAGTTGAATACTGGTGCGTCTACGCTCTACGCCGACCGCGTGGGCGAGCGCTTCGAAGAGCGCGTCGAGACCGAGTGGCTCGCGTTCGGTGAGAGCTCCGTCGGCGCGGCGCTCGAGTTCGACCGCGCGCGCGTCGTGCAGCGTCGCGTGATTCGCATCGCCGCCGAGGTGTTTCGCGCCGAGGCGCGGGTGCGTTGGGATGGCCTGCGCGCGAGCAGGACGCTGCACGTGGCGCAGGGGGGCGCGCTGGCGGCGATCGCGAAGGTGCGCGGCGCAGCGGGGGCGAGGCCGCGTGCTACGGTGAGTTTTCCGGGCGCGCAGGGAGGATCGATCGTTCTTCGTGACGGGAGCGGCGAGCCGATCGGGACGTTCGAGGTGCGCGGGAGGTCGACGGAGTTGAGGCTTCCTCCGAGCTTCGGAGCGACGTTGGACGTGCGCGATCACGTCGGGATCACCCGAGCGTCGCAGCGACCCATCGAGGGCGCGATTGGCTCTGGTGAAGCGCGGTTCGGCGTCATTCGCGCGACGTTCGTCGACGAGGCGGGCGCGGCCGCGCCGACCAAGATCATCGTGCGCGGAATCAACGGAACACCGGACCCCGTCTTCGTGAGCTCGGGTCGAAACTTCGCCGCGCACAGCACGGTCTACGCGCTCGACGGTTGGTCGGAGCTCCCGGTTCGCGAGGGGCGGTACCGCGTCATCGCGACGCGGGGACCTGCGTTTTCTCTGTCGGTTCGCGAGGTCGACGTCGCGAACGGCGCCGTGGTCGAAGTGCGCGACAGCGTTGTGCGCGAGCTCGACACGAGTCGATACATCGCGGGGGACTTTCACTTGCACGCCGCGCCGTCGCCGGACTCCAACGTGTCGCTGCCCGCGCGCGTCGCGTCCCTCGTTTGCAACGGCGTCGAGGTGGCGGTGGCGACCGACCACAACGCGGTGACCGACTACGCGCCGGCGGTGCGCGCGCTGGGGTTGGATCAACGGATCGCGACGATCGTGGGCGACGAGCTCACGACCACGGGCGCGCTGCTCGGGCACTTCAATGTGTTTCCCGTCAACGGCAGCGGATACGCGGCGGCGATGCCGTATCACGACGTCTCTGCGCGAGAGATCATCACCAACGCTCGGCGGGCGGGCGCGAGCGTCGTTCAGGTCAATCACGCGCGGATGGGGCCGAGCATCGGGTACTTCGAGCTGACGGGCTTCGACGCGAGAACCGGTCAAGGCGGCCCGCGATTCGCGAGCGGGTTCGACGCGTTCGAGGCGTTCAACGGGATGTATCTCGAGGAGCCCCAGCGCGTGCGCGAAGGCGTTCGCGACGTCGTCGGTCTCGCGCGCGCCGGTGCGCGGCCAGGCGTCACGGGCAACAGCGACTCGCATCACCTGGTGTTCGAAGAGGCCGGGTGGCCTCGGACGTATGTTCGCGCGTCGCCTTCGCCCATCGATGAGCGATCCTCGCGCGCAATGGAGGGGCTGCGGATGGCCAGGACGACGGTGTCTTCGGGACCGCTGGTGGAGCTGTGGGTGGACAACGTCGAGCCTGGCGACAACCTGCTTCGCGCTGGCGGCTCGCGTCGGGTTCGCGCCCGCGTTCGTGTGAGCGCGTCGTCGTGGATTCCCGTCGAGCGGGTGGAGTTGTGGGTCAACGACGCGGTGGCCTTCGAGGCGACCGTCGACGCTCCCGCGCCGACCGCGCGTGGAGACGGTGGGGTCTCGTCCACGGTGAGATTCGAGAGGACCGTAGATCTCGCGCTCTCGGCTGACGCCGTTGTGATCGCGTGGGCGAGCGCCGAGACGCCGATTCCGCACGTGCTGCCGCCGTACCCGCGCGCGCGTCCGATCGGCTTCACGGGGCCGGTCTGGGTCGACGCGGATGGCGACGGATCTTTCAGAATACCGAACTCCGTTGCGAACACCGACGGCGGAGCGCCCTGATTGCGTTGTGTGCGTCGATTCGAATCGTGCGAAGCGTCCCTGCGTCCAACGGCGATTTCGCGAAGCCAGCCGCGAATCACGAGGCGTTATCCGCGGCGTTTGTCTTTTGACAGGCCGGACGAAGTACGAGACAAGCGCGAGCATGTCGACTCACGCCAATCCATCTCGCGCCGCGATTGCGGCACTTTCGCTCATCGGTGCGACGGTTGTTCCTTCGCTGGCGACCGCGCAGGACATCGCCGTGGCCAACCGCAACGCCAACCAGTTCGAGGCCGGAGCCGGTCGCGTCGAGGCGACGGACGAGCATCGGCTTCGCGCGCAGGTCGGAGCTGCGGTCGTCGAAGGAAACGCCCGCTCCGTGACAGCCAACGCTGCGGTTCGCTACCAGCTTCGGCGCGGCGCGAACGAGCTGACGAGCGAGGGCATCGTGAACCTCGGGTTCGCGGTGAATCCGATGATGATGGCCGCGGGCTACCAGCGCAACGCGGAGAACTACCTCCTTCGCGCGCGGTACGACCGGTACTTCGGCGACAACTCGATCTGGATCAGCCCGTTGTTCTTCCGCGACACGTTTGCGGGCTTCGCTGCCCGTGCCTCTGGACAGGCAGGGTACCTGCGAAATTTCTACAACGACCCCGGCCGTCGCAAGTTCAAGGGTGAGTTCGGCATCGACGCTACCTACGAGATTCTACAGTTCGGCGCGATGGTTCCCGCGCGCTGCGCTGCAGGGACGATGGCTGCCGCGATGGGCAGCACCGCGGAGTGCGGCAGCTTCGCGTTCATGGGCCGTGTGTATCTCGGCTACGAAGACAACTCGTCGAGCATGTTCTCGTTCAACGCCGGCCTCGAGACGTTGGTGAACTTCCTCGGCCTCACTTCGCCGGTGCCTGGAATGACGGGCGTCAACGCGCCGCCCGACATTCGCGTGCTCCGTCAAGGTGAGCGACTTCTTTTCGGTCGGCGCGCAATACGCGCTCCGCCTGCTCGTTCAGCCGATCGGAAACAACCGAGCGGATGACCACAACGTCTTGCTCACGCTGAACTTCTCGCACTCGTTCGACGCCCCGCCGCCGCCTGCGGCGCCCGCCGCGCCGCCGTGCCCGACGTGCCCGACCTGCCCAGAGCCTGCGACCGCTCCGCCGCCCGCCGCGACGGAGACTGCACCGGCAGCGGACGCGCCGCCTGCCGCTGCGGGAGCGACCGCCCCGGCTGCTGCAGGGACCGCGACGACCCCGGCGGCGGCAACAACCCCGGCGGCGGGTGGAGCGACGCCGCCGCGCTGAGCGACGCGCCGTTGTCACTTCGTCGCAAATCGCGGGGGTCGGGACTCATTGTCGGGGATGCACTTGCGCTAGGGGGCGCCGGCGCGTATGCCCATCGGCCATTTTTGCGAGCGGCCATCGTCCGAGCGCGAAGGAGTAGACGCACCTGTGGCTGATACGACGCCCGAACCCGAGACCGAAAACCGCCCAGATCCAGCGGTGGCTGCGGAGCACGAACCCGACGCCGAGAGAGACACGATCGTCGACCAGGAAGCGGGGCTGTTGCAGCGTTCGCTCGAAGCGCTGGCGTCGATCGAGACGCAGTACACAGTGAGCTACGACGAAGAGCTCTTGTCGTTGCGCGATCAGATCGCCGAAGCGCGGACCGAGGACCTTCCGCCGCTCGTGCAGCAGATGGAACGCCTGCAAGGGATCATGGCGCGGCGCGCCGAGGTCCCCGCGGTGAGGGTGGACAAAGGGTCGCCGTACTTCGGGCACATGCGGCTCATCGAAAACGGCCGTATGCGGGACGTGCTCGTGGGCAACGGGACCTACGTCGACACCGATCGCGGCGTTCGCATCGTCGACTGGCGCGACGCGCCGGTGTCCAAGCTCTACTACCGCTACAGCGAAGGCGACGATTACGAAGAAGAGATCGCCGGCCGAACGATCGAAGGCGTGATGTCCATCCGTCGGGCGGTTGTCGTCGCGGACTCTGTGCTCCGTCGCGTGATCGCGCCGCAGGGGACGTTTGTGCGAAGGGGCGCGCCGCCCAAGTGGCATCGCATCGACGCGTCGTCGACCAAGCTGGCAGGAGGACAGGGCAAGGCAGAGCGTCCTCCCGCGCTCGACGAGTACCTGATCAAGCGAGGCCGGCTCGGCGTTCGCATCGCGGGGCGCGAAGAGCGACACCTGCCGGATATTCCCGCGCTCATCGATAAGCGACAGTTCGAGCTGATCTCCAAGCCGACCTCGGGCCTCGTCGTGATTCAGGGCGGCGCGGGCTCGGGCAAGACGACGATCGGTCTGCACCGCATCGCGTACCTCAACTTTCAGGAGCCTCGCCGGTTCAGCGCCGACAAGATGATGGTCGTCGTCTTCAACCAGGCGCTCGCGAGCTACATCTCGCGCGTGCTGCCTTCGCTCGGCGTCGAAGGCGTGACGGTGAGCACCTTTCGCGACTGGGCGATGCAGCAGCGCAAGAAGCACTTGCCGAAGCTGCCGACGGAGTACACCGAGGACACGCCGACGGTCGTCACGCGGCTCAAGAAGCACCCCGTGCTGTTGCAGTTGATCGACGAGCGCGTCGCCGACGAATCCCGCGCGATCGATCAAGCCGTGACCAGGGCGATCGGCTCGACGCGCGACCACGCGCGGGCCGACGTCGTGTGGCGCTCGATGTCCGAGTGGCCGCCGGCGCAGCGCGTCGCGACGATGGGGCTTTGGCTGCGCGGCGATCGCGAGGTCGCTGGAGACAAAGGCGCGGGGCTCTCGAGCGACACGCGCATGGCCGTGGAGAGCGCGCTCGATCGCGTTCGTCGCCGGGCGCAAGACGTCGTGTGGGATTGGGCCGAGCTGCTCACGAACTTCAAGCTCTTGCGACGGGCGTTCGACGCCCGCGACCCGGAGGCGTTCAGCGACGACGAGCTCGCGAGCGCCGTGCGCTACTGCGCCGATCGCGTCGGGCGCATCGCGGACGAGCCCGGAGCGCCGAAGGACGGCGACGATCTGGTCACCGAAGACGATGACGCGCAGCGAGAGCGCAAGGTCAAGCCGCTGCGTACGCGGCAGGATCGCGACGACGCCCTCGACATGCTCGACGTCGAGCAGGTCGGCGGCGACGGCGAGGGCCGTTCGAAGCGGCGCTCTCGCGACGACGACGAGCCCGAGGACGATCCGTATCGGGCGATCGACGGCCGCGACGAGCGGGCAGGCGACGACGACGTCGCGCTCGACTACGAGGACGACGCGCTGCTGCTGCGGCTCTATCAGAAGAAGCGCGGCCCGCTTCGTCGCGATCGAAAGAACGTGCTCTTGTACGAGCACGTCTTCGTCGACGAGGCGCAGGACCTCTCGCCGATGGAGCTCTCGCTCTTGCTCGATTGCGTGACGCCGGCGCGCAGCGTGACGCTCGCGGGCGACACCGCGCAGCGACTGCTCATGGACAACGGCTTCACCGATTGGCGCAGCGTGCTCAAAGACCTCGGGCTGCAGAGCGTCGACGTCGAGCCGCTGCGGATCGGGTATCGCTCGACCGCAGAGGTGTTGGAGTTCGCTCGGCACGTCCTCGGGCCGTTGGCCGATCCCAATCCCCCGCAAGCGACGCGATCGGGCGCCCCCGTCGAAGTGCATCGGTTTGCGGACACGGGCGCGGCGATGGCGTTTCTCGGCGAAGCGCTGCGCGGGTTGATGCTCGACGAGCCTCGCGCGAACGTGTGCGTGATCGCGAAGGACCCGGACCGTGCGGACCTCTATTATCAAGGGCTCGAGAAGGCCGAGGTCCCGCGGCTCACGCGAGTGCGCAACCAGGATTTCACCTTCAAGAACGGCGTCGAGGTGACGGACGTTCGGCAGGTGAAGGGGCTCGAGTGGGACTACGTCGTGATGGTCGACGTGACCGAGAGCATGTTTCCCGAGGGTGACGAGAACCGGCACCTTCTGCACATCGCCTCGACGCGCGCGGCGCATCAGCTCTGGGTCGTGTGCGCGGGGCGGCCGTCGAGCCTGCTCCCAGAGCGCTTTCGAGACTGACCCGATCAGCCGCGCATTCGAGAGAGCTCGTGCGCGCGCTCACGGACGACGGCGTCGAGGTCGCGCTCGAGCTCGTGCAGCGCTTCGCTGCCTCGGGGGCCCCTGACAAACGCGCGAAACCCTGCCAGCGCGCGGCCGACCTTGGCTCGCACCGCGAGCGCGTCTCGCACCGCGCGAAACGCGCGCTCATCGTCGGTGTCCGCGAGCACCTCGACGTATTCGCTGATCGCGACGCGGTTGGCCAGCGTGCTGACCTCGTGCGCGAGTCCGTCGGCCGCGTCCTGGTGAAGGCGCGACCACGGCTCGGGGGCGCTCTGGACGCCCAGCGATCGAAGCACGCGCCGGGATTCGAAGCGGTCGCGCGGGGACTGACGTTGATCGAGCGACTGAGCGACGAGGGACGCGACGATCTCTGCGCGGCGTTGGTCGGGGTGCTTGGCGAGCTGTTCGAGCAGGAGCCTCGCGTCGGCGCGCACTGTTGCGTGCGGCGAATCGAGGAGGCAGACGAGCGCGGCGGTCGCGCCCATGCGACCGAGCGCGCGGACCGCGGCTGTTCGAAGATCGTGGACTGCGTCCGAGGCTGCGCTGGCGATCGCGTCGATTGTTTGCGATGACGATCCGAGCGCGACCAGCTCGGAGATCGCGCGAACGCGGCTGGACGCCCGCGCGTCGCTCGCGAGCAGCGCGAACAGCGTGCGACGCACGTCGTCGTCGCCCGGCCAGGTCGCCATCAGTCGCGCGGCGGACACCCACGGGAGCGCCCCTGGCCAGGCAGAGAGCGCGACGCCGAAGAGCGCCGGCTCCGTTTGCCCGAGCATCAGCGTGAGTCGCGCGAGCGTGTCCGACCGCAGCGCCTCGAGCGTCGCTCGTAGCTCGTCCAGGTCGAGCGACGAGGCGAGCGCGCGAAGCGTCTCGAGCGTGGCGTCGGTCGCGCTGCGGTCCGACGCCGGAGCGTGCAACAGGATCGAGAGCGCGCCGTCCAGCACTCGCGCGCGCACACGAAACTGTAGCCCGCCGAGCTGTGCGCCGACCTCGAGCGCGAGCCTCGCGCGGTCGTGCGTCGCCGCGTCTCTCGCCCATTTTTCGAGCGTTTCGGCGCCTTCGTCCGACGAGACGGCGGGATGGTTGGGACGTTCGGACCGGTTCGGGTGACGCTTGTCGTCGGGCTGTTGCATCGGCGCTCGCGGCTTCTTCGGAGTTAGCACATATCGCGCCTCCCGACTGCGTGCGGAGCGTCGAAGACGGAGACGGTGGGCTCAGCGCGCGCGCTCGACTCGCGCGAGGAGCTCGTCGTCCCCGAGCGCTCGAGCGATCGTGCGCGCTCGGTCGAGCTCGTCCTGCGCGGCGATCGCGCCGTCGATCTTGACGATCATGAGCAGCGCCATGGCGCGGAGGCGGAGAGCGCCCGCATCTCCTGCGGCCCGGGCTGCGCGTTCTGCGTGCTCGCGCGCTGCCCTTCGCGCCCCGAGGCGCATGTGCGCGTAGGCGAGCCCGTTTTCGCGCCGGCTGCGCGCGAAGGGGGGCGCGTCGCGCGCCTCGAGAGACGCGTACAGCGCCATGGCTTCGCGCTCTCGCTCGGCGTTGCGCGTGCGGTTGAGGTCGAAGGCGCGCTGATCGACCCATCGGGCGTGGAGGCACGCGAGCTCATCGGGCTCGATTTCGTGTGCGTGTCGTTCGAGCGCGTCGCCGGCGAGGGCGAGGGCGCTCGTCACCTGGTCGGGCGAAGCTCTTCGCGACGCGACGAAGGCCGCTGTGAGGGCCCACTCTACGAGCGCCGCGGGGTGTGCTCGGGCGAGGACGAGCCGCGCGCTCGCGAGGTGCTCATCGGCCGCGTCGAGCGCTCGTCTTCGCAGCGCGACCGAGGCGAAGCCGAGCTCGATCCAAGCGCGCGCGCGCGACTCGCGGACGGGGCCCGAGTCCCACATGCGAAGCAGCGACTCGCACGCGTCGACGGGCAGGTCCGTGAAGCGAGAGTGATAGCTGCCCATCCAGCGCGCGCGGCTCGTCGGCTCGTCCGGTAGCCCGAAGCGCTCGAGCACGCGGGTGCCCCAGACGCCGCCGGGCTTGTCGGCGCGGGCGCGGAGCCGTCGGAGCGCGCGTTCGATGCTGGCAGCGTCGTCGCGATACCCTCGGCTCTCGGCGAGGAGCTCGGCCACCCGCGCGAGCGAGCCGTGGGCGCCGACGAGGTGATCGACGAGCGCGGCCCACGTGTAACCTCCGGGGGCGTGCGGGCCTTCGAGCGTGTCCGGAACGGTGTCCGGGCGTCGGCCGCGAGTCAGGCGCACAGAGTTGGCCGGAGTCTTCACCATGAATCACCGGGAATCCTACGAGAAATGCGAGCGCTACGTCGTGATCGACCTCGAGGCTACTTGCTGCGACGACGGCTCGATTCGTCGACGCGACACCGAGATCATCGAGATCGGCGCAGTGCTCGTCGACGCGAGCACGCTCCAGCCGATCGATGAGTATCAGTGCTTCGTGCGCCCGAAGCTGCACCCGAAGCTGACTGAGTTTTGCAGGGAGCTCACAAAAATCAGGCAGTACGACGTCGACAAAGGAGTCACGCTGGCCGAGGCGCTGGACGGTCTGTCGCTGTGGTTTGCCGACGGCGACGCGCTGTTTTGCTCGTGGGGCGACTACGACAACACGCAGTTCGAGATCGAGGCGAAGCGCAACAAGCTGAGGCTGCCGTTCGGCGGGCGACACTTGAACCTCAAGCGCGCGTTCTCCGAGCGGCGAGGCACCGAGGAGCGCTTCGGGATGGCGGGCGCCCTTCGGGTCGTCGGTCTTCCGCTCGTGGGCACGCACCACCGCGGGATCGACGACGCGCGCAACATCGCGCGCCTGCTCCCGTACTGCGTGGACGTCGGCTCGGCGGTCACTTCGGTGGAGGAGTCGCCGCGGTGAGCAGCGCCTCGGCGGTCGCGACGGTGTCGGCCTCGCGCGCGGGCTTGTCCCTGCGCCAGCGCAAAATGCGGGGAAACCTCACGGCCAGACCGCTCTTGTGGCGGCTGCTCTTGGCGATTCCCTCGAACGCGAGCTCGAACACGAGCGCGGGTTGGACGACGCGCACGGGTCCGTGCTTCTCGAGGGTGTTCTTTCGGATCCATTTGTCGAGCTCGGTGAGCTCTTCGTCCGAGAGGCCCGAGTATGCTTTCGCGAAGCTCACGAGCTCGTCGCCCTTCCAGAGCGCGAACGTGTAGTCGGTAAACAAGTTGGCGCGGCGCCCCGAGCCGGCTTGCGCGTAGACGAGAACCGCGTCGAGGGTCATCGGTTCGCGCTTGTGCTTCCACCACAGGCCGCGCTTGCGTCCGACCGCGTAGGGACTCTGGCGGTCCTTGAGCATCAGGCCCTCGGCGCCGTGCTCGTGGGCGCTCGCGCGGAGCGACTCGATGTCGTCGCGGCTCGTGGCTTCGAGCAGCGGCGAGGTCGAGAGCGCTGCGATCGCGGCGCGTTTCACCAGCGCTTCGAGGGACGCTCGCCGTTCGCTGAGCGGTCTCTCTCGTTGGTCTCGGCCGTCGAGCTCGAGCAGGTCGTAGGCGATCACGCGGGCGGGCGCTTGCTTGAGCACGGCGGCCGTCAGGTTCTTGCGCTGAAGCCGCGTCTGCAGCGTCGCGAACGGGGCTGGTTGGTCGAGCTCGCCGTTCCACGCGAGGATTTCTCCGTCGATCGTGGTGCCGTCGGGCAGGGCCTCGAGCGCCGCGCGCAGGTCGGGAAAGGACTCCGTGACGAGCTCCTCGCCGCGCGACCAGAGAAACAACTGCCCCGCGCGCTTGACGATCTGCCCGCGAATGCCGTCCCACTTGTGCTCGATCTGCCACCGCGCAGGATCGAAGACGAAGTCCTCTTCGAGCGGGTGCGCCAGCAAGAACGGGTACGGCTTGGAGACGTCGACGGGCGAAGTCGCCGACTCGAGCTCGGACAAAAGCGACGCGCTGGGCGTGAAATCCCCGGTCAACGCGCCTTGAACGCGCGAGAGCTCGACGCCGATCGCGTTGGCGACGGCGCGCTGCACGAGACCTGCCGAGACGCCTACGCGAAACGCTCCCGTGAGCAGCTTGTTGAGCGCGAACGCCTCCCACGCAGACAGCGCGCTCCACCATCGACCGAGCGCAGCGCGCTGCTTGTCCGCGTCGTCACGGGGGCACTTGGGCAGCTCGTCCTCCATCCAGCTCGCGAGCGAGAGTCCAGCGAGCCGCTCGCGCTCTTGCTCGCGCTCGTGCGTGTCGTCGTCACCGTTTGCTGCGCGCGTCGGGAGCCAATGGGTGAGGAGCGCGACGGTCTCGGCGGTGTCGCCGACGTGCGCGCGCGACTCGTCGAAGAGCCACTCGGGCATCGCGCTCGCCTCGA
>LNEO01000084.1 GCA_001465015.1 Deltaproteobacteria bacterium Ga0077539 | reverse complement strand
GCGGCAGCGCGGGTGGGGGCTTTAGCACTGCGCCCACCGTCGTTCTCCTCACTCGGGGCGCGCGGCAGCGCGGGTGGGGGCCGCACCGCGGCTCGGTGGCAAACGTCGTTCTGCTCACTCGCGGGCCGCCGCGCGGCTCGGTGACAAACGTCGTTTCGTCGCTCGATTTGCAACTCCAACTCGTTTGTTATGCCGTGGAGTTTTCGGCGCCTATGGCCGCAAGCCCCCTTTGTCCTCCATCAGGGAGACGCCGAGATCGCGCCCTGGTCGGCCTGCGCGTACATCTGTCGGATCGTCTCGATCGTGATGTCCACGCCCTTCATCAGGTCGGCCTCGGAGATCACCAGCGGCGGCGCGAGCCTGAGCACGTGCTTGCGCGTCTCCTTGGTGAGAACGCCGTTCTTGATGAGCATCTCGCAGAGCATGTGCGCCCCGCCCATCGCCGGGTGAAGATCGATGCCGATCAGCATGCCCTTGCCGCGCACCTCTTTGACGCCCGGAAGCCGCGCGTCGCGGATGCGCTGCATCGCCTTGGGGCCCAGCTCCGCGGCGCGATCGCTGAGCTTCTCGTCCACGAGCACCTCGAGCGCGGTCTTGGCGATGGTCATCCCGAAGGGCGATCCACCGAACGTGCTGCCGTGCTCTCCGGGGTGAATCGCGTCCATGAACTCGCGCTTGCCCACGCACGCAGACACCGGCATCACGCCGCCGCCGAGGGCCTTGCCCAAGGTCATCAGGTCCGGCTTCGCGTCCTCGTGCTGCCACGCGAACATCTTGCCCGTGCGTCCGAGGCCCGTCTGAACCTCGTCCCAGATGAGCGCGATGTTCTTTCGCGTGCAGATCTCGCGGACCTTCGCCATCCATCCGGGCGGAGGAAGCACGATCCCGCCCTCACCCTGGATGGGCTCGGCGAGAAACGCCACGGTCTCGGGCGTGATCGCCTTCTCGAGCGCCTCGGCGTCACCGAACGGAATGTGCGTAAACCCAGGGGTCAACGGCCCGAACTGCTCGCGGTAGTAAGGCTCGCTCGAAAACGAGATCACCGTCGTCGTCCGACCGTGAAAGTTGTTCGAGCACACGATGATGTTCGCCTTGTGCGGAGCGAGGCCCTTCACGCGCACGCCCCACGCGCGGGCGACCTTGATCGCGCTCTCGACCGCCTCGGCGCCGGAGTTCATCGGCATCACGCGATCGAGCCCCGAGAGCTTCACCAGCGATTCGGCCAGCTCTGCGAGCGGCTCGTTGAGAAAGCACCGCGCGACCACCGCGATCTTCTCGAGCTGCGCGTGCGCAGCGGCCATGATCTTCGGATGATTGTGCCCGTGGTTGAGCGCCGAGTAGCCGCCGAGCAGGTCCAGGTACTCTCTGCCCTCGGGGTCCCAAACGTGCGCGCCCTCACCGCGGGTCAAGACGAGGTCGAACGGCGCATAGTTGTGCGACCCGTACGTCTTGGCCTTCTCGATCACTTCCTTCGTGCTCGCCATCGAAGCCATCGCTCCTTCGCTTCAACATCTTCGCAACTCCGCTCGCGTCCGCGTGTGTTCAACGTTCACACGCGCGCACGAGCGCGCCGGGGGTGTACCGCTGACAGCGCGCCCGCGTCGAGGGTGAATCCGACCGTCGACCCGAAGCGCGACCGCCGCGACACCGCAGCGTGACCGCAGTGTGACCGCATTCGGGCCTCCGCGCACGACGCCCGGCGGCGCCCTCGCAGAGCTTGGAGCCGCCTCGCAGATTCCCCTACCATTCGCGGTCCGACCCGATGCCTCGTCTCGGAATCCTCACAGGCGGCGGCGACGCGCCCGGAATGAACGCCGCCCTCAAAGCCTTCGTCTACCGCGCCCTCGAGCGCTCGTGCTCGGTCGTCGGGATCTACGACGGCTGGGAGGGACTCATGGGCGACGAGGTTCCCGACGTGCTCGCCCTCGAGCGCCATCGCGTCAGGCTCTGGGACCGCGAGGCCGGGTCCAACCTCGGGTGCACCCGGACCAACCCCATGCGCTGCGCCCGCGGAAATCGTCGCGTCGACGCCAGCCACGAGATCCTGCGCAACATCGAGCGGCTCGGCCTCGACGCGCTCGCCGTCGTCGGAGGCCGCGACACGCTCGGCGCCGTGGCCAGGCTCGCGGCGATGGGCGCGCCCGTCGTGGGCATCCCCAAGAGCGTCGACCTCGAGATCGGGCTGACCGACTACGCGATCGGCTTCGATTCGGCCCTGAGAACATGCGCCGACGTCGTCGCGGGATCGCGCATGTCCGCGGGCTCGCGCAAATGGGTGCAGGTCGTCGAGGTCGTCGGTCGCCGCGCAGGACACCTCGCGCTGTGGGGCGGGCTCGCGGGCGGGGCGCAGATGATCTTGATTCCTGAACACCCATTCTCGCTCGAGCAGGTCTATCGCCAGCTCGACGCGCGCCTGCGCCCCGAGCCCATTCGCGGCGAGCGAGCGCCCCGCTACGCGACCATCGTCGTGTCCGAAGGAGCGAAGCCGATCGGAATGGCCGAGGTCCTCGTCGACGCCGAGCCCGATGAGTACGGCGCGGCGCGGCTCGGCGGAGTGGGCGCTCTTCTCGCCGAGCGCCTGCGCGCAGACACCGACGTGGACGCCCGCGCCGTCGCGCTCGGCCACCCGTTGCGCGGCGGCGCCCCAACCGCGCTCGACCGAGTGATGGCACACCGACTCGCGTCCGCTGCGGTCGACGCGTGCCTGGACCGCGCCTTCGCGACGATGACCGCCGCCCGCGGAACGCTGCCCCACGGACGGATCGCGCGCGTCCCTATCGACGAAGCCCTCGCGGCCCCGTGCTGCGTCGACATCGAACACAACTACGATGTCTCGAGGTACTTCGCGCAACGAACCGTGTGAGCGCGCGACGGCCAGAGCCCGCGGTGATGGTGGATCTGCCCTGAATCGCGCCGAGGCTGCGCGGCCATAATCGCGAAGCACGTGTTGTGGCAATAGGTGCTCGAAAGGACAAGAGAAGATCGAGCTGATGCCGAGACTTGTAGGAGTGCCGAGAGAAATCTGCAGAGCGGGCCTTGAAAGTGCAGTTTTTTTTTGTGAGTATGTTCGTGATCGCCACGCAGCGAGCGGTTCGCGCCCAGAGGGATTCGAAGCGACGAAGCAGAGAGCAAAGACGACGGGCGGAGTCGAAGCGCAGCGACGGCAGGGAGAGGCGATCATGCGATTGTTCAATCGGGAGGTGTTTCGAGGGACGGTGTACGCGACGGAGCAGTACACGCCGCAAGAGTTCAACGCGCTGTTGGGCTCGGCGGACGCGCTAGCCTTTCACTGGGTGAGCAACCGGGTAGCGACTGGCGGCGGTGTTGTGACGATCAACATCTATCACTCGGGCGACAACCAGAACTGGGTGCTCTACAGCACACTGACGGCGGGAACGTCATTGTCGCCGGGCCTGCTGGAGACCGGGTATCTCTCGGAGACCCTGACCGGCAACCCAGCGCGCGGTGCCTTCGTTCGTCTCGGAATCCAGCTCCCCACTGGCGGCGACTCGGACCTGGTTGTCACGGCGACCGGTCGAGCGCTCTAGGGACGGCGAGCGAGGTCTCGATCGACGAGGCCTCGCTCGCCACAAGATGGAGGAGCGTGAGCCCTCGCGTTGACGGACGGGTGGGCGCATGCAAGCGTCGAGAGTGTCGAACGGTCGAGCGGAGCAGTGACGGAGGCGAAGTCATGGGACTGAGAGACTACGAGTTCGATGTAGCGCCGGAGCTGGTGGCAGCGATGGTGCGAGGCAGGCCGGGGCCGCTGATGGACGCGGCCCTCGCACACATCGGAAATCTCGCAGAGGCGGCGAGAGACGTCGAGCAGAGCGCGCAGAACGCGAGAGACCGCGCGATGGTCGAGGGCGTCGAAGAGAGCATCGCTGCGAGCCTGGAGAGGATCGACACCGTTGTGGGCAACGGCGTCGGTCGACCAGGTGGGGCGTTTGCGGTGAGGGGCGTGGGCGGTTCTGTTGGGGATGTGAATCGGATGGGGACGGACCTGGTTGATTCAACAACAGGACGGGGCCGAGGTGGAAACCGCGGCAGGATTCCAATCGGCAAAACGGGGTTGTGGATTCGAGGAACAACGCCGCAAGACTTCATCCAAGGACTTCTGCTCGGAGGCAGAGGTCGTGTCACAGAAGGCGAGAACGAGGATGCGGAGAACACGTATCCGGGTCGAAGTGCGTTCTATCGCCAGCAAATGGCACTTTACGACGCTGAGGCTGCAGACGACCGCGCGGACGAGGCTCGCGCGCGACGGAGCGAGGCGCAACAACAACGCGATTTGTGGTCCGAGCAAACTCCTGGACCACCCGTAGCCGCCGGCGGTGCTGAGTACTGGCTGGACTACTTCCGCTCCCAGGTGGCATACTGGGACCACCAAGCTTTCTATTGGAGTAATCTCGCGGCTTCGTTTCGAGACAACGCACGCCGGGTTCAACGCGACAATCCGGATGATCCTGGTGATCGCGCGGTGCTCGACAATGCCGTTGATGCAATGGCGTTGTGGATGAGGCTCCAATCACTCAATGGACTCGGGTATGCGGAGCGACTTGTGACGAGGTTTTCCGGTGCTCGTGCGCCCGCGATCTTCAACGCGATCAACCCAGCGCCCGACGATAACAGTAGCAGTGGGGGAAGTGAGTTCGATCACTGGATCTTCGATCTCATCGACCCTGTGGACCCGACGCCTTGAGAGACGCCCGCGTAGCGCTTGTGCGGACCGCAGAGTCCCAGGTGTGGCGCAGGTGCGTCGGCACCCTGGTTTGCGCCATGACGTGGATCGTGGCATGCTCCGAGCCCGCCACAAGCGCTTCGAGAACCGCAAGGCGTTCCGGTCACACTGCGACCGTGCGGCGTATTGCGAGACCGTCCTCCCTCGATGCCGGACCATCTCGCGCGCCCACCCTGTTCGATCGCTTCAACCACTGCGCGATCCTTCCTCGACGACCGTTGACCAGCGTGACCGTGCCCGATTCGAGGCAACCCAACGTCAGCGTCCGAACCGTCGAGGCTGCTGAGTTCAGTGGGCTTGATGTTGGAGATAGCCTAGACGCGCAGGTGTACGTCGAGACACATCGAGTGATCGCTCGGGCGCTACTGCCATGCTTGGCTCCGTTTTCGACGCAGGATCAGCTGAATGACTGGCGTGGCAACATGAACCGCTATCGCGTGTTGATCGAGCCCGCAGGCAGGCTCTGGGTGGCGGCGGGGCCAGCGAGCAACAACTCGATGACTGCGTGCATCCGTCGTGCGATCCAACAAACCACCGTTGATCCGCGCTGGTTCTGCGCAAGCACCGTCGTTGACTTTCCTGAACTCCCCATGGTTTGGTTTCCGCAGAAGCACATTACGTACATTCGGAGGAGCGTGGGCATTGACTCCAGGACCCCCGCCTACGTATTCGAATTGCGAAACGGACGCGTCGAACTTTCGTCGAGCACCGCTCTCGACCACCTCGAACAGTCCTTATTGCAGCACGACTCGATTCCAGTGTGGAGACAGGTCCTTCGCAGCCTGTGAGCGCCAAAAAGGCCAGGCGATAGACACCCAACGCCGCACGGCTACCTGCCGTTCTATCTCGCGCTGCGACCACCTGCGAGCCGAGTGGGCAGTGACGACAACTGTCGCATGGAGTCGGGCAGGTATTGTTTGCTGGATTGCACGCAAGTCCGGCATTGCACCCTTGCCCAGCGCTACAAGCCTGGCCAGCGCCAGGCTATGGACGCACGCGCTTGCGTGCCCTGCAGGGTCGCGAGCCCCGCGTCGCTTTGCCGGGTCCTCCCGTGCTCTTTGTCTGCTGCATGCGCTGCCTTGCGGCGCATGGCCCGCGTCGCTCTCGCGGCGCGCACTGCCCCCGAATTCATTCGGGGGCTACCGCTTGCCCGCTTGCCCGCACGCACGATCCGCAATCACACCCCCGCGAGCCGTCTGGATTCACGGGAAACGTGCAGCAGCAGTTATCATTCGTCGTACATGCGCCCCTCGCAGGAGCACAACAGCGGCCATTGACGCACGCATTGTTGCCGCAGAACGACGGTCGGCGCAGTGCTGAAGCCCCCCCGCCCGCTGTCTCTCGGCGCCGTTATTCCCCGTCCATCGCGCTGTCACCAGCGCTCGCGTCCATCCCCGCGCCGCTGTCCATCGGCACGCCCGTGTCTCTCACGACGCCCGTGTCCGTGACCACGCCCGTGTCCGTGACCACGCCCGTGTCGCCGCTCACGCCCGTGTCAGCCGCCACGCCCATGTCCGTCACGACGTCCGCGGGTCCCGCTTCGGTCATCACGTCCGCCGGCGTCGCATCGGGAACCATCACGTCAGGATTGAGCATCCCGTCTCGCCGCGCGCCGCCTTCGATCCAGCGCGCCACGACGCTGAGCTCGTTGGTCGGCAGCGACGGTTGCCCGAGCGGCATGCGACGGCACGAGCCCGTCGGACCGCAGGGCTGCACGAGGCGCTGATAGAACAAGCTCGTCGCGGAGTTTCCTGCGGTGATTCGCGCGGGCATCGCGCGGGTGATCTGGTTGTACGCGACGTCCTCCGAGCCGAGGTCGAGGTTGCCCGCCGTGTCTCCTCCGCGGTGGCAGCCCGAGCCTCCGCAGCGAGGAATCAAGATGTTGTTGTACACGTTGGCCCACGTGGCTTCCGCGGGGATCACGTTGCTCGCGCGCACCGGACACAGCCCAGCGCTCTCGCACATGGGGCCCGGCGTCGGGTACATCACGCTCTCGACGGGCCCGTCGGGGCACACGCTGTAGTCGATCGGGTCCATCGCGTTGGATCCGTCCGGACGAAGGCTCGCGATCCAGCACCACATCGCGCGGAGCGAGGGCTTGCTCCAGAAGCAGCAATTGGCCAACGGCATGAGCGGCCCCGCCGTCGGATCGATGAGCCTTCGGATCAGGTAGCTCTTCTCGGGGTGCCCCGGAACGATCAGCGCGTTGCCCAACGTTCGGCCGTAGACGCCGTTGCGGTTGGGGTCGCCGAACTGAATGGCGTTGATCTCCGCAGGAATTCCAGCGCGCGCGAGCGTTCGCTCTTCGAAGTCGTCGTCAGCGTCGAGCTGCACGATGAGCACGTTGCGGCGCATCGGGTCGAGCGTGAGCTTTCGACGCTCGAAGCCGATGAGCCAATCATCGTCGCGCCCTTCGCGCACGCGCAGGACGGCGATGTTTGTGTTCTCGGCGAGCTCGGGCACGTCGCCCTGCAGCGAGATCACCCAGCGCGAGCCCATCATTTCGGTCTCGTCCGCGATGCGCTGGATGTAGCCGAGCTCGAGGCGCATGTTGCCGATGCGCACCGTGTCGCCCTGACGCTCGCACCAGTCGTCCATGCGCGACGGGTCGTCCTGCAACTGATTGCAGGGCTGATTGATCGAGAGCGTGATGGCGCCGAGGGTCTTGAGGTTCGGGTACTGCCGCTCGTTGTGACAGACGTTTCCGTTGGGTCCGCAGCCGCGATAGATGCCCTCGCGCCCTTGATAGAGCTCCCTCAGCGTGGGGAACTGCTCGGCGACGAGCCGGTCGCGCTCGGGCGGCGTCGGGATCACCGGGTTCAACCGCACAGGCGGCGGCGAAGTACACGCGCCCGCGATCGTGACGGCGCCGAGGACAACGAGCGCGCCGAAGCGGGCGAACGGCGAAAGCGAAGCGGACATATCCTGACCTCCAGCGGACCCGAAGCGAAGCAGCGACGATCCTACCGCGTAAAGAGCTGCGTGATCGGCTGAACGTCGGGATAGCCCCAATCGGGGTTGTCGAACTCGAGCCCGAGCGCCCACAGCATCGTCGCGTGCAAGCGACGCAGCGAGATGCGATCGCTCGTCGGAGGCACATACGTCGTCGCCGGGGCCGCGCCGATGTGTCGACCAGGGACCACTCCGCCGCCCATGATCGCGTGCGCGAGGTAGTAGCAGCTCGGGTCCGAGCCGTGGTCCGAGCCCTCGCCGTTGTTGAAGCCTGTCGCTTCTGTCCCTGGGTCGCGAGACATCTCGCTCATGGTGAGGACCAACGTGCGATCGAGCATGGTCTTGCCCGGCTCACCCGGCTCGGGCATGCGCGAGAGCAACCACTGCAGCGTCGACCAGATGCGACCGATGAACCGAAAGCGCGCAGGCGCGTCGCGTCGCTCTCCCGAGTGCGTATCGAAGCCGCCCATCTCTACGACGATCGAGGGAGAGCCCAGCTGCAACAGTCGAATCGCGAGCGCGAAGTCCATCGCGCTGCGGTAGAAGCCGCTCTCGCGCGGGTTCTGATAGGGCACGGGCGTGGCGCCCTCGGGGTCCGGGCCCAGCGCGAGCGTGAAGAGCTCGTGGAGCATCCCGTTGGTGAGCGGCGCGACCGTGTTGTCGTCGAGGGTGACCGCGCCGCGCGCCTCGTTGGGGCTCTGACGAACGTCGATCCAATCCGCGGTCAATCGCTCGCCGACGCGACGACGGCCTTCGCGGTCGGCCGCGTACTGCTCGACGACGCCTTGCCCCCAGTTCACGCGCGCGCGAGCCCTTCGCTGATCGAGCCTCGCGCGCATCGCAGGGTCGCGAGCCCAGTCTTGACCGACGCGATTGTACTCGTCGCGCTCGATGTTCGATCGCCCCGGAAGTCCGTCGACGCCAAACAATGGAACAGGCGCAAACCGCGCGGTCGCGTCGTTGGTGTGCCCGAACGAAGAGCCCGGATTGACGTGAAACGCCGGGATTTGATCGCGCGGATCGATGCGCATCGCCCCCGCGTCCGCGTCGCCTCCGTCGGGCGCGCTCATCACCGTCGCGTCGGGCTGAACGACGCTCCCGTCGGCCAACATGGGCGTGTTGTCGACGGGGAGCGCAATTCCTCCCGCGGCGTCGACTCCGGTGCCCAAGCGCGAGAGCAGTCCGGCCTCGAGGCCCGAGGGCGAGCCCGTGGGCTCTTCGATGGCGCCGCGGTAGTGGTCGCCGCGCGCAGGGTTCCACGTGCCCACGACAGAGAACTCGTGGGCCATATTTCTGAGTCTGGGCACGACCGAACCGCGCCAGCCGCCCATCGCGGGCAGCGTGTACAGCTCTGGCGGCAACGGTGGGTTGGGGTTGGCCGCCGGCGCGCCGATGTTGTCGTCCATCAGCTTGCCGATCGAAAACGGCGTCGGCCTGTCCGTCTCCATCACGCCCCAGGGGTTGTACTTTCGCGTGCTCGGCGACGCGTGAAACGCCACGGACGAGCGCACGCCGCCGCCGAAGTACAAAATGAGCACGCGCTTGGCCGTCGCGTCCGGGCGCCGCTGCGCGAAGGCCCGGTGCAAAAACGGCAACGCGACGAGCGAGCTCGCTGCTCCACCGACGAGGGCGGCCTTGAGCAGGTCTCTCCTGCGCAGAAAGGCCTGCGCGCGTGCTTCGTAGCGATCGTCTTGATCGTGATCAGCCATCGGAGTGCTCCTGTCTCTCAGTACACAGCGAATTCAGCGGAATCGACGAGCCGCGCGCAGAACCATCGCAGCGCGGCGTGACCCGAGGCGCGGCAGCCGTTCTCGCCGCCCTCCGTGTTGCACGCGGTCATTTCAGCGATGGCCGCGTTGCGTTCGTCATCGGTCGGCGCTCGCCCCAACGCGCGTTGATAGAGTCGGTCGAGCGCAGGGCCGAACACCTCTGGCGTCGCGGAGTCTGGCAGTCCGTTCGCCAGCACTTGCGTGCCTGCCGCGCAGAGCTTCTGCGCGATGTCGTGCTGCGCCGTCACGATCGCGAGCGACGAGCGCGACGAGCGGCTGAGCTGCGAGGAGCAACCAGACAGCGCCTGCGCCCACTCGCGATAGTCGTTGCTGTAGCGGTTGGTCATCGGCTCGCGCATCGCGAGGTTGTTGTTGATGAGCATCCGCCAGTTGTAGTTCTCGGTGACGAAGCGGTAGTCGCACACGCCCGCTGTTTCGCCGAACGCGACGTAGAAGACCGAGTCGAGCCAGCGCTCGGCGGTCATGATGCGCGTCGGTCCTGTCGCCCACACCGGGTGCGTCGCGGGGGGAGTCGCCTCGCCGGGCGCGAGCTCGCCGCGCGCCGTGTAGAGCAAGCTCGTCACGATCAAGCGCTGCACATAGCGCAGGCTCCCGGTGCGACGCAGCTCTTCAGCGAGCACGGTGCGCACCTGGGGAATGTCGAAGTCTGGCTTTCGAAGGCCAGCCTGCCACCAATCGAGAAAGCGCTTGAGCTCTCGGTCCGCGGCGCCCTCCCAGAAGTCTGGGCGCTGCGCGAGCGAGCGGCCCAACGAGTACAGACGCTGGCGCTGTCCGTCGGTGATCCCCGCGAGGCGACGGAGCTGCGTGGTGGGTCCGTCGTCGCCGATGCCGCGGTCCTGGCACTGTCCGTAGTGCGGAAGCCCCGGGCACACCGGCCCCTGGCCCGCGCCGACGTCGGTGATGCGAAGGGCGTTCGCTTCGCTGTTGCGGTTGCGCGAATCGACGCAGCCCTCGGTGCCGAAATCAATGGTCGCGCCGAAGGCGTTGGTCGCGCAGGTGCTCGCGCCGTCGTCGTCGCGGCAGCGACAGAAGTTCATCGCGAACTCGTCGCGACCGCACTGACCGTCGGCGCGCTCGTTGGTGCCGTTGCGGGCGGTGCGCACGTTCCACCAGACGGTGCCCGAGCAGAAGCGGCGCGAGTGCCAGGCGCGCGAGAGCGGGCGCAGCGCGGCGACCTCGTCGGCGCGGGCGTTGCGGCCGAGCGCGTAGCGAACGACGTTGGACGCCCAGTCGTCGCCGCGAAACGTCGCGTAGAAGCCAGGGTGCACGAGCAGCCGAGTCATGAACTCGTCGTACTTGATGTGCTCGCGATAGAGCCGCTCGACCATGTCGTCGACCTCGATCGCGTACTGGTGCCACTGCTCGTCGAGGTTGTAGAAGCGCTCGCCCCAGTTGCGCTTCTGCTGTCGCACGTAGTCGGGCAGCAGCATGAAGCGATCCGCCATTTGCTCTGGCGTCTCGTTCTGGCAGCGCGCGGCCTCTTCAGTGGTCGGAACACGACCCACCAAATCAAGCGCCATGCGGCGACACAGCTCGCTCTTGCTCTCGTCGACGATCGTGATGTTCGATCCGCGATAGAGCGGGACCATCACGCGATTGACGATGTTGGTGCAGTGAGGGTCGGGTTGCGCGTCGCAGCCAGCGCCGAGCGGCCACCAGTCCGAGGGGCGCGACGGCGGGTCTTGAATGCTCGCTGGCGCGTGCGATGTGCACGCGGCGAGCGCTGGCACGAGCGCGACGAGCGCGACCGAAGTGAGTCCTCTGTTTGTGCGTGCGGGCATCGCGAAGCTCCTTCGAGACTCCTAGGCTTGCACGAGAACTCTGGGTGAGTCGACCTTACACCTGCGGAGACTCCGTGAAATCCCCAGTCAGGTCGCGCTGACTCGCCCTGTCTCGACCCCAGCGCACGATCCGCTCATCGCGATTGCCCGCTCAGAAGCTGAGCCCGAACGAGATGCCGTACGGGTACGAGAAGCGAAACTCCAGCGCCGGAAATCCCGGTCCATTCGCAGTCGAACCGAAGTGTCGCCGGATGCCGATCCCGCCCACCGGATGGAAGTAGACCCGATCGCAGTAGAACCTCGGGTGCTCGTAGCAGTTGAGAAAGTCGTAGACAAAGACGTCCACTGAGAGCCCTGCTTCGACCGAGACGGACCACTGCGGGGAGAGAAAGAAGTTCCACTGCAGGGCGAGGGGCGCGGTGATCCACCAGTACTCTGCGGGGTTGAACGAGATGATCCACTGCGCGCCGATCATCAGGCGCACGTCGTTGTTCAAGCGCGAGAGCATGCCGTTGCGCGTGAGCGGAACGCCCAGGCGAAATCCAGCAGAAGTCGCGATTCCGCCCCACGGCCACGCCCACGCTCCGGGCGCCACGCTCACCAGCAGCTCGCCGTTGACGCGCGTGACGTGCTCGCCCGGGTGGCTGATGGTGTTGGCCACCAGCGTAGCGGAGCTCGCGCCGCTCGAAGCGTCAGAGGGCGCTGCGCTGCTCTGGGCGCTCGAGGCCTGGCTGGACGCTCCAGACGAGCCAGACGCGCCAGACGCGCTCGAAGCGCCCTGGCTGCTCGTCGAAGCACTGGTCCCAGCGCTGGTATTTGTCCCACTACTTGAATTCGTGGGAGTTGATGTCTCTCGGGGCGGTCGCCTGCGCTGCGCGTCTGCGTCGAAGGCAAACGTCACGAGCGCCACGGCGAAGAACGCCGAGGCCGATCGCGTCCCGTGCAAGTCATGGGTGAGTCGCACGCCCCGGACGTTATCAACACTCGCCCTGCGTGTCGTCACTCTTCGTGGCCACGATCGCCGCGACGGCGCTGTGATTCATTTCGCATTCGCGCGCGACGCGATCGATCACGACGGGGCGCATGCGACCGTCTTTGGGCGCGAGAACACCTGCGACAAACGCTTCGTCCACCGGGATTCCGTGGGCTTCGGTCGCGTCGAGGGCGAGGTCGCCGGGGTCGTCCGCCCGCGATGTACGCGATGTCCGCGATGTCCGACGAGCGCGTACCCACAAGGCGACGCGCATCCAGCGGTGGTACGCGAGGACGCAGCGCATCCACGGCTCTGTGGACAGCTCCCCCGCGACGACGCGGGCGACGGCGTCGGAGCGCGCCTCGAGCACAGCGAGCGAGAGCACCTCGAGCTCTCGCAACGCGCCAGGAAATCGACTGGCCATCGCGCGATACTCCTCGCGCTCGGGCTCGGGGCGCCCTTCGCGTCGGTCGCGGCTCCATCGGACGAGCGTCTCGTATTTGCGCGCGAGCGCGACGAGCGAATCTCCCGACGATCCCTCTCGATTCGCGTCGCTCAAGGATCGGTCCCCGCGGTCGCCCGCGCGCGAAAGGCGTCGTACTCCGCAGGCGAGACCCACAACGCGTAGAGCTTGTCCCGCCAGCGCGGCAGCGCGATCACGTCCCTGGCGATCGCGACCCACTCGTTCATGGCAGCCCAAAAGACGTTGGCGGAGCCGAGCTGATGGACGAGCCCGTACTCGACCGGCTCGCGGGCGTCCTCGGGCTCGAAGGTGCCGAAGAGCCTGTCCCACACAATCAAGATTCCGCCGTAGTTCTTGTCGAGGTAGCGCGGGTTGCGGCCGTGGTGCACGCGGTGGTGCGACGGCGTGTTGAAGAGCCACTCGAACCAGCGGGGCATCTTGTCGACGAGCTCGGTGTGGATCCAGTACTGATAGAGCAAGCTCACGCTCATCTGGAAGTACACCCACTCTGGTTGAAAACCGACCCACGCAATCGGAACCCACACGAGCCACGAGCCCACGATGTGCGAGGTCCAGTTCTGCCGCAGCGCCGTCCCGAGGTTGTAGCGCTCGGACGAGTGGTGGTTCGAGTGCCAGGCCCACCACAGGCGCCGCTCGTGCGAGAGCCGGTGCATCCAGTAGTACGCGAGGTCTTCCAAGAGAAAGAGCGCGAGGTAGCCCAGGACTCCGACGTGCACATCCGTGAGCCTGTGGCGGTGGACCCAGCTCATGGTTCCGTGAAAGACCGGGGCCATGATGGCGGCTTGCACGAGGCTGCCGACTCCCAGGCACATGGACACGAACCAGTCGCGCTTCTCGTAGCGCGTGCACGAGCGGCTGCCCGTCCGTTCGAGCAGCCAACGCTCGAGCGCCATCGACCCGAAGAACAACGGAATCGCATACAACACAATGTTCTCTGGCGGTGCCATGCGCGCTGGTAGGCAATGATGTTATCGCTCTCGGGCGACGATGAGCGGCACGGACGGACAGCACGGCATCGTTTTCGAGACGGCGATCGAGCGGCTCGAGAGCGTCTCTCGCGCGTGCGGCGCAGAGGTGTTCATCAAGCGCGACGACCAGAGCAACCCGCGCTACGGCGGCAACAAGCCGCGCAAGCTCGCGCCCATCCTCGATCGCGCCACGCGCGACGGCCGCGACACCCTGCTCACCGCAGGAACGGTCGGCTCCCACCACGCCCTGGCCACTGCGGTTCACGGCCGCGCGAGGGGCTTCGAGGTTCACGCGGTGCTCGCGCCGCAGCCGAGGACTCGGCACGCCGAGACGGTGATCCGCGCGACGCTCTCGCAGGGGGCGATCGTGCATCCGTGTCCGACGATGGCGGGGGTTGTTCCGTACCTCGCGGCGCTGTGGGCGGGGCTGACGCTCGAGGGTCGCAGGGTGCGAGTGATCCCCGTGGGCGGGAGCGACGTCACGGGCGCGAGCGGATACTTCGACGCGATGCTCGAGGTGCGGGCGCAGATCGAGCGCGGCGCCATGGGTGGCCAGTGGCCCGACTCGATTGTGTGTGCGCACGGAAGCGGAGGAACGCACGCGGGCCTGCTCGCTGCGCAGAAGGCGTTGACACTGCCCACGCGCGTGCTCGGCGTGATGGTGGCGCTGCCGTGGACCGCCCCGAGGCTGCGCACTGCGATGCTCGCGAGAGAAGTGCTGTGGGCCAAGGCGCGAGGCCGCGCGGGCGCCGGCGCGACGGTGCGCGCGCGGGACGTGGAGCTCGTGATGGACCAGCTCGGGGATGGCTACGGAGCGCGCACCGAAGCGGGCGACCGGGCGACAGAGCTGTTCGCAGCGGACGGAATCGTGCTGGACCCGACGTACACCGCGAAGACGGCGGCGGCGGTGATCGAACTGGCGCGAAGCGGCAGGGCGAAGCGAGTGCTCTTCTGGCACACGTTGTCGAGCGCTCCGTACGGGCCGCTCACGAGCGAAGTGTGGGCGAAGCTGCCAGCGAGCATCGACGGGCTGCTGAAGGGGTAGAGAACAGCGAAGGGCTGCTTCGGGACAACAGCCGAGTCAGGGAGAGTAAGGCGCGGTCGAAACAGAGTACCGTGTCGCTGAAACTGGGCGAACACCAACGAGTCCGATGGGATACCCGCGGGAGCGAGAAGAGTTGGTTGCGGGACAAACGCCACGCCGGTGTCGCGAGGGGGAAATCTCGAGGGCGGCCCTTGAAAGTGCATTTTTTTTGTGAGTATGTTCTTGATCGCCGCGCTGCGAAGGAGTGCACGTCTGGAGAGGGTCGAAGAGACGACGGTACGGGAGACAAAGGCCACGGGCGGAGCCAGTGAACAGCGAGGGCAGAGAGAGGCGATCATGCGTTTGTTCAATCGAGAAGTGTTTCGAGGGACGGCTTACACTACTGACCAGTACACGCCCGCGGAATTCAACGGGCTGTTGGGGTCGGCGGATCGGCTCGCCATCCAGGTCGTCGCCAATCGACCGGACACGAACACGACGAAAGTGATCGTGCAGATCCAGCATTCGAACGACAACGAACACTGGAACAACTTCGGGGCGCCGCAGAACTTCAGCATCTCACCGTCGCAGCTCAACGTCGGCTATCTGTCGGAGGCGCTCCTCAGCACCTCGATCGAGACCCGAGGGGCGTTCGTTCGGCTCAACGTTACAGTCGACCTCGGATTCGCCGACGTCGTCCTGACAGTCACGGGTCGTTCCGTATAGCGGGCGCGCGTCGCCTGCTCCAAGTATCGCGAGAAGCCAGCCATGCACTCGAGCCAGCACACGAGCCAAACGAAGCCCAAAGCCCGCAACTCCGTTGCTGCTCTCGCGGTGGCCTTCGTGTACGGCTGCGCCTCGGGGACGATGCCTGCTCCCCCGTGCGAACCGTCGTGTCGAACGGGGTTCGTGTGCCTGCGAGGAGCGTGCGTCTCTGCATGCAATCCCGCCTGCGCCCCTGGTGAGCGGTGCACGGCGGAAGCGACGTGTGTGCGCGATGTCCCCGCTGACGGCGGCGAGGACGCTTCGGTTGCTGACGCGACCGTCGACGTGGCGTTCGACGCCACGACAGATACCCAATCCTTCGACGCACCCGCAGACTCGATGGACGTCGGAGCGCTCGACGCGACGATGACGGACGGCGGAAGCACTCGCGCGCGGCCGTTGTCTCCGATGGGCGGTTCGATCTCGACGACACGAAGGCCAACGTTTCGCTGGTTGAATCCCGCGAGCGCGACGGAGGCGCGGGTAGAGCTCTGCAACGATCGAGCGTGCAGCGACGTCATTTCGACGATCGAAGGATCGGACCGCGGACGACCCTCCACGGATTTGCGAACGGGCTGGGTGTTCTGGCGAGTGCGCGCGCGCGTAGGGGGAACGCTCTCCGAGCCGAGCCCAACCTGGCAAGTGTGGATCCCGTCGCGCGAGACATCGGTCGACCGCAGCTACGGTTTGGTGCTCGACGTAAACGGTGACGGCCTTCGCGACAGCGTGGTTGGCTCCCCCGGATCTGCGGTCGGAGCGATTCGCTCTGCAGGGAGCGCGTTCGTGTTTCACGGAGCGAACGCGGGTGTCGATTCGACGCCCGCGCGTCGCCTCGATGGATCCGAGAGCACCGAACTATTCGGCAACAGCGTCGCCGCGATTGGTGACGTCAACGGGGACGGCTTCGGCGACGTCGGCGTCGGCTCGCGAGTTGGACTTCGATCAGCGATCGGAGCCGCCAGCGTCTACCTCGGAGGTCCGACGGGCGTCGCAGCGACTCCCGTGCTTCGTATCGATGGGATCAACAGCAACGAGGCGTTCGGCGAGCGAATCTCTGCTCTCGGCGACATCAACGGCGACGGCTACGCGGACTTCGGCGTGCACTCGGCGTTGGGCGGACTTCGCGAGTACGGAACGCTCTCAGTGTATCTTGGCGGAGAGACAGGGCCGTCTCGCACCGCCGTCGCTGTGTTGGAGGGCGCGGCTCGCGCCGACGCGTTCGGCTCTCGGGCAGAGCCGCTCGGTGACATCAACGGCGACGGCTTCGGCGATTTCGTCGTCGGGTACGATCGGCGCAACGCCGTACGCGCTCGGATTCCAGTGTTCTTCGGACGCGCGTCGGGTCTCGACCCAGCGCCGTCGGTCATGCTGTCGACGCCGACGATGTCGGGTCAGATCGATTTCGGTGCGACCGTCGCTGCTGGTGACTTCAATGGAGACGGGTTCTCGGACGTCGCTGTCGGCGCGAGCAATACGAGCAACATCTACGTGTATCACGGTCTTGCCGGATCGATCTCGAGCACGCCAACCGCAACGCTCAGACCGCCGATGGACGTCTCGGTCACTGCGTTTGGTGCGGACATGGCAACCGTCGGCGATCTGAACCGCGACGGCTTCGATGATTTGGTCGTCTGCGTTGGCGGCAGCGGACTCATTCCGTACTTCGGCAATGCCCTCCCAACGCCGCAGCAGGGCATGCCCGTGCTTCGCATGGAGCGCGATTTCGCGAGGACCATCGGCGCTCGTGGCGACTTCAACGGAGACGGCTACGCGGACATTGTGATCGGCGGACCAGGGTTTCAGCGCGGCACAGAGACGAGCGTCGGCGTCGCGCACTTCATCCACGGGACGATGTTCGGGATCGCCAGCACCTCGGCCAGGCGGATCGAGGGGAGCATGGCAATGGATCGGTTCGGAGCGTGGGTTCACTAACGAGTAACGGAGGAGGACTGTGCCATGGGACTGAGAGACTACGAGTTCGATGTGTCACCGGAGCTGGTGGCAGCCGTGGTCCGAGGGCGGCCGGGCCCGCTGATGGACGCGGCGATGGCGCACATGGGCAACATCGCGGAGGCCGCGAGAGAGGCCGAGCGGAGAGCGCAGAACGAGCGCGATCGAGCGATGGTCCAGGGCGTCGAGGAGGGCATCGCCGCGTCGATTCAGGACGGAGACCTGGGCCTGCAACCAAGCGGCATTCAGCAAGGAGCCATCCCGACGTTGTCCGACCCAGCGCGCGGCCTGCAGCAAGGGCGTGGAGTTTCGAGAAGAGGACCCTTCGGAAACGGCGTTTACGGTTCTGTTGGTTCGATTCCTGGCCGTTCGCGACCAGAGACCTCACCTGGTTCAGTTGGCTCGATTCGAAAGAATCCAATTTCTGTTCCGGGCCAAGAAGTCAGCAAAAATCCCGCTGGAGAGCCAAGGGCGTCACTCAACGAGCAGTATTTCGCTTTGCTCCGATTGAGTAACGTGTACAGTACTCAAGCAGGTTGGGTTAGCGATGCAGCCGCGGTGGAGACAGATCCGGACTTGCGTCGACAGATGCAAGAGATGGTCGTCGCGCTTCTACGCAAGTCGAGTGACTACTTTCAGTGGGCCACTCGAATCTCACCTGAAACCAGACGTCGAGACAGTCCGGAAGAATCTCCTTCGACGAGTACCGCACCTTCCGGCACAGTTGACGTGTTCTATTTGTACGCGTTTCTTTCTTCCCTCGGTGGATTAGGGGTTGCTTCACAAGAACACGCGGGCCGTGGAGCTCGGACGCCCGCGATTCTCAATGCGATCAACCCATCGCCAGACGCCGATGCTGGTGGGCGAATGGAGTTCGTGGATTTTTGAACTCATCGACCCATCTCCAGAGTTCTGAACGGAATCATGCAGCCACTGCGCGTGACGATCAATCTCACTCGGGACAAGTTGCTTTCTATGGTCGTGACATTGGCCCTCGGATTTTCATGGCGAGCGCTGCTTTCTTCAGATGGCGATAGAGTCCAGCGTGTGTACCGCTGCTTGCTTTCTCAGCTCCGCCGGCGCGCATACTGGTGATGGCTTGCAGGACGGTAACAAGCCACAGCCAGGCTAGCCCATCAACAACGCACACCCCGGACAATGTACAAGCCGATGGCCCGCCAATTGTGCTGTCGCCGAGTATTGTCCGTGACGCAGCAACCGTCGCGCTATCTCACCGTCGGCTCATCATCAACGGCACCATCGTGTCCGAGCCGTTGGCGCAGCTCGCTAATGGTGACAATGCTGGATTTCTCCGAACTGATCGCTTGTCGCCCGACCTGCTGTCGCGCACCCGCATTGTCGCGCGTCGCGCAGAAAACCTCACTTCCAGTGACGTCGTTACAGCGCTTCTCGTTCGAGTTGTTCCGGTCGTTCAGCGCGATTGTCGCGCACTCTCAACGCATCCGACCGACTTTCTTCGCACGTTTGCGGTCGTGATCGACCCGAGCGGCGCGATCCTCTCGGCCGCACCGACAAACCCCGGAGGGACACCGCCGACACCTGCGACCCAACACGAGAACGACTTCTCGCGGTGTGTCGAGCTCGTGATGACGGGCACACGGCTCGGGCCCGTATCCGTGACGCACCCGATTCTGGAAGTCGTACCTCCCGTGAGCGCCCCGTTGATTTGTTGGTGGGCGATCCGGTCGTGCACGAGCACGGTGGACACGTTGCTCGCCGCCGCCGCGAGGACCCCTTAGTCCTCACGGCGCCACCCGCAGCGATGCGGGCCACGGACGAGAGCCCGCGCGTTGACCAACGACCGAGGACATGCAAGCGTCGAGCGTGTCGAACGGTCGAGCGGAGCAGTGACGGAGGCAGAGTCATGGGACTGAGAGACTACGAGTTCGATGTGGCACCGGAGCTGGTGGCAGCCGTGGTGCGTGGGCGACCCGGGCCGCTGATGGACGCGGCCCTCGCGCACATTGGCAACATCTCGGAGGCCGCGAGAGAGGCCGAACAGGGCGCGCAGAACGCGAGAGACCGGGCGATGGTCGAGGGCGTCGAGCAGAGCGTCGCGGCGAGTGTGCAGAACGTTGACACCATTGTGGGCAATGGCGTGAACCAGGGAGGGGCGTTCTCGGTGGGGCGAGTCGGAGGCAGCGTCGGCGACGTGAACAGGATGGGTTCGGATCTCGTTGATCCGACGAGTGGACTGGGCCCAGGCAGGAACGTCGGATGGATTCCAGGTAGCAAGGGAGACTTCGGAGTCAAGGGAGTCGGCGTGCAGGACTTCATTCAGGGGCAGATTCTCGGAGGGCCCGGGAGCAGATCCCAGGGGCCCACACAACCCGTTAGTTCCCAGCTCCTTCCGCGTACTCCTGAGGAGCAAGCGTTGTACGACTCTGTCTTAGAAGCAGAATACGATCGAGACACAGCCAGCACCACAGAGAATCGCGCAACATGGATCAGAAAGGCCGCTCTCCGTTATAGTGAATACCTTCGGTTTCGTGGAACGAAGGTTACGCCGAATCCCGACGGTGAGTCCGGGCCATCTCTCGACACTGCAGTGGACGCGTATTTTCTTCTGCAATGGCTCAAGTCGCTCGGGGGCCTCGGGTTCAGGTCGGATCAACGGATCGGAAGCAAGCTCTCTCGTCGTCCGAACATTTTCAACGCAGTCGATCCTGCACCTGACTCAGAATCGAGCCATGGAGGTACGGAGTTCTACCACTGGTCGTTCGAATTGATCGATCCAACCCCAGACGGGTGGTGAGTCGTGCTCGACTGCCGTGCTCTGCTCGTCGGCGCGCTCATGGTGACTGGCGCTTGCAGCGCGCAACAGCACGCACATGACACCGTCGCAGCTCGGCCCGTGCCTCCGAGAGTTGCGACACCCAGCCGAACATCTGTTACAGAGGACTTTGATTCTTTCTGCATCAGGGCCAGGTGCCCCGAGTGGCGAGTGCCGACCGATCAGTGTCATGCGTTCTGTGCCGATTGGTCTCTGGCACGACGTCACATTCTCCATCCGCTCGGACCCTACTACGCTGCCGTCCGCCACGGTATTGCGCCGGCGATGCACGTGGAGGCGATCAAGTGCGCCGAGCGGACGCTTCCACCGCGGCCCGCGCGCTTCCGTTGCCGAAGGACCTCGATCGACCTGCTGTTGACGCCTACTGGCGGCGTCGCGTGGGCGTCGCTCGGGTCGTTCGAGCCCGAGTGCGAAGCGTTCGCCGACTGTCTCGCGTCGTCGATCTCGCGCGTTCGACATTCGGTCCGGATCGCCCCGAACGAACGGATGATCGTGCGCGCCCCGCCCTTCCCGTTGACGTGGTGGCCTGATCCTGCGGTCCCCAGCAGCGCGCGCGGGGTGTGGTAGCGTGTCCAACGGACGTTGTTGCGTCGCGCGGTTCCTGGATTTTCTCTCGCGAAGTTTGTGTCGGACGCAGCAGCAGCGCCGCGAGCTCTGCCCCCGAATGAATTCAGGGGCAGACGCGGGTCGTCCCCGCCGTCGTACACTCCCGTGACCATGCGATCGCAGGTGTTCATCGTCGGAGAGCGCGAGCACGGCACACGCAAGCTCGTCGAAGCCATGCTCGCGTTTTCAACGGGCGCTCCCATTCAGTCTTCGCGCAGGAGCATCCCGACGCGAAGACCCGAGGTCGAAGCCGAACGCCCCCGAATGATCATCAACGACTTCGGCCCCCCGCGCGGGAGCCGCGACGAGTCCATCGCCGAGGCCGTGCAGGGCCCGAAGCGGCCGTTTCTGTTGATTCACTGCGGGGATGGTTTTCGTCGCGTGATGGCCGAGCGACGCTGCCGCGCAGAGGCCGTCGTGTGGGTGCTCTCAGCGGTGCACGAGCACGATGAAACAGAGGTCAACGACGTCTTGCGCGCGACCTACCTCGGCGCCAGGCCCGTGCTGGTGTTCATCATGGACGCCGAGCACAAAGAGCTCGCGCACGAGTGCGAGCGGTTCGCCCGCAAAACGCTCACGAAGTACGAGCTGAAGGGCGACGAGCGAACCGTCCTCTTCTCGACGGGACGGATGGAGCCCGGCACGGCTGACACCGCGTGGCGCGACGCGATCGCGCAGCTCTTCGACGAGCTCGAGCGACAGACTCCCCTCCCCGAGGACGTTCGACGACCCATGACGGTCGTGATCGGCAGCCGCATCGTGTCCGAACAGGCGCGGGTCGGCGGGATCGTTCGCGGCGAGCCCGTCACGCTCGGAATGGAGGTCGACCTGCCCGTGCTCGGCAGACGAGCGCGAATCGTGAGCCTCGCGCAGGCGGACGGCGCCAGGCTCGATCGAATCGACGTCGGGCGCTGGGCCGAAATGACGCTCGAGGGAGTGTCTGGCTCCGAGATCACGCGAGAGATCGTGGTGACTACCCCCGGCGCCGCGAAGCTGGTGCGCTCGTGCACAGGGCGCGTGTGCGAGCTCAACGACGAAGTCGTCCCCCAGTCTGTACACGTCCGTGGGCACAGCACGGCGACCAACGCAGCGATCGAGTGGCTCGACGCGCGGTTCATGATTCCGCGCAGAGCGAAGCTCGTGTTCAACGGGCCGACCGCGTGGGCCGACGACAACTACGTCGTGCTGCACGACCCGCGAGCGGTCATCGAGAAGCCCGATACGCTGCTGTGGCTGGCCACGTTCGACGCGGACGAAATCGAGTACGCCTGAGAAGGGCTGCCTCGCGGCTCGCGGTTCGCGGCGGCCGTACGTTTCTCGCGCTCGGGGTGCAGAGTCGATAGAGTCTCGCGCTACAACACGATGGGTCACGCGCACGCTTGTGGGTGTTTTCCGACCGGGCAGGTGTACCCCGGAATCGCGGCGCTCAAGGGCGCCGGGCCTCCTCCGGTGATCGGCCTCGCCAACGACCTTCCGTCGGGCGACGCGCTCGCCAAGATCCCCCTCGCGGTGATCGACACCGAAACCACCGGAAAAGACCCGCAGCGCGGCGACCGCATCGTCGAGATCGCCGTCGTTCACTACGACGACGGCAAGGTCACCGAGCGGTTCTCGATCATCGTCGATCCCACGATCCCGATCCCGATCGAAGCCAGCAACGTGCACGGGATCACCAACGCGGACGTGAAGGGCAAGCCTCGCTTCGAAGCGGTCGCCAAACAAGTGGCGAAGTGGCTCGAGGGCCGCGTTCCGATCGCCTACAACGCTTCCTTCGACCGGACCTTCATCTACGCGGAGATGCGCAGGGCGGGCATCGCGCCGTCGACGCAGATGAGCGTTCCTCCGGCGCTGAGGACCAACGTCGAGTGGATCGACCCGCTCGTGTGGGCGCGCATCGCGCAGCCCGAGGTCCGAGGTTTCAAGCTCGGCGACGTGGCTGCGCGCCTGGGCATCGACCTGGTCAACGCGCACCGCGCGACGGACGACGCCGAGGCCGCAGGATCAGTGCTCCTCGAGCTGCTGAAGTCCCAGGGAAATCCCACGTATCGCGACGCGCTTCGCAAGCAGAAGGACGCCGTCGCGAGCTGGGGCAACCGCTTCGGCGGCGGCCGACGCTGAGCGCACATGGAGCCAGGCAGGCAAACGCGCGCCTGTGCGCGGCGCTGAGCCCCCGCGCACGCTCCTCGTTGCTACACTCGCGTCGTGCGCTTTGTAGGACTCAAGCGCTCATCGTTCGCCAAGTTGTACATAGGAAAATCCTCGGAGAACGCGATCGGCGCAGAGCTGCTTCGCAGCCCCCACCCGCGTCCACGTGATGCGCAACGCCCCGAGGGAGCCAAGGGGGCCCGGCAAGCGGGCCGGGAGCCAAGGGGCCCGGCAACAGCGCACCTGCGGTGCGTAGCGCAGCGGGCTCGCGCCCGCAGCTACCCGGGGACATTCGTTGAAACGACGAGAAACTCGCCCGCGGTCCTCTTTCGAAACGAACGAATCGACACGATCCCAGCGCGGACAACGCCCCCGCGAGATCGGAGGCAGTTGCGAATCGTCCTCGAAAGACCTGACGGATTTCTCTGTCTGGCAGAGTGGACGAGTCTCCGAGTGTGGATGCTCGGGTTGTGATGGAGAACCGCGTGCGAGCAACCAGTCTTGAATATTGGCACATAGAGTAGCTGCGGGCGCGAGC
>LNEO01000083.1 GCA_001465015.1 Deltaproteobacteria bacterium Ga0077539 | reverse complement strand
CGCTGCCCGTCGCCCGTCGCTCGCTGCCCGTTGCTGCGCTCTCTGTCGGTGGTCGCGCGAAGCGCACCTTCCGCCGTGAGTCTTCGAACGGCGCCCAACACGGGGTTTGTTAACCCCGTGCGAGACACACCTCTGTTAATTGGGTCCGCTGCCTCGCCGCTGAAAATCCAGCGCATTCGAGGCAAGTGATGAATGATGAGAGCTCGCTGCCGCGCCGAGGGAGTCGCTGCCGCGCCGAAGGGAGTCGCTGCCGCGCCGAGAAAGTCGAACCCACCATTCGCGTTTCCCATGAAGATTCACGGACGAATTCAGACCAATCCACACAAGTCTCTGCTCCCGCGCCGCTCGCCCCGCAGCGGACGCTCTCGCGCTCTTGCGCCGTCCCTCCTTCTCTCCCTGCTCTTTGACGCGCGAGCCAAACTCTGGTTCACGCATCGCTGTCGCGTGACCCGGCACACACCGCTCGATCCCCACGCTCGCCCGACGCGTCGCGCCGCGCTCTCGCTGGGCGCGCTCGCTGGATGTCACACGGTCGTGCCCACGTCGCTCATCTTGCCGAGGCACTGCCCCGAGCCCTCGAGGCTCGAGCGCGAGAAGATCACGTCCCTGCCGTACGAGAAGGACTCGTTTCCGATGGGCGCGATGGCCGGCGACGTCGCGCACGATCGCGCGCTGTGCTGGACGCGCTTCTCGCCGCGTGTGCGCGCGCTCTCGGGCGGGCTCGGGCTCGTCGTCCTGGAGTTGAACGGCGATTCATCGCGCGTCGCGTACGAGGGCTCGGTGGCCGTCGACGACGCGGGCTTCGTCGCGCACATGCTCGAGAGGCTCACTCCGGGCGCGCGGTACCGATACGCGTTCGTGCGAACCGAGCGCGGCGTCCCAGTCGCGCGCGGCGCGGGGGGCCGCTTTCGCGCGGCAGTTCACCCCGACTCGACAGAGCCCCTCTCCTTCGGCGGAACGTCCTGCACCAGCGCGCAGTTCGGCCACGAGTTCGACACGCTGCGAAGGGCCGCTCACTGCGGAGAGCTCGATTTCTTCATGCACGCGGGCGATCACGTGTACGCCGACGAGGCGAACACGCTCGAGGAGTACCGCGCCGTGTACGAGCGAACCTTCTCGCGAACCGGCCTGCGCGCCCTGCACGAGAGCACGAGCCTCTATGTGTGCTGGGACGATCACGAGGTGCAAAACAACTGGGAGGGCGAGACCGTGGACCCCGAGCGACTGCGCGACGCGCGAAGGGCCTTCCTCGAGCACCACGCGTGGACGGGTGGATGGCAGAGGCCGAGGCGGCTCTACGAGCGATTTCGCTGGGGACGCACCGTCGAGCTCTTCGTGCTCGACGCGCGCGGCGAGCGTCGCCCGAGCACCCGCCGCGGCCCCGACGCGCAGTACCTGTCCAACGAGCAGCTCCAATGGTTGATCGATGGCGTGCGAAGCTCGCCCGCGCGGTTCAAGTGCGTGCTCAACTCCGTTCCGATCACGCGGTTCGGGGGGCTCTTTGCGCTGGCCGAGTCCGATCGATGGCAAGGCTACCCCGCGCAGCGAGACAGATTGTTGCGCGCGATCGAGGGCGTGCGGGGGCTCTGGTTTTTGTCCGGCGATTTTCACTTCGGCAGCTTCGGCTACATCGAGCCCCGCGGCCCGCACCGACGCACCGTCGAGGTGCTCATGGGCCCCGGCGGACAGCTGCCCAATCCGATCGCGAGCACCGTCGAGCCTCCGCAGTTCGAGTTCGCGACGAGCGAGTCCAACTGGGTTCGCTTCGACGCCGACGCTCGCAGCGGAACGATGGGCGTGACCTTCTTCAACGAGTCGGGCCGAGCGCTGTGGACCAAGACCGCGTGAGCGACGAATCGTCGTGACCGCCGCGCGCATCCCCTCCACAACGAGCGCAAAGGTTCGTACGCTCCGCGCGCTGTGAGCGACCGTTCGATCCGCTACGAAGTCTCTTTCGACACGACCCGTCACCTCGTCCGCGTGCGCGCGACCTTCACAGGACCTTTGCCCGAGCCGCTCGTTTTGCAAATGCCCGCGTGGACTCCGGGGAGCTACCTCGTTCGCGAGTACGCGCGGCACGTCGAGGGCCTGCGCGCGACGGTCCAAGAGAAGCTCTGCGGCGCCCGCAAGACCGGCAAGGACACGTGGATCGTCGCGCACGGCGGAGCGACCGAGGTCGTCGTCGAGTACGCCGTGTACGCGCACGAGCTCACGGTGCGCACCAACCACGTGAGCGACACGCACGGGTACTTCAACGGAGCAGCGACGTTTCTTCGACCGATCGAGGCGGGAGGCTTCGACTGGGACGCGCTCCCGATCGAGCTCGAGCTGCAGAAGCCCGACCCGTCGTGGTCCATCGCGACGGGGCTCTCTCGCGTCGAAGGGCGCGGCGAAAACGTGTTTCGCGCGAAGGACTTCGATCAGCTCGTGGACTGCCCCGTCGACGTGGGCGTGCACGAGCGACACGAGTTCGTCGTCGAAAACAAGCCGCACGCCATCGTGCTGTGGGGCTCTCCCAACCGATGCGACCGAGAGAAGCTCTTGCGCGACGTGACCAAGATCGTGCAGTCCGAGTCGGCGATGTTCGGCGGGCTGCCCTACGACAACTACCTGTTTTTGCTGCACCTTTCGCCGGGCGGGCGCGGCGGCCTCGAGCACGAGAACAGCACGTCGCTGCTCGCGTCGCCGGACGCGTTCGACACTGAGTCCGCGTACGACGACCTTTTGTCTCTGTTCGCGCACGAGTTCTTTCACCTCTGGCAGGTCAAGCGCACGCGCCCGTCGGGGCTGCGCCCGTACCGCTACGACCGCGAGAACTACACGCGCATGCTGTGGCTCTTCGAGGGAGGCACCAGCTACTACGACTGGCTCACCTTGCGTCGCGCGGGGCTCGTGACTCCCAAGAAGTACCTCGAGCACCTCGCGTCGGAGATCGCGCGGCTCGAAGACACGCCGGGACGCTTCTCGCAGACCGTCGAAGAGGCGAGCTTCGACGCGTGGGTGAAGCTCTATCGCCCCGATGAACACTCGGTGAACAGCACGGTGTCGTACTACTTGAAGGGCGAGATCGTCTGCGCGTTGATCGACCTCGAGCTGAGGGCCCGCAGCAAGGGGCAAAAGAGCCTCGACGACGTGATCCAGTACGTCTGGCGCGAGTTCGGAGCGCACGAGAAGGGGATCCCCGAGGACGAGGTCGAGCGGGTGTTCGCTGCGGCGACCGACATCGACTGCAGCGACCTCATCGACGCGATGGTGCGCAGCACGCAGCCGCTCGCGTACGACGAGCACCTCGCGAAGGTCGGGCTCACGCTGAGGGCCAAGGGCGCTCGCGGCGCGGCGCTCGGCGTTCGCACCCGCAACGAGGGCGGCAAAGTGGTGCTCGCGAGCGTCCTTCGCGACTCGGCCGCCGAGCGCGCAGGGCTGAGCCCCGGAGACGAGCTCGTCGCGATCGGCGGCCGGCGCGTGGACGACGGCACGCTGCGACGAAGGCTCGAAGCGCGAAAGCCCGGAGAGAGCGTCGAAGTGCTCTACGCGAGGAGAGAGTGGATGCAGAGCACAACGGTCGTGCTCGCAGAGCCCGCGCCGGACGGGTACGAGATCATCCCCGCAACCAACGCGTCGGACGCGTCCAAGGGGCTCGGCGCCGCGTGGCTCGGCCCCGACGGCGCCTCGTTTTGGAGCGCCAAATCGTGAGCGAAGACCGCGAACCGACGGGCAAAGAAGACACCTCGACGCCGACGCTCTCGGCCAAGGGCGCCTCGATCTCGAAGACCGTGCAGACCCACCTGATCTTTCCCGAGCACGCCAACGCGCTCGGAAAGGCGTTCGGCGGACAGGTCATGGCGTGGATCGATCTGGCCGGCGGCATCTGCGCGATGCGACACACCGCAGGGCTCGCGGTGACCGCAAGCGTCGACGACCTGCAGTTCGAACACTCGCTGGCGATCGGCGACGTGGCCGTGGTCGAGGCGCGGGTCAACGCGGCGTTTCGAACCTCGCTCGAGGTCGAGGTCAACGTCTGGGGAGAGTCTCTTCAGACGCGCACGCGATGGCTGTGCGTCAACGCGCGGATGACGTTCGTCGCGATCGACGAGCAGGCGAAGCCACGGTCGGTCCCGCCGCTCGTGCCCGAGAGCGACGAGGACGTCGCGCGGATGAAGGCCGCCCAAGAGCGCCGCAACGAGCGCCTCGCCAGGCGCAAGCGCTGACGGTCCCTCACGGCGCCCAGCGATTTTCGCCCCAGCAGTACACTCGCTCGTCGCAGTCGTCTCGATCGGTTCGGGGCGGCTCGAGTCGAGTCGAGTCGAGTCGAGTCGAGTCGAGTTGAGTTGAACATCGACCGTGTTCAACTGGGGTCTGTGTGGCTCAGCCCGGAGGCCAGCCGTGCTGCCGGCCCGCGAGCAGGTGCACGTGCAGGTGATGCACGCTCTGGCCACCGTCGGCGCCGGTGTTGATCACCGTTCGGTAGCCGTTCTCCGAGACGCCGAGCTCGACGGCGATCTTCGCCACGGCGCGAAGGCAGTGTCCGAGCACCGTCGTGTGCTCGTCGCTCGAGTGAGCCAGCGAGGTGATGTGCTCTTTCGGGATCACCAAGACGTGCACGGGGCTCTGCGGGTGCAGGTCGTGAAACGCCAGGACGTGTTCGTCTTCGTAGATGATCTTCGCCGGGATCTCTTTCGCGACGATCTTGCAGAAGATGCAGTGGGGTTGCATGACCCGGTCGAGCGTACAGCATTGTTTCCCGCCGCGATCGCCCGACGCGCGGTAGGGTACAGCCCCGCTCCCGCTTCACGGCCCTTCTCATGCGCGCGCCAAGACACATCGCAGCGATCCTCGCGCTCGGCGCCATCGCGAAGGGTCCGCTCGCCAGCGCACAGCAAGAGGGCGCGCAGACAACCACGCCAACGACGACGCCGACCGCGCCGACGACACCGACCACGGTGCTCGTGTCGCCACCGTCTCTGGTGTCTCCCACGCGTCGCGAGCGACTCGTCTCGGTGCGCATCGAGCCGGCGCTCGCGGGAGAGGACCCGTGGATGCGCGTCGCGATGCCTCGCGGCGTGATGGTGGACGACGACGCGCTGCGCGCCGCGGTCGATCGCGCGGTCGCTTCCGGGACGTTCGCCGACATTCGCGCTTCGGTTCGTCAGGTGACCGACGGAATCGAGCTGGTGCTTCGCGGCGAGCGTCGCGCTCGAATGACCGAGCTGCGCATCGAAGGGAGCGACCAGCGCGCGCTCGAGGCTGTGCGCGCGGACTTCTCGATCGCGACGATGGCGTGGGTGACGCAGCAGCAGCTCGACGAGGCGTGCGGGCGCGTCGTCGAGGGCTACAGGCTGGCTGGCTATCGCACGGCGACGGCGCGAGCGCTCCGCGAGCCCACGCGAGACCCAGACTACGTGCGCGTGCTCGTCACGGTGAGCGAAGGCAGGCCCACCAGGCTCTCGAGCGTGCGTCTGTTTGCGCCGGAGATCGACCGCGAGTTTGGTCCCACGTTGTGCGACGCGCTGACGCTCTGGCCCACGACCGCGACCGAGCGAGAGGCGGCGTGCCGACCCATTCTCGGGAGCGGCGACATCGCCGAGGGACGCGCGGTCCGCACGGTCAGCGAGCAGATGATGGCCGCGCTGAGGCGGCTCGGTTACTACGCGGCGAGGCTCGATGAGCCAGCGCTGATCCCGTTGCGCGAGCTGAGGAGCGGCGATCCGCGGGTCGAGCTTCGCGTGACCGGGTCGCTCGGACCGCAGTACACGATCGCGTTCGAGGGACTCAGGCGCGGCTCGGTGGGCGAGCTGCGCGAGGCGCTGCGGCTCGACGACGAGCGGACGTTCGACGAGGGGACGCTGAGCACGCTCACCGGGCGCGTCCGCGACTGGTACGTGCGCCGCGCGCTCTCGGACGTGCAGGTCGAGTCGCGTGTCGAGCGCGGAGCTCGCAGCAGCCGCGTGGTGTTTCGCGTGACCGAAGGCGAGCCAGTCTACGTGCGCACCGTGTCTTTCTCCGGCGCGCGCGCGATGGAGTACGCGACGCTGAGAGAGATCCTCGATGAGCACTTGCGCGGCGAGCTCCCTGGAGGATCGCTCTTCACGGCGCCGACCGACGCGCAGGCGCGCAGCGTCGATGACGTGCGCAACAGCGAGGCGCGAGGCGCGCGAATGCCCCTCGCGCTTCACCCCGAGCGGACGTTCGTCGCCGAGGTCTACCAAGAGGCCGCGCGACGAATGGCCGGTCGCTACCGCGAAGTCGGCTTTCTCGACGCGACGGTCGAGCTCGACGGAACCCCGCACCGCGACAGCGACGAGGTCGGTCGAGCGGTGTTGGACGTGACGTTTCGCGTCGTCGAGCGCGCGCGGGTGGCGCTCACCGCCGTGCAGTTCGACGGCAACAACCGGCTCTCTTCCGCGGAGCTCGCGAACAAGGGCGCGATCCGTCTGGGCGGGCCTCTATCGCTCGCGGAGATCGCCACGGCTCGTGATCGACTCGCCGAGCACTACCGCGAGAGCGGCTACAACTACGTCCGCGTCAGCTCGGTGATCGATCGATCGCCGGACGGGGCGAACGCGCGCGTGCGCTTCGTGATCAACGAGGGACCGCTCGTGCGCGTGACGCGGGTGGACATCCGAGGGCTGCGCTCGATCGCGCGACCGCTCGTGTACGACCGGCTCGCGCTGCGCGAAGGCGACGTGTTTCGGCCGTCGCTCGCGCGCGAGTCGCAGCGCCGACTCGGCGAGCTCGGGTACTTCTCGGCGGTCACCGTCTCGCTCGCCGATCCAGACGTCGAATCATCGGTCAAAACGCTGGTGATTCAGGTGAGCGAAGCCGGCGGCAGCCTCGAGATTCGCGGCGGCGTGAGCGCGTGGGAGCTTCTGCGCGGGAGCATTCAATGGACGCGGCGCAACGTGCTCGAGTCGAGCATCTCGATGACGGCGTCGCTGCAGGCCGGGGTCGTCGCGCCGATCGCGGCGTTCGCGGATCCCAATCTGTTTCCGTCGCTGAGCGGGCTGCAGTGGTACGAGCGACTGCGGGGCCGCGCGGCGTTGTCGTTGCAGTTTCGTCCGGTGCGTACGCTCGGGACCGACTTTCGACCCGGCGTCGACATCTCGTTCGCTCGCTCGGTGGACCTTCAGTTCGCGATCAACGGCATCGACCTCTCGGCCTCGACGTCGATTCGCCCGAACCGCATCGTCACGATCACTCCGCAGGTCAATTTTCAGCTCAACAACCTGCAACTGTTCAACGGCGACTCGATCGAGCAGCTCTTGTTGACCTTGCCGCCCGCAGAGCAGCTGCGCCTCGGCCGCCTCTTGCTCTTGCCTCGCGGCACGACGCTGCTCAGCTCGCTGCGCGTCTCGCTCGCCGTCGACCAGCGCGATCAAGTGTTCAACCCGCAGCGAGGAACGTTCGTGTCGCTGCTCGGCGAGTTCGTCGGGATCCTCGGGTACATCCCGCCTTCGACGACGACCACGTCGCCCCCGCCAGGAAACACCCTGCGCACGACGGTCACCTTCGCCGGGTACATCACGCCCGTCCCGTGGCTGACCCTCGCGACCAACGTGCGCGTCGGAGCCAATTTCACCTTCGATTCGTGCAACACCGTCACGTACCCGAACCGTCAGTTCTTTCTCGGCGGCGCCGAGTCGCTTCGCGGTTGGCTGCAAGACTCGCTCATCCCCGCGGACGTGCTCGCCCCGCCGTCGACGAGCGGCTGCTCGAACATCCCTCCGTCCACGCCGAGCATGAACGCGGTGCTGCTCTCGCAGCGCAGCGGAGACGCCTTCGTCCTTCTGCGACAAGAGCTGCGCTTCGCCGTCGGCAGCTCTGGCTTCGGGATCAACTTGTTCTTCGACGTGGGCAACCTGTGGAAGGACCTGCGCCATGTCTTCAGCGTCCTGAAGCTTCAGAGCTCGCCAGGGATCGGACTGCGATACATCACGCCGATCGGACCGATCGGAATCGACCTGGGATTTCCCAACCCCTACTCGTGGCCGCTGCCCGCGCCGGTCGTGTCGTTCTCCTTCAGCAGCGCGTAGCTCACTCGCGGCGAACGAGCTCGCAACGCACGTGGTACGCGTCGAGCGCGAAGCCCGCTTCGTCGTTGTGCGCGACCACCGCGACGAAGCCGTCTGCGGCGGGCAGCATCGCGGGCGCGCCGAGGACCGCTCCGAACACAGGGACGACGTTGCGTCGAAGCATCGGCTCGCCGGACGGCGGGATCCACGCGAGGTGCGACTCGACCGCTTCGCCCGCGTGGTCGCCGATCACCAGCGCGTAGGACACGCCGTCGCTCGCGCTCAAGCCCGCGGCGTACCGCGCCGAGCCCGCGAAGGACGGCTGCGCAAACCACAGCCGCGGGTTGTCGAGCGCGACCCTGCGCGCGCTCACCGGGAGCCTCCCGATCGCGACGCCGCGGCGCTCGACCCACTGCGCGACCTCGACGCTCGCCCCGCGCGTCACGGCGCTGAATGGAAACTGCGCGAACCCGGTTCGATCCGGCGGCCCCACCGGGACCAGCCGCTCATCGAGCGTCACGAGCATCTGCACCGCGGGCTCTTCGCCGCTCGGCCCGACGCCCGGCAGAGGCCTGTGCAGCAGCGCGGCGATCGCGCCGCCCTCGCCCGTCGGCAACAGTCGCATCGCGCCGCCGACGCGCTGGGTCCACGTCGCCTCGCTGGTCTTCTCTCCGTTGCGATCGAAGCGATACGCGCGAACGCTTCCGTCGAGCGCTCCTGCGAGCACGACCACGCCGTCGGGTCGCTCCGCGGCCGTGGCCCACACGATGCGATTGCGCGGCTGCCCCTCGGGCGCGTCCGGGAGCGCGACGACCTCTCTCGCCGCGCTCTGCGCTCCGCTCGCGTCCATCGCGATCACGAAGAGCGCCGAGCCCACCGACGCGAACACCAGCGTCTTCTCTGGAAGCGCCGCGATCGCCAACGGAGCGACCTCTCCCGCCCGTCCGCTCACCGAGAGCGTCGCCGTCGCGCCCACGCGGCGAAGGTCTTCGCCGATCCGCGCCACCCTCGCCACAGGCCCTCCTTCGCGCTCTGCGCGCCACTCGCGCCACACGAGCACGAACCGCGCGTCGCCGCGCGCGCCGCCGAGGATGGGCCGCGAGAGCACCGATTCGCCCAGGTTTTGCGCGGTCGACGCGTGCGCGCTGATCCGACGGGTCTCGACGTTGCGACACAGCGGCTCGCGCGCCTGCGCGGCCACGGCGTTCGCCGCGAGGCTGACGGTGAGCGCTACGACACAGGTATTCAAAGTCTTCATCGCGCGCCTCCACCCGGTGCCGCGGGAGCTGTAGCGTTTTGATTTGTGGTGCGTGCACTGGCCCCGGGGGCCGCGCACGTCGAGCGCTGCACGAGCCACTGGAGCTGCCCGCTCGGCAGGGCCTTGGCGAACACGACGGCGACCGCGTTTCCGACGGCGTGCCCCTCGGCGATGTTGGTGATCGCGTTGGTGTCGTTGGGGACCGAGAGAGAGAGGGACCGCAGCGCTCCGTCCGCGCTGTGCACGGTCACCGCGAAGGGGAGCCACGGCATGTCGTCGACGTTCGACGGAAGGCCCGGAGTCGCAGTAAACGCCAGCGAATCTGCGCTGCTCGATCGCATCCCGAGCGCGCGACCACCGCCGCTCATGTAGCCGAAGACCGAGCGCAGATCGCGCAGCGTCGCGCCATCGACGCGGCCCGCCCTGAGCGCCTGACGGTCGAACCAGAACAGCGTGAGCGCCCGGCCCGAGACCGCGAGGGCGCCGCCCGTTCCGCCGATCGACAGCGGATCGGAGAAGGGATCGACCGACCGCGGCCGCGCCGCGAGCGCGCGCGGGCTCGCGTCGAAAGACAGGATCGAACGCACGATCGCGCCTCCCGCTCGCGCGCGACGCGCCACGAGCGCGTGAACCGTGCTGCCCCCCGCCACCGCGTCGAGCACTTCGACCAAGCCTGTGAGCGGCTCGGTCAACGGGACGGCACGCACCGCCCCGCCGAGCGCAACGTACTCGAGCGAGCTCGACGCAGCGTTTTGTCGCGCGATCACGACCCCTGCCCCTCCTCGCACGAAGCGGCCCGAACTCAGCGATCCCGTGCCGATTCGCTGCTCTCGCAGCGCTGCACCTGCCCCGGCGAAGAGCAGTCGATCCGCGGAGTCGAGCGCGACGGGCTGTCCGCGAAAGACGTTTACGTCGAGCAGAAACGATGTGCTGGTCCCCGGCTGCGAGAGGGTCCCGAGTGATTGCACGGCTCCGTTTGCTTGTGCTGCCACCGCGACGTACTCGCGGCGCGAGCCGTCTACGCGGCGGTGCGCGAAGAACGCCACACGACCGTCGGGCAGCGCGATCGAGTGCCACGATTGGCCCGCCGTCGCGTCCTCGCCCTCGGGAACGTGCGTCGACAGCACGACGGACGTCCCCGTCGCCGTGCACACCGGCGTCGCTCCGGGGCTATCTGCGGACACGAGCGGGTCGCTCGGCGGCGACGGCTCTTGCAGCATCGTCGCGGTGGGCAGCGATTGAGCGCTCGCCTCGCGGCTCGTGTCGCACTGGATGGCGACCATTCCGAGCACGGGCGCGCCGTCGTCTGCGCGACCGTCGAGCAGCGTCCACACCGAGCTGCCCTCGCTGCGGGCGACGACCCGTGACGAGCGCAAGCGAATCGACGCCAGGGCTGCGAAGCGACCGACGAACGAGCCGTTGCCATCGGCGAGAGACAGGTTGACCGAGCCCGTCGCGTCGTCGGCCATGTGCGAGAGAGACACCGCCCCCACCAGGTCGTCACCCAAGCGAACCAGCGACAAGTCCGTGTCGCTCGACGGCGCGAAGACCGCGAGCGAGCTCGGGGCGACGCCCTCTTCTGCGCCGAGCGGTCGCACGCGGACAGTGCTCGAGAAGCGATCGACCGCGCTGTAGCCGAGCAGCGTCGCGCGCGGCGTCTCGACGAGCGCAGGCGCGATCACGGCAGTCGCGACCGATGCCAGAGGCGCATCGCCCGCGGCGTACAAGACGACGCGATCGTCCGCCCCGCGCGAGGCCTCGAGCCCGACGCGCAGCGAGCTTCCGGCGAGCAGCGTCGGGGCCCTGCCAAACGACGGGACGTCTTCGATCGCCCGCGAGCGCTCGGCCCACGCGCCCGTAGCGTCATCGACCGTGACGAGCGCTCGTTGACCGACGCGACCGCGAGCGACCGCGAGCGCGACGCGTCCGTTGGCCACCGCGAGCGAGGGCGGACCGAACCCGCGCGAGCCGTTGACGCTCGCCAGCTCGACCGAGCCCTGCAAACCGCCGGTGGTGATGCCAGGACGCACGCCGGACCACGGCTGGCTCGCGCCGTCTGCGCCGAGCTTCGTCACGACGATGCGCTCTCGGTCCTCGGCGGGGCCCGAGCCGGCGGGCACATCGCGAAACGCCAGCAAATATCCTCCCGAAATCGCGACAAGCGCGGGCCACGAAGGCTCGATCGCGCCGGCGATCACCCGCGCGGTTCCCGACGGAGCGCCGTTGGCTCCGAGCGCGAGGACGCTGAGCGTGCGTGCCCCGGCGCGATCGCGGGTGATGTACGCGACCATTCCGCCCTGCGGCGCGCGCGCGAGGGCGGCCTGCGGATCGACGGCGACGCTCGTCGTCGCGAGCGAAGCGATATCGCCCGCCCGGCACGAAGGAACGCTCTGCGCCTCCCGCGCCCTCACCCGCGGCGCCTCCCCGACGCTCACAGTCCGTTCGGTCGGCGGTCGAACGGGAGGGAGCGCCGTTCCGTTTGCGCCGCTCGAGGAGCTCGCCCGACACCCCGCTACGGCCGCAGCCGACGAGGCTAGCAGCAGCACTTTGGACCATCGCTTTGTGTTCATCGTCACCGCCACGACACCGGACTGAGCGAAGAGTTCGCGCTCGTGCGCCGCTCTTTCGACCGGACTCGGTGCTTATACGACAAACTCCGTCGCTCGGTGCGCGCTTGACACTGCGAGCGCCGGTGGTTTCCCCTCCGCGGTCGATCATGTTGGACCTGCGGTACGTCGTCGAGAATCTCGAAGCAGTCAGAGCGCGTTTGGGCCGGAGAGGAACCGCGTACAGCGCTTCGCTCGACGCGGTCGCCGCCCTCGCCCAAAAGCGCCGCGAGGCGATCATGGCCAGCGAGAAGCTCGCCAAGGAGCTCAACGACGCGACCGCGGCGATGGCCAAGATCGCCGACAAGAAGTCCGCGGAGTTCACCGCGGCCCGCGAGAAGAACCGCGCGCTCGGCGACGAGCGAAAGAAGTTCGAGAAGGACCAGGCCGAGGCAGAGCTCGAGATCAGCGACCTGCTCTTGTCGATCCCAAACGAGCCCGCCCAAAACGTCCCCGACGGCTTCGACGAGAACAGCAACGTCGTCGTGAAGACCTGGGGAGAAGCCCGCAAGATGGACTTCGCCCCCAAAGATCACCACGACCTCGGCACCGCCCTCGGCATCCTCGATTTCGAGCGCTCGGGCCGGCTCTCGGGCCCGCGCTTCGCGGTGCTGTTTCGCGAAGGCGCCATGCTCGAGCGAGCGCTCGCCAACTTCATGGTCGACGTCCACGCGCAAGAGCACGGGTACACCGAGGTGTACGTGCCCTACCTCGTGAAGGACTCGGCGCTGTACGGGACGGGCAACCTCCCGAAGTTTGGTGACCAACTATTCAAGATCGCCGGAACCGACGAGCGCTCGTACGACCTGTACCTGATCCCGACGGCGGAGGTTCCCGTGACCAACCTCCACGGCGAAGAGCTGCTCACCGAGGACGAGCTGCCGAAGAAATACGTGGCGTGTACCCCGTGCTTTCGCGCTGAAGCGGGCGCGGCCGGCCGCGACACCCGGGGGATGATCCGGCAGCACCAGTTCGACAAGGTCGAGGTCGTTCAGCTCGTTCGCCCAGAGGACAGCGACGCGGCGCACGAGGCGCTCACCCGTCACGCCGAGACCATCCTCGAGAAGCTCGGGCTGCACTATCGACGCTCGTTGCTCTGCGCGGGCGACATGGGGTTCAGCGCGAAGAAGACCTACGACCTCGAGGTATGGCTCCCCGGTCAGGGACGCTTTCGCGAGATCTCTTCGTGCTCGAATTTCGGCGACTTCCAGGCGCGCCGCGCAGCACTTCGTTACCGTCCCAGCGATGAGGGCAAGGGCAAGGCCAAGCCGCGTTTGCTCCACACCCTCAACGGCTCGGCGCTCGCTGTCGGCCGGACGCTCGTGGCGATCCTCGAGCAGTACCAGCAAGAGGACGGCAGCGTGATCGTCCCCGAAGTCCTTCGGCCCTACTGCCGCGGCCTCGAGAAGATCACCCGGCGCTGAGCGATCGGTATACTCTTCGGACGACATGCCCACGATCGACATGAGCCGCGAGATCGAGTCTCGCATCCGTACGGCGATCCCCGACAGCGAGCCGCACGCCAAGATGAACGGCGATCGGCACTACACCATCATCGTGAAGAGCCCGTCGTTCGACGGCCTCACGATGCTGCACTGCCACAAGCAAGTGCTCGCAGCGATCAAGGAGATGATGGACGGCGACGACGCGCAAGTGCACGCGATCGACTCGCTGCGCACCAGCGCTGGGTGACCGGAGCGCGCGCCGCTCGCTCAGCCCTCTTTGATCGCGCTCTGGATCACGCCCCACACCGCGCCGGCGTCGCTGTGCGGGTCGTCCCAACGGCCGTTGAATCGCCCGCAGAAGCTGCTCTTCAGCACTTCGGGCAGCATGCGCTGCTGGTCTCCCTCGAGCAGCGGGTGCTCGAGGTACACGCACGCTTCGTCCGTCGCGCGGACGCTCAGGCTCGCCGAGAGCTCGGGGGCGCGGCGGATCTTGTCCGCGAGCTTCACGATTTTGGTGACGAGCGGCTCGCCGAGGGCGCCGTGCTTTCGCACGAGGATCTTCACTTCTTCTTCGGGCGGCGGATAGTCCATCTGCAGCGGCGCGAAGCGGTCGAGCTGCGCGGCGTCGATGCCGAACGTCGCCGTAAACTGCGCTCCGCGGTTGACCGCCGCGATGAACTGCACGTTGTCGGGGATCTCGATGAACGCGTTGCGCACCGGGTGAAACACGCGTCGCGTGGCGTCGAGCGCGGGCATCAGCGCGTTGCGCGCGCTCTCGTGACAGCGGTTGAACTCGTCGAGAAACACCAGAAACCGCGTCGCCGAGTCCTCCTGCGCCCGCTCGAGCGCCTCGAGCACTTCGGTCTTCACGAAGTCCGTCACGGGCGCGCCCGACGCGCTCGCCCGCACTTGAATCGTCGCGAGAAAGTCCGTCGGCTCGACGACGGCGCCGCAATTGAAGAAGACGAACTCCATGCCGAGGGTCTTGGCGATGGCCTTGGCGAGCGTCGTCTTTCCGCAGCCTTGGGGGCCGTCGAGGAGGATGTTGAGCCCGCTCTCGAGGAGGATCTGGAGCTTCTTGGAGACGATCGGGTCGAGCCAGACGCCCTCGAGCTTGAAATCCTGTGGGCGAATGAACTCGACCACGATCGCGCCGCGGTCGGGCCGATCGGCCTTGGTGACCTCCGCCACGCGCACGAGACAAGGCATTCCTGGACGGATTTTGCCGTCGTTGCACAGGACGACCTTGGGGGCGCGGCGGCCGTCGAGGTGCGTCGCGCGAAAGCGAAAGGCGTTGCCCTCGACGGGGTTGGCCCAGAACGTGGCCTCGTAGACCTGTCCGGGCGCGATCTCTTCGATCTTGAGTTTTGTCGACATATCCCTGCCGCGCGCGAGTGTACCGTCGTCCGTGATGCAGATCACCAACGCCAATAAGGGCGCCACCGACGGCCAGATCGACGAGCACAAAGAGCACCCGCAGGGGCTGTACGTGCTCTTCAGCGCCGAGGCCTGGGAGCGCTTTTCGTACTACGGCATGCGCGCGCTGCTGGTGCTCTACATGACGCAGCACCTGCACTACAACCGCGCGGCCGCGCTCGAAATCTACGCGCTCTACACGGGGCTCGTGTACCTCACGCCGCTCATCGGCGGCGCGCTCGCGGACTCGCTGCTCGGTCGACGCAAAGCAGTCCTCATCGGCGGAACGCTCATGGCCCTCGGCCACCTGGCCATGGCCTTCGAGCCCCTGCTCTTTCACGCGCTCGGCCTGCTCATCGTGGGCAACGGCTTTTTCAAGCCCAACATCTCGACGATCGTCGGCGGGCTCTATCACGAGGGCGACAACCGACGCGACGGCGGCTTCACGATCTTCTACATGGGGATCAACCTGGGCGCGTTCTTCTCGCCCATCGTGTGCGGATTTCTCGGCGAGAAAGTGGGCTGGCACTTCGGCTTCTCGGCGGCGGCGATCGGCATGGCGCTCGGCCTGGTGGTCTTTGCCTGGGGGCAGAAGCTCTTTGGCTCCGTGGGCCTTCCGCCCAATCGAGTGCCCGAGAAGTCCTCGACCAACGTGGGCTCGGGCGCCTATCGAGAGGGAGAAGCGCAGTCGAGCGCGCCCATGTACCTCGAGCGACGGGACTACCTCGACGTCGCTCTGTGGGTCGCAATCGGCACCGCCGTCGTGGTCGGCGTGCTCTTCGGATGGAAGTTCATCGGGCCGCTCTGGGCCAGCGTCGGCGCCATCCCTCGCGCGATCCTCGGGCTCCTCGCGGCGAGCGCGGTGCTCTTCAAGCTCTTTCGCGGGTCGAACAGCGAAGAGGTCCAGCGCCTGATCGTCATCGTGATCCTGTGCGCGTTCAACGTGTTCTTCTGGATGGGCTTCGAGCAAGCCGGAGGAACGATGACCTTGTTCGCCGCGGACAAGACCGACCGAAACCTCGGCTGGTTCGCGATGATCGTGATCGTCGCGGTGATCCTCGGCGCCGCGGTCAACATCTACTACTCGACCAAGGAGCAGGTGCACGCGCGCAAGTTTTGGCTCGGCGTGTCTGCGCTGTTCGTGATGGCGGCCGCCATGGTCGCGGGCCCGGGCTTTCTCGCGTTGATCAAGACCGGGCGCTACGAGCTTCCCGCGTCGCAGTTTCAGGCGATCAACCCGCTGCTCATCGTCGCGCTCGGCCCGCTCTTTTCGAAGATGTGGACCACCCTCGACGAGGGGCGCTTCAAGACCAGCGCGCCCACGAAGATGGCCATCGGCATGGTGGTGCTCGGCCTGGGCTTCATCGTGATGTACGTCGGTCAGCAGTTCTCGAGCAGCGGCAAGGTCTCGCCCAACTGGCTGGTGATCGTGTACGCGATCCACACGGTGGGCGAGCTGTGCCTGTCCCCCATCGGCCTCTCGATGGTCACGCGACTGGCGCCCTCGCGCGTGGTGTCCCTCGCGATGGGCCTGTGGTTTCTCTCGTCGTTCTTCGCCAACTACGCCGCGGGGATCCTCGAGCACGTGCTCGAGCGACGGCACGTGCCGATCTACGGCTTTCTCGTGGTGAGCTCGATCGGCCCGGCGATCGTGCTGATCGCGCTGACGCCGCTGCTCAAGAAGTGGATGCACGGACGGGGCTAACTCCCGGCGCTTCACACTCTTTGCACAACTGGGGGGTATAGAGCAGTGGCGATGTACGTCCCACAGCTCCCTGGCTCGGTTCCGATCCTCAAGAACCTCTACGCGATGCGCACGGCGCCGCTCGCGACGCTGTCGCGCGGTCTGCGCGAGTGCGGCGACGTCGCGTACGTGGAGTTTCCCGGACACAGCGGGCACATGTTGTTCAACCCCGACCACGTTCGAGCGGTCCTGGTCGACAACGCCAAGCGCGTCTCGAAGAACACCCCCGGCTTCGCGGCGCTGAGGCTCTTGCTGGGAAACGGCCTCGTCACGAGCGACGGCGCGTTCTGGTTGCGGCAGCGGCGCATCGCGCAGCCTGCGTTTCACCGCGCGAAGATCTACGCGCTCGGCGCGCGCATGGTCGAGCTCACCGAGCGCACCGCCGACGAGTGGAGCCGCGCCGCCGAGGGACAAACGCCCGTGGACGTGGCGGACTCCATGATGCGGCTCACCCTGCGCATCGTGTCCGACACGATGCTCGCGCTCGACATCGACAAGGACGCCGCAGAGGTGGGGCGCTCGATCAGCTTTCTCTTGCACGAGCTCAACGAGCGGATCGTGCGGCCCTACCTTCCGCCGTTGTCCTGGCCCATCCCACGAAATCAACGCTTCAACGCCGCGCGAGAGCACCTCAAGACGATCATCGCCAAGGCCATTCGAGACAAGCGCGCCAACCCCGACTCGAAGGGAGGCGACTTTCTTCGCATGCTCATCGAGGCGCGCGACGAAGAGACCGGCGAGGGCATGGACGATCAACAGCTCCTCGACGAAGTCGGAACGGTCTTCGCCGCCGGCCACGAGACCACGGCGAACCTGTTGGCGTGGACGTGGGCGTGGCTCGCGCGCTTTCCCGCCGCGCGACGGGCGCTGCAGCGAGAGCTCGACGAGGTGCTCGGCGATCGCCTGCCCACGGCCGAGGACTACCCCAAGCTTCCGTACACGCGGATGGTGCTCTCGGAGAGCCTTCGACTCTCGCCGCCGGTGTGGCTCATCTCGCGGCGCGTCGAGCAGCCGATCGACCTCGGCGACGGGCTGGTGCTCCCTGCGCAGTCGATGGTGTTTCTCTCGCCGTACGTGACGCAGCGGCACCCGCGGTACTGGACCGATCCAGAGGGGTTCGACCCCGAGCGCTTCACCGAGGCGCGCTCTGCGGGGAGGCCGACGTTCGCGTACTTTCCCTTCGGCGGCGGGCCGCGAAAGTGCATCGGCGACACGTTTGCGTTGGTCGAAGCGACGCTGGTGCTCGCGACGCTCGCGCGTCGCTTCGAGCCATCGTTGCCAGTGGGCGGAAACCCCGTGCCCGAGCCGGTCATCACCCTGCGTCCCAAGGGCGGACTGCCGATGGTGATGCGCACGCGCGGTCAGAGCTGACGCAATCGAGCTTCGATGGTCGCGGCATCGCCGAGCACGAGCGTCGCGCGCTCGTTGGCCTCGCGGAATCCCGCGCCGCTCACGAAAAGGCGTCGCGATTTTGTCTGCAAATATACAGCATCGCGTCGACCAACAGGACTGTTGGTCGAGATTCGAGCCGGTTTTCCATACGATTCGACGACGACCATCGGCCGTCGTGCTGTAGCACAGCGATTTCAGCGACAGAATCGTGGTCGCGGAGTCACCCATCGCGCGCTTCTGCCTCGCGCTACACTCGCTGGCGTTCGGTGCACGCACCCGCTCACATCGCGCTCTCGCTCGCGCTCTCGGTGCTCGTCACGGGGGCCTTTCTCGCCGTGTGGCTCTCGCCCGAGCTGCGCCGATGGCTTCGCGGAACAGGCAGCGTCCGCCAGACGCTCTCCAACGCGTCGGTGGGGCTACTGTTCTTGCTGTCGCAGCTCTTCTTTCGCGGCGTGATGATCGCGGTGTTCACCGCGGCGAGCTCGCTCGTACCGTGGAAGCTGCCGCACGCGCATCCGGTGACGTTCGTGATCGCGTTCTTGATGCTCGACGCTGTGTACTACCTGCAGCATCGCCTCGAGCACAAAGTGCCGCTCTTGTGGGCGATCCACTCGGTGCACCATCAGTCAGCGGACTACAACTGGTCGGTCTCGTTTCGCGTGGGATTCTTCGCGTCCGTTTCGACCATGCTCTTTCACACGCTCGTGGCGCTCGCGGGCGTCGACGCCGTCACGTACGCCGCCGTCGGAACCGCCCACGCCATGCTCCTGTTCGGGCTTCACGCGCGAACGCACTTCACGTTGGGGCCCGGCAGAGTGTTCAACGCGCCGATCTTTCACCGCGTGCATCACGCCTCCAACGAGGACGCGATCGACAAGAACTTCGGCGGGGTTCTCCTCGTGTTCGATCGCTTGTTCGCGACGTTTGCTCCGTACCGCGAGGGTCTCGCGTACGGCGTCACCGACGAGCCGGTTCACCACAACCCAGTGACCGCGAACATCGCGCCCTGGGTCACGCTCTGGCGAACCGCCGCGCAAAAAGAGACGCTCGGAGCCAGGCTGAAGGCGTTCTTCGTGCGCTAGAGCGCCGTTGCGAGCGGCCATCAGCGCGGGAGCAGAGACTCCCGCAAACGAGGCCAGCGCGCCCATAGGCGCCGAAAACTCAGCGGCTGAAACAAAGCGTTTGGGCTGAAAATCGAGTAACGAAACGACGTTTGTCACCGAGCCTCGCGGCGGCCCCCAAGTGAGCAGAACGACGTTGTACGCAGAGCCGCGGGGCGGCCCCCACCCGCGCTGCCGCGCGAGCGAGTGCAACGACAGTGGGCGCAGTGCTGAAGCCCCCACCCGCGCTGCCGCGCGAGCGAGTGAAACGGCAGTGGGCGCAGTG
>LNEO01000082.1 GCA_001465015.1 Deltaproteobacteria bacterium Ga0077539 | reverse complement strand
ATCGCGATCGCGCACAAGGTCACGGGCCAGACAGAGCTCTTCGGGATCTACCAGCCCCGCGAGGCCGCGCCGAACCTCCTGGCGCCGCTGCTCAACCCCAACCACCTCTCGGCGTACACGGGGGCGGGCGCGATCCTGTGGGCGGGCTTCGCGCTCGAGGGCGTGCATCGAAGCCTGGCGGTCCCGCTCTCGGTGCTCTGCGGCGCGGTGTGCGTCGCCAGCATTTCGCGCGGCGGCGTCGCCGGCGCGGTCACGGGCTTCGCAGTGTTGGCGTTTTGCCACGGGGCGCTGCTGCGTCGGATGGCCCTGCGTCGCTCTGGAAGTGACATCAGCGCGGCGCGCTGGTGCTCATCGGCGGCGCGCTCGCCGGGTTTTCTGCGCGCATCCAAGAGCATCGGGCGTCGGGCTTCTCCAAGCTCTCGCTGATGCTGCAGTTCATGCGCGCCACGCACGAGCATCGACTGTCGGGCACGGGGCTCGGCGGGCTGTACGCGGCGATCAGCGGGAGCTCGATCACCACGCCCACGACGGGGGCGCTGGCGGACAACAACGTTCCCTTCGCTGAGAATTTCGCGATCGATCTCGTGTTGAGCATCGGGCCCATCGCGGCGTTACTCGCGATGGGGCTCGCCGCGCGCTGGCTCTACGCGGTTCGTCCCCGGATTCGCTCGTCGCAGCCCGAAGACTTCTCGGTGTTCGCCGCGATCGTGAGCTTGCTCGTCCACGATTTGTTCGACTACGCGCTTTGGCTCGGGGCCTCGGGGTACTTGTTCGTCGTGCTCGCGGGAATCCAGAGCGGGTTAAGGGCGTACATTCCGCCGCAGCGGGGGGAGATCCGCGTCGAAGCGGCCGCCCTCCGCGCCGCGCGCAATCGAACGCGCGTCGCCGCGCTCGTCGCCTGCGCGGCCAGCGCCGCCACAGGCATCGTCATCGCGCGCCTCACCAACACGCTCGAGCGCGAATACTGGCAACAAGCCGCGAAGGGAGCGACCTTCGACGAGCCGGCGCTCCGCCGGGCGATGCGCAGACACCCGACGGATCCGGTGTTTCCGATGGCGGGCGCGTTCCTCGCGCTGCGCACACGAAATCCCCGGGCGCTTCGGTACATCAACCGCGTGATCGAGCTGGCGCCGGCGTGGAGTCAGACGCACATCCTGCTCGCGCAGATCCTCGCGAGCCGCGGACAGCGCTCGCAGGCGCTGCTCGAAGCGCGGCTCGCGGTGAACATCTCGAATCGCTACCACAGCACCGCCGCGCGACTGTTGCTGGCGCTGCGAGCGACGGACGAAGAGCTGGATCGCTTCATCCCTCCAGGCCCGCTCGGAACAGCGTTTCTCAGGGTCTTCGGCACAGAAGCGAACGGCACCCCCCTCGCAGCGGCGATCGACGAGCGGCTGCTCGCGCGAGCCCCGAGCGACATCGCTCCGTGGACGCGCGTCGCGGCGCGGGCGCGCGCGGCCAACGACCGCCCCGCGGAGACGCGCGCGTGGGAGCAGATCATCCGCGCGCACCCCTCGGACGCGACCGGGTGCCTGGGCCTCGCGGAGATGCACCTCGCCGCACAAGCATCGACGCAGACCGCAGACGCCACAGAACAAGCGCTTCGGCGATGCCCGCTGAGCGCGCACGCCGACCCGCGATACCTCCGTCGAACCGCGGTGCTGCGCGCGCGACGAAACGACACCATCGGCATGCGTCGCGCGATCGATCAGCTGCTCGAGAGCTACGGCGCGGACGCGGATCGTCGCATCGAAGCGTTCGCGCTGCGAGGGCAACTCGAACTCGAGCTTCACAACGAGAGCGCTGCGCTCCAGTCGTACGAGCTGGCGGACTCGATGTCAGCACCACGGCATCCGTACCTCCCGAACGTGATCCGCGTCGCTCACGGGATGGGGGACATCGGACGCGTCCGCAACGCGTGCATGACGCTGCGCGAAGAGGCTGAGCTTTCAACGGACGTGCGCTCGTTGTGCAACGACATCGCGACCGGGGCAGTGACCGCACCATCCACGAGCACACCATGAACATCGATCAACCGCGCACCGACAGAGGAGACGCATGAAGGTACTTGTGACAGGCGCTGGCGCTCTCCTCGGCCAGGGGATCATTCGCTCGCTGCTCGAGTCGAAGCTCGCGCCGACCGTGATCGCTGCAGACCCGAGCCCGCTCGCTGCAGGGCTGTACTGGACCCCGCATCGCTATCAGATCCCCATGGCGACGGACGCACACTACCTCGCGCGGATCGAGGCGCTGCTCGAGCGCGAGCGTCCAGACGCCGTGATGGTGGGCACGGACGTCGAGCTGCTCGTGTTCGCCGAGCACCGCGAGCGCCTCGAGCGCGCCTACAACACCCACGTGATCGTGAGCGACCCGCGCGTCGTGAAGATCGCGGACGACAAGTTCTCGACGTACGAGTTCTTCGCGCAGCACGGCTTCGACGCGCCTGCCTCTGCGCTGCCTGGCGGAGAAGAAGCGCTCATCGAGCGCGTGGGGTTTCCGCTCATCGTGAAGCCACGCGTGGGCGCGCGCTCGATCGGCGTACACAAGGTGCACGATCGCGAGCAGCTCGCGCGGGCGATCGCGTCCGTGCACAACCCCGTGATCCAAGAGTGCGTCGCGACGGACAGAGACGAGTACACCGCGGGCGTCCTTTGCTTCGACGGAAAGTGCGACGCGACGATCGTCATGCGCCGCGATCTGCGCGACGGAAACACCTATCGCGCGTACGTCGACCACTACCCCGAGCTGAACGCCATGGTGCGCCGCATGGCCGAAGCGCTGAGGCCCCACGGGCCCGCGAACTTTCAGTTCAGGCTCGACGAAGGAAAGGTCAAAGTCTTCGAGATCAACGGACGATTCTCGGGAACAACGCCGCTCCGCATGCGCGCGGGGTTCAACGAGGTCGAGATGGTCTTGCGCCGCGTCGTGCTCGGCGAGCCCATCACGCAGCCGCCCGTGCAGTCGATGACGATCCTGCGCTACTGGACCGAGGTGGTGATGCCGTCGGACGGAGAGGTCACCAAAGCATGACCACTCCTCTTCGCGTGGCGCTGACCGGAGCGACGGGCTTCGTCGGTCGACGAATCGCCCGCGCCCTTTGCGATCGTGGGCATTCAGTGCGCGCGTTGGTTCGTGATCGAGCACGGGCGGCGGCGCTCGGCTCCCTCGCGCGCTGCGAGCTGATCGAATGCTCGTTGGACGCCCCTCGTGATCCAGCGGCGTTGGTGACAGCGGTCGATCACGTGGACGTATTGTGTCATGCCGCAGCGTACATCCCGAGCAACCAGCGCGACTCGTCCGAAGCGGCGCGCTGCCTCGATGTCAACGCCCTCGCGACGCTCGCGCTCGTCGACGCCGCGATCGCCGCGCGCTGCGAAAGGCTTGTGTACTTCTCCTCGGGCAACATCTACGAACCATCGCCCTCGCCGGTCACCGAGAGCGCGGCGACGTACCCATCGTCGCGCGCGACATGCTATCTCGCCAGCAAATTGTGCGGTGAACTTTATGTGGATCACGCGCGGCGTAGCGGCGTGCTCAGCACGACGATTCTGCGCGTCTCGTCGGTGTACGGGCCTGGAATGGTCGGGGGGGTCGTTCCTCTCTTCCTAGGTCGCATGCAACGCGGCGAACCCGTCACAGTCAGCGACGGAGGACGTTATCGAACGGACCTCGTGTACGTCGACGACGTGGTGACCGCTGCGGTCGCAGCCATCGAAAGAGCATCCGTCGCGGGCCCAATCAACGTGGGGTCTGGCGCGGCGACCACGTTGGCTGACCTCGCGCGCGCCGCCGCGTTGCTGACAGGACGCGGAGAGGACAGCTTCACGATCGATGCCGAAAAGGACGGTCCCGTCGACCTCGGCTTCAGCGCGCTCGACGTCACGCGCGCGCGGCTACTGCTGGACTTTCGAGCGACCCCGCTCGACGACGGTCTTCGCAAATTTCTCTCGGAGCCCGCCGCGTCGTGAGCGAAGTCACGGTCGTGCTGAGCGACTTGCACGCCAATGGGAGAGCGCTCGCATCGGCGGTCGACGACGCGCTGCGGCGCGGCTTCGATCGATTGATCGTGCTCGGTGACCTGCTCACGTACGGACTCGACCTGGACGAGGTGATCGAGCGCGTCGCGCACCTTCGAGACACTCGCGGAGCGACGGTGATCGTCGGAAACCACGACCAGCTCTACTTCGATTTGGCTGCAGGAAATCAAGGGTACTACGACACCCTGCCCGAGTGGCTCCGCGAGACCGTCGCCTACACGCTCTCGCGGCTCGACGTCCGTGCGTTCGCTGAGCGCTTCGACTGGCGACCGTCGACCACCGAAGGTCCGTGGCTGTTTGCGCACGCCAACCCGTTCGCGTTCGGCGACTGGCGCTATTTGTACAATCCGAGCGACGCGCTCGAAGCAGCGCTCTCGCTCCGCGATCGATCGATGGTCGGAGGAGTCTTCGGGCACACACATCGGCGGTTCGCGATGGCGTTCTCGCACCACCAGTTGGAACGCAACAACCACCCGTCCGCGACGATCGAGGCGTCGTCATACGACGTCGACGTCGCGCGCCCTATCGATGAGGCCTCACCGAACGTGTTTGTGGTCAATCCAGGCTCCGTCGGGCAACCCAGGCACAGAGACAGAGCCTCGACGTACTTGCGCATGACGCGCTCGAACGCCCAGGTCACCCTCGAGCACATCGCCGTGGCGTACGACAGCCAGGCGCACGTGCAAGCGCTGCGTGATTGCCAAGCGATGAGCGAATCAACCCGCGAAAAACTGTGCAGCTTCTTCGAGCCTGCGAGGTAGTAACAGCCCGTGCGAGTCCTTCAACTGCTGACAGCGCTCGGCCACGGCGGCGCAGAAATCTGGCTGCTCAACATGCTCCGGCAGATGAACCGCGCCGAGTGCGCGATGGACTTCTGCCTGAAGCTCCCCCAAGCAGGCAAGCTCGAGCACGTCGCGATCGAGCTCGGCGCGAAGGTCTTCCACGTTCCGCTCAGACCGACACACGTCGAGTATCTCGTGGGGCTGACCCGCCTGCTGCGAACCGGCGCGTACGACGTCGTGCACACACACGAATTCGTGTACTCCGGTCTCGGCGTCGCGATCGCGAAGGCCGTCGGCGTCCCCATCGTGAGCACGTTTCACCACTGGCAATCGCCGCCGGAGACGCGCCTGACGCGCACGCCGATTCTCCGGGAGATGCGAGACTTGTACGGCAAGGCGAACGTTGCCTTCACCAAAGCCAACGCGACGATCCTCACGGCGCTGTCCCGCAAGGTCATGACTCACATGATCCCCGATTGGCGCGAGCGCTCGAACACGCGGATGCTGAGCCTGAGCGCTGGCATTCCTCCGCTCGCGACAGAAGAGGATCGCCGGCGATTTCGGCGCGACAATGGCATGAACGAAGGCGACCTCGTCGTGCTCCACGTCGGCCGCTTCATCGAGCAAAAGAACCACACGGGCGTGCTCGATGTGTTCGCGAACGTCCGCGCGCGGGTGCCCAGCGCGAAGCTCGTGCTGCTCGGTCAAGGCCCGCTCCAACAGCAGATCCTGGGACGAATCGAGCGCGAGGGGCTCTCGCCATCGGTGCGGTTCTTGGGCCTGCGCGACGACGTCCCGGCGATCATGACCCAGAGCGATGTGTTCTTGTTTCCATCGCGGGATGAAGGCTTCGGGCTCGCTGCGCTCGAGGCTAACGCAGCGGGTCTTCCCGTGATCGGCAGCGCGATCGATGGTCTCGACGAGGCGGTCGTCGACGGTTCAACCGCGCGACTCTTCGCCGTTGATCGCGTGGATGCGATGGCCGACGCGGTCGTCGAGCTGCTGCTCGATCGATCCAGGCGCGAAGCACTCGGACACGCTGGTCGAGAACGCGCAGAACGCGAGTACTCGCACGCCGCAAGCGCGCAAAAGATGATGACTGTGTACCGAGAGGCCCTCAGCGGTAGAGATGCTTGAGTACCGGATACATCCACTGCGCGTGGCTCTCGAGGTATTTGAAGTCGAGGTTGATCGTGGACCTCGGGCGCTTGCCGCGCATCTCGCCGCGCCGATGAAACCCCTGGTTATTGGAAACGATCAGTGTATTTGCAGGAGCGACGATGGGTCGCTCGATCGCGTGTAGGCGCTCGAGAAACTCTGCAGAGACGCGCTGAATTTCTCGATCCTTGGCGAGCTGTTCTTCCGTTCGACGATAACGGCCCGCGCGGGACTTGGCCGTCTGCAAGCTCGACAGATACTCGTATCGTAGTCGCTCGAAGCTGAGCCGATGCGAGCGTGGAACGTATGTGTACGGAGCAGTATCCTCATCGACGTCTGCGAGATAGTAGAACGCCTTGATGAACGGATAGTGACGGTCAGCGTGGATGTACTGGTTGTAGTCGAGATCGATGTGCGGCGCGTCGGGATCGGGTTTGTGGACGTGAAACACCTCCACGTGCGGCTTGTACGTCATGCGTCGCCGACACACCGCCGACGCGAGCTTCTGCAAAAACACATTGTCTCGAAACGATTTCATCAGCGCAGGAAACTCCGACGCATAGTCCGACGCATACAGACCTTCTGCGACGAAGTTCTCCCCGAACTGCGTGCTACGAAACCGCGCCAGCCAATGAGGGGACGTGCGAGTCTCTTCGAACTCTGCACGAACAGCGGCAAACTCGTGATCGAGGAGAAAGTCTCGAACAACGAGCACGCCCTCGCTCGAGAGCTCCTCGAGCGGGGCGCGCATCGCTGGCTCGACGTCGGGGCGAGCGCGAAGCGTCCACGCGGCATGGTCGGCGAGCACTCGAGCAACCTGGAGTCCCAATCGATTCGCGAGTGGGCCGCCACGTACAATTGGTCGCGGCTCTCGGAGCATGTCGACGATGCGACTCGGTCGCTCGCGAAGCACCGAAGCTTTCTTGAATAGCAGCTGCAGCTCCATGGCGGTTCTCTCGGCTTCGTCAGTAGTTGTTGCGGGTCGCCGCTGGGGGGGGGTCTGCGGCGTCCGCGACGCGATCCACCAGTTTGTAGATCGCACGTTCGACAACGTTCAGCGGTGCCGTTGTCCAATGGAGTCGTCGATGCCACTCGACGATCGCAGACTGGAGCCGATCGCGCCCAGCGGCGTCAATCATCGCAGCGGACGTCGCCCGATCGAGCAGCTTGTGCGCGTGGGCGAAGAAGCCGTACGTGCAATAGGCCAAGCACAGACGCCGCACAGCGGCCTCATCGCGCTTGGCGAGCACGACCTCGGCTTTTTTGAAGTACATCGCGTCGACCTCCCAGAGGCGAGGCGCGATCGTGGGGGCGTTCGCGTACGTCCCGAACACCGCGCGGTGGTAGTCGCCGCCATCGCATGACTTCAAGTGCGTGCGCTTGGGGACGAGATCGAACAGCTCCATATCGCGCGCGTCCATAAACGCTTGAACGTCCGCAAACGTCGGCTGTCCGCGGGTGGCTCGGTGCATCGCGATCTCGAGTTCGATCGACAAGACGTTGCCCATCCGCTCGTCATCGAGCCCCTGCAATATCTCTAGCTCTGCGCCCTGCGTGTCGAGCTTCATCATGTCAACGCGAGCGATGCGGTCTCTCGGCAGCGCGGCGGCGAGGGTGTGAGTCTCGATGGAAACGTCTCGGATCGGTAGCAAATAGTCTCGATCCGCGTACTCGAGCGCGAACTCGAGGTCGAGGTCAAAGAGTGACGATCCCGTCGGGACGTTGGTTACGTGCAGCACGCGAGGACCCCCTCGAGCAGAGAGCGCCTTGCCGATCACCTCGACGGAGCGCCCTCTCGCGTGCTGATATCCGTGTGCTTCGAGGCTGCGAAAGATCTCTGGATGTGCAGACTCGTCGGGCTCGAACAAGTAGAGCGCTGCGATCCCGAGCAGATTGCGCCAGTGCGGCAGCAACCCTCGTGCTGCGCCACAGTCGACGGCAATGCACCCAGCGTCACCGAGAATCGTCGCGGCGTGTGTGTTGAGACTCATCAGTCCAGTGTCTCCTCTCGTCCTCTTCGGCTCTTGGTAGTGTGGCGTTCACCGTCGTGGTCGATGCGCGCGGTCTCGCGCGTTCTCGACATCAGAGGGCTGCCCTGCGGGTTGCGTACGCCGTCCATCGCGGGCTACGTAATCGTGTCATGTTTGGGGGTGTCCTGCACCTTCACACGCTTGGGTCACGCGCTCGATACAGAGCTCAGCGATACCAATCGCTGAAATTCTTCGCTCGACGCCAACAGTTCCTCCCAGGTTCCAACATGCGCGACCTGGCCGCGCTCCATGAACACCAACCGATCGCAGCGACGGACGGTGCTCAACCGGTGAGCGATCACGATCATCGTTCGGTTCCTGCGCGCTTGCTCGATCGCCTCGACGACCTCGTTCTCGGTGACGTTGTCGAGCGCGCTCGTCGCCTCGTCGAGCACGAGCAACTGCGGCTCGAGGTACATCGCTCGAGCGATTCCGATGCGTTGCCGTTGACCTCCAGACAGACGCACGCCCCGCTCGCCGACCTCTGTCTCGAGCCCTTCAGGAAGCTCCTTCACGAGCCCGTCGAGTCGCGCGATCTTCACCGCTCGCTGCAAGCGATCCTCGTCGATCTGCTCGTTGCGCTCGCCGAGCGCGATGTTGCGTCGCAGCGTGTCGTCGCAGAGATACACCTGCTGCGAGATGTAGCCGATGCATCGCTGCCAGCGACGAACGTTGCTGCGATCAATGGTCACGCCATCCACTTCAATGCGACCTTCGGTGCACTCCAAGAGACCGATGAGCACATCGGCGAGCGTGGTCTTTCCTGCGCCGGAGCCTCCAATGACCGCGGTCGCCTCGCCGCGGCGGATCTTCAACGAGACCTTCTCGAGCGCGGGACGAGGCGTATCGGGGTACGTGTACCCGACGTCGATCAAGGCGATCTCGCGCTCGAACGGCAGAGGATCGGCGCGCGCGCCCCGATCGTCGCGGCCGTCGCTAGCCGACAAGTCCGCGAGAAACGCGTCGATCGTCGTCGAGTAATAGCGAACCTCTCCGAGAGCGCCGAGGATGCGCATCACCGATGGCAGCATTCGAACGACGGCCAGCGCCATGACTCCGAGCAGCGGGAGTACACGGTCGGACGCGGTTCCTCGGCCGAGGACCAACACCGTCATGATCACGATGCCCGCGACGCCGAAGGTCTCGAGGATGTATCGAGGCAACTGAATCAGTGTGCGCTGCTTGCGGGTTGCCAGCGCGTGCGCCTGGTTGCTGTGGTCGAACTCGTCGGCGAACGCCTGCTCGCAGCCGATGACGCGAGCCTCCTTGATCCCGCCGAACGCTTGGGTCGCATGCCGCACCATCTCGGCCGTCGCCTCGCGCACTTGCGCACCGAACGCCGTGCTGCGTCGACGATACTGCCGTTGAAAGTACACAGCGCCGCCGCCGATCAAGAGCCCGACGATCGGGATCACCAGGGGCTCGAGGTACAGCAGTGTGCAGACGATGACCGCGCACGTTAGTGATTCCACGACGATCGCAAACGCCGACGGAACGCCGGCGTAGAACAAGTTCGACACCTCGGTGACGACGTTGCGCACGAGCTCCGACGAATTCTTCTGCAAGTGAAACGTGTACGGGCGCCGCAGGTACGAGAGCAGCAACGACCGAGCGACCAGTGTCATTCGGTTGTACACGAAGCGCATCTGCGTCGTGATCACGAGAGACAAGAACGCGTTCTTCACGACGAACACCAACAGCAATACCGCACCGGCCACCATCATCACCGTCGGAGGTGACGAGATGCCCGTCGTCGTCGAAAACCATCGCAGCGCGCGCGACTCTTGGATCAATTGCGGCCGCTCGAGCAGAGCGACAAACGGCATCACAATGCCGAGTCCAACCGCCTCGAGCGCCGCGGCGACGAACAGCATCAGCAACAACAACGCGAGCTTTCCGCGATCCCCTGGGACGCGGTTCAACAGCCACGCGTACTTCTTCAGCGTTTGAATCACGACAACTTCCACGTCCGCGGGTCGGCCGCGGGGTCTTGCCCGAGGCTCAGCGCCGCCGTCGCCGCGCGCGCACGCTGGGGCAACGCAGGTCCCTTCGCGATCTCGAGCGCCTCTCGCACCTGCTCGACCCGGTCGATCCCCACGAGCACGCGCGCGATGTGCTCGTGCTCGAGCGCCGAGCGCAGCGCGAGCGTCGTGAGCCCCACGCCGTGCTCCGTCGCGAGCTCTCGCGCGCGTCGAACTGCGGCCTCGAGCGTCGCGAGCGCGGGCAGCTTGCGCCCCTCGTCGGTGAGCGCTCCCTGGAGGTACACGCTGCGCACAGAGATGTCGACGCCGCGCTCTTTCGCGAGGGGACCCACAGAATCAACGACGATGGGGCGCAAGAGGTTCCACTCGACCTGAACGACGCGAAAGAGCCCGCTCTCGACGGCGGCCGTGGCGTCCTCGATGCCGTAGGTCGTCGCGCCGAGCGCGCCCACGCGAGGGTCCTTCGCGATCTGCGACCAGGCCTCGCGAAAGTGCTCGTCCTTCGCCAGCGAGGCCGTCCAGTTGTGCCACTGCAACAGCTCGACGCGGCCGCGACGAAGCTTGGACAGAGACGCATCGAGCGAACGGTGCAGGGTGTCCGCGAGCGACGCGTCGAGGCGCTCGACGCGGCCGACCTTCGTCCAGACGACCGCGTCGAGCCCTTCGAGCGCGACGCCGAGCCGCGCTTCGGACTCGCCGTACGCTGGAGCCGTATCGAACGTGCGAATGCCCGCTTCGTGCGCGACGCGGACGAGCGCGCGCGCCTGCTCGAGCGAGGGCATGGTGCTGCGCGCGCCCTCGGCGTCGCTGCGAGCGAGCCCATAGTCCAGGCCCAGCGCCGCGGTGCCGAACACCAGTCGGTCTCGAAGGTCGCCGGATGGATCAAGCACGACGGAAGACCAGCTCGATGGGCTTGCCGAGCGTGAGCGCGTCGACGCCCTGACAATCGAGCGCGAATCGCAGCATCTTGAACGCCTCACGGTACGCGTCGATCGTGCGCTGAATGTCCTCGTCCGAGTGCGACAAGCTGATGAACTGGCTGCCCGAGAACAAGATCCCGTGCCGGATCATTTCTTGTTGAAACAGGGTCTTCAACTGCAGCCCCGTCCACCCCGCGTGATCCACGAAGGTGATCACGGTCCAGGGAGCCATGCCGGCGCAGTCGGTAAACGACTCGACGCCGTACTCTTTCGCGAACGCGCGATAGGCGCTCTGGAGCTTGCCGCCCTGCTTCCAGACGTGGGCCCAGTAGTTCTCGCGCTCCATCACGTCGAGCGTGGCCATCGCGGCCGCGAGCGACGCGGTCTCGCCGCCGAAGGTAAACGAGAAGAAGATCTCGTCGAAGGGCTCCATGAACTCGGCCTTGCCCGCGACGATGGCGAGCGGAAGCCCGTTGGCCACGCCCTTTCCCATGCTGCAGAGGTCCGGCGTGACGCCGAAGTACTCTTGCGCTCCGCCGCGCGCGTAGCGAAAGCCGGTGATCACCTCGTCGAAGATCAGGACCGCGCCGTGCTTGGTGGCGAGCTCGCGCACCCCTTCGAGGTAGCCCTTCGCCGGGGGCGTCACGGAGATCGGCTCGAGGATGACCGCGGCGCAGGGCGTCTCGGTGAGCAGTTTGTCCAGCGCCGCGAGGTCGTTGTACGGAAAGGGAATGGTCAGGTTGAGCACGTCCTCGGGCACGCCGCGAGAGCGGATGCCGTAGCTGCGATCGATCGACCAGTCCTGCCAGCCGTGATAGCCGCAGCGCGCGATGTGCTTGCGGCCCGTCTTGGCGCGGGCGGCGCGGATGCAGGCAGAGGTGGCGTCGCTGCCATTCTTTCCGAAGCGGACGCGCTCGGCGCAGGGGACGATCTTGGTGATCCGCTCGGCGAGCTCAACCTCGAGCGGGTGCATCCACGAAAACGCTGTTCCGTTTTCGAGTTGGTGGGTGACCGCAGCGACGACCTCGGGGTGTCCGTGGCCGAGGGACACGGGGCCCAGCCCGAGGGGATAGTCGATGAACTCGTTTCCATCGACGTCCCACACGTGGCTGCCTTTGCCGCGTTCGAGATATTTCGGCGAAAATCCACGGACAAACTGCGTGGGTCCCTTCGAGAGCGTCTGCGTCCCGGCGGGGATGAGCTTCTCGGATCGGGCCCAGAGCTCGTCGGACCTGGTCGTCTTTGGTCGGGGCTTGCGCGCCTCGAGGTCAGCGAGATAGGTCTTGATGGCGCCTTCGTTTCGTTGTCCCACGCTGCGACTCTCCAAATGGGGGTTGGCCTTCACCGCAGCGACGAGTTGCGCGAGGTTAGGCGTTTCTGTGGTGCACGCGGCCAGTAGCTCCTCGACGAGCTCGAGGTCTGATTTTCGATCGATGCTCCAGCGGTACTTCGACTGGTCGCCCGCTGGGTTGAGCACGTTGCCCACCATGAACAGCCCAGGATTTTCGCGGAAGTACGGCGTGACGTGCTCGCGGTGGTGGCCGGGCTTCGCCTCCCGCTCGACGCGCTCGAGCGCTGAATAGCGCATCACTTCGAGGTCGAGCCCGTCGGGGTACGTGGGCGGCGAGATGTTCGAGAGGTAGTCGAGCGATCCCTCGGAGAACTGCGCGAGCAGCTGGTCGAGCACCTCGGGGTCGACGAGGGGACAATCACCAGTCACTCGCACGACAACGTCGGCCTTCACCGATCGGGCGGCGCCCGCGAAGCGCGTGAGCACGTCGTCGAGGCTCCCCTGGAACGCGGTGAATCCATCGCGAATCACCACGTCGACGAGCGACCGATCGTCGGGTTGGTCGCTCGTCGCGAGGAGTACAACATCCACGCGCCTGGCGCGCTTCGCGCGGCGCATAGAGTGGAGAATCAGCGGAGTTCCTCGAAGAGGCGCCAGCATCTTGCCGGGAAACCTCGAAGAAGACATCCGCGCCTGAACGATCACTGCGGTTGTCATGGGTCGATCTGCCGGGTTCGAACGCGCCGACGCGCGGCGATATAGCCTCTGTTGCGCATCGAGGCTCGCACATTTCGTATTTATCGAGAGTTGGTCGTGTTCGTTGCACAGTCTCCGCTCTCACCCGCCCGCCTCGCTCACGTCGCTCGTTGCGTCGCCGCCATCGCTCGCTCCCGCGTCCCCTTCTCCCTCGAGCACGCGCAGCTCGCTGGGCGTGGTGCGACCTGCGGCGCGGGCGTTGGTGTCGTCGATGAAGCGCCTTCGCATCGCGTACACCTCTGCGCCAAAGAGAAGCTCGCCGACACAGGGGTTGAACGGCAGCGTGGCGGTCCCTCGCGGCCCGGTGATCTCGATGGTCTCCGTCGGGATCAACCGTCGAACGGTGTTGGACATCCACCAACGAACCTTCACGCGCAGGTGCGCTCCGCGCTCGCGGATGCCCAGGTCGGGGACGCGCACGTACTGCTCTTCGAGCAGCTGTTGCAGCCGTCTGCGCGCGGGGCGATCGGTCACTTCGTAGACGCCCGAGCCCACTTCGACGCGTCGAGCGCGGAGCTCGCCGCTCTCGTCGGGCAGCGCGGCTTCGGTGCTGGCTTGCGTCTCGTCGACGACCACGAAGGGGCGCGCGCTGCTGCGATTTCGCTGGTCGAAATACGGTTGCAGGCCGCACTCGTCGTTGAACGAGATCTGCCGTTGCGGCATGGAGGACAGGTCTCGGCGCGAGGCCGGCCCGCAGCCATCCAACGCGGAGAGCGCGGCGATCGTCGCGGTCGCGAGGCCCCTGAACGTCCGTCGATTTACTGCTCGACCGCGCTGCCACACCGTCGTCTGCTGCATTCGTCCTGGAGTCTGCCACACCGTCGCGAGCCCTTGTGGTTGCGCGCGAGGGGGTCTTCATTCGATCGGCGAACGGTCGCCCCGCGATCGAGCAGGGATCGCTGTGACCGGGGGTCACCGGCGATCGAGGCCAGAATTCTCCACACAGACGACCTTTTCACCGCGCGTCGAAGCGATGTTTTGCAGGCGACTCACGGTCGCCAGGGAGCTCTCGAACGCGCGAGCGACTGGAGCGGATCGGCCTCCGAGTGGACGCGAACGACACGCTCTGTCTACTGAGTCCATCACGGGTTGACGAAACTCAGTTGACCGCACGATTCCCAGGGTAAAATCGTCGTCACGAACTTCTCGACCCCCAAGGGGATGGGGCACTTTGAAGCCGACGGTACTACCGCCTGTGGTGTGGCCGTTCCCTGCGCTACAACCGTAGCTGGTCAAATGACTAGCTCGGGCAAAGACACTCCGACGATTCCCGCGGTTTTCTCGGGGTCGTCCTCGCAGGGAACGCTCCTCCCAGGCCTTGGTTCCACGGCATCTGCAGAACAAACCGAGGGAAATGGCATGAGCGTCGACGGATCGGTCAGCAAGAAGAACGGGATCAAGCCCCGGTCGGATGGAGCGAAGCTCGAGCGCGCGACGAAGCCCGCTCGCAGCGCAGAGCGCAAGGGCCTCGAGGTCCAGCGCCGATACACGCGCGGCGTCGAGAGCGCGCTGGAGGCGGTCGAGTACGAGCGCCGCGGCAGCGAGATCAAGAACCCGGACGGGTCCGTGGTCTTCGGCATGGGCGGCGCGGAGATTCCCAAGGACTGGTCGCAGCTCGCGACGGACATCGTCGTCTCGAAGTACTTTCGCAAGAGCGGGCTCTTCGGGGACAAGAACAAGTCCGAGACGAGCGTGAAGCAGGTCGTCTACCGCATCGCGCACACGATCCGCGAAGAGGGCGAGAAGCACGGCTACTTCGCCTCGAGCGACGAGGCCGAGTCGTTCGAGCAGGAGCTGAGCTTTCTGCTGGTGAACCAGTACGGCGCGTTCAACTCGCCCGTGTGGTTCAACTGCGGGCTGCACCAGCGCTACGGGATCTCGGGCTCGGGCGGGCAGTTTGCGTACAACTTCGAGCGCGACGAGGTGATCGAGACCGCGGACGCCTACGAGCGCCCGCAGTGCTCGGCGTGCTTCATCCAAGCGGTCGGCGACGACCTGATGAGCATCTTCGAGCTCGTGAAGAACGAAGCGCGTCTATTCAAGTACGGCTCGGGGACGGGCTCGAACTTCAGCGGCCTCCGCGGCAAGCAAGAGAAGCTCTCGGGCGGAGGCACCTCGTCGGGCCTGATGTCCTTCTTGGAGGTCTTCGACCGCGCCGCTGGCAGCACCAAGTCCGGCGGAACGACGCGACGCGCGGCCAAGATGGTCTGCCTCGACATGGACCACCCCGAGATCGTCGACTTCATCGAGTGGAAGCAGCGCGAAGAGAAGAAGGCTCAGGCCCTCATCGCCGCCGGCTATCCGTCGGACTTCAACGGCGAGGCCTACCACACCGTCTCTGGGCAGAACTCGAACAACTCCGTGCGCGTGACGGACGAGTTCATGCGCGCGGTCGAGAGCGACGGCGAATGGAAGACCCGCGGCCGCACCAACGGCGAGGCGATCGACACGCTCAAGGCCAAGGACCTCTGGGGCAAGGTCTCGAAGGCCGCGTGGGCCTGCGCCGATCCGGGCGTGCAGTACGACACGACGATCAACGACTGGCACACGTGCCCGAACACGGCGCGCATCAACGCGTCGAATCCCTGCTCGGAGTACATGTTTCTCGATGACTCGGCGTGCAACCTCGCGAGCTTGAACCTCACGAAGTTCCTCGTGGAGAAGGCGGACGGGACGCTCACGTTCGACATCGAGGGCTACCGCCACGCGGCCAGGATGTTCTTCATCGCGCAAGAGATTCTGGTGGGCTTCTCGTCGTACCCGACCAAGCGCATCGCGCAGAACTCGTGGGACTACCGCCCGCTCGGCCTCGGCTACGCCAACCTCGGAACGATGCTCATGATCATGGGCCTCTCGTACGACTCGGACGAGGGCCGCGCGGTCGCCGCGGCGCTGACGTCCATCATGTGCGGGCACGCCTACCGCGTGTCCGCCGAGATGGCCGCCGTGCAGGGCCCCTTCGCGGGCTACGCGAAGAACCGCGAGCCCATGCTGCGCGTGATGAAGAAGCACCGCGACGCGTCCTACAAGATCTCGGCGAAGCACTGCCCCAAGGACCTGGCGGCCGCGGCGCGCGAGGACTGGGACAAGGCGGTCGAGCTCGGCACGGTCCACGGATACCGCAACGCGCAGGCGACGGTGCTCGCGCCGACGGGCACCATCGGACTGCTGATGGACTGCGACACCACCGGAGTCGAGCCTGACTTTTCGCTGGTGAAGTACAAGAAGCTCGCCGGCGGCGGCTACTTCAAGATCGTCAACGCGTCCGTCGAGCGCGCGCTCGTTCGCTTGGGATACAGCGCCGCGCAGGTGGCCGAGATCATCGCGTACGTGATCGGCACCAACACGTTCGTGGGCGCGCCGCACTGCTCGCGGGCGTTCTTGCTCGGCAAGGGAATGACCGAGGCGGAGCTCAAGAAGGTCGAGGCCAGCCTGCGCGGAGCGTTCACGCTGCCGCAGGCGTTCGGCAAGCACGTGATCGGCGCCGAGGCGTACAAGCGCCTGGGCGTGAGCGACGAGCAGATGAAGCAGCCTGGCTTCTCGCTGCTCGACTTCTTCGGGCTGTCCAAGGCGCAGGTCGACGAGGCGACCGACCACATCATGGGCCGCTCGACGATCGAGGGCTCGCCGCACCTTCGCGAAGAGCACTACTCGGTCTTCGACTGCGCCAACCGTTGCGGAAAGCACGGCAAGCGCTTCCTCGCCCCCATGGCGCACGTGAAGATGATGGCCGCGGTTCAGCCCTTTCTCTCGGGCGCGATCAGCAAGACCGTCAACCTCCCCAACGACGCCACCGTGGAAGAGGTCTCGGACATCTACATGCAGGGCTGGAAGATGGGCCTCAAGGCCGTCGCGCTCTACCGCGACGGCTGCAAGATGAGCCAGCCCCTGTCTTCTTCTTCTTCGTCGTCGGACGACAAGAAAAAAGACGAGAAGAAAGGCTCACAATCCGAGGCGAAGGCAGAAGCTCCCGCGGCGGCTCCAGTCGCGGCGGCCCCTGCCCCGACGGCGGCGCCAGCGGCGAAGGAAGAGCGCAGCGATCACGGCCCGCTCTTCTCCAAGAGCGTGTTCTACGGACCCAAGGCCGCGCCGCGGTTCAGGCTCCCGCAGCGTCGCCGTGGATTCACGCAAGAAGCGCGCATCGGCGGGCACAAGGTGTTCTTGCGCACGGGAGAGTTCGACGACGGGCAGCTCGGCGAGATCTTCATCGACATGCACAAGGAGGGCGCGGCCTTCCGCTCGCTGATGAACTGCTTTGCGATCTCGATCTCGATGGGATTGCAGCACGGCGTTCCGCTCGAGGAGTTCGTGGATCAGTTTACGTTCACGCGCTTCGAGCCGCAGGGCAACGTCGAGGGTCACCCCAACGTGAAGATGGCCACCTCCATCGTGGACTACATCTTCCGCTCGCTCGGCGTGGAGTACCTCAAGCGCTACGACCTGGCGCACGTGCCCCCCGCGGACTCGCAGACCACCGCCGGTGACGCGGTGTCCGACGAGCAAGACACCGCAGTGCAGCCCGAGCTCCCGCTGGTCGCTGCGGCCCCGAGGGAGAAGGACACGTTCGTGGCTGCCACAGCTACGGTCGCGCAGGCTCCCGCGGTCAAGAGCGCGGTCAAGGTCAACGGCGCGAGCAACGGCGGTGCGTACAACCCCGCCAAGGAGATGAACAAAGAGCTCGGCAAGCTCATGGGCGACGCCCCCATGTGCGACCAATGCGGGCACATCACCGTGCGCAACGGCGCGTGCTACAAGTGCTTGAATTGTGGTGCGTCGATGGGCTGCTCGTGACGTGAGCCAGGCGGGGGTGTGAGCCAAGGGAGGGCGCCGCGCCCCACGGTCGACCGGCGACCGTGGGGCGCGG
>LNEO01000081.1 GCA_001465015.1 Deltaproteobacteria bacterium Ga0077539 | reverse complement strand
GGGGGCCGCGCTCCGCGGCTCGATGTAAACCGTCGTTTCGTCGCTCGATTTGCTACTCTAACTCTCTGTTTCAGCCGTGAAGTTTTCGGCGCCTATGGGGATGTGGGCGACCCACGCGCGTTCGAGTGACGATCGACGACGAGCTCGTGGCAGCCGTGCGCGCGGCGGTGGCCGATGCTCGGTCGATTCGCAGGCTTCCGATCGCGCCTCCGCCGCTCGTCGCGTCTCCCAAGTGCCCGCGTTGTTCGCTCGTGGGTATTTGCCTTCCCGACGAGACAACAGCGCTCACGACCGCGGGCGACGAACGACACGGCGATGCTCCCGCCGAGTCCGAAGCGACCGTGGACGGCGAAGCAGCGCCGGCTGATCGTCGCCCGCGAGGGGCGGTGCGACCGCTCGTGGCGCCGAGAGAAGACCGCGTTCCTCTTTACGTCCAGGCGCACGGCGCGGTGATCGGTCGAGACGGAGAGTGCTTGAAGATCCGTCAGAAGGACGGCACGACGAGCACCGCACGATTGCGCGAGGTTTCGCAGGTCAACGTCTTCGGAAACGTCACGATCACGACCCCTGCGCTCCAAGAGCTCTGTCAGCGCGGGATCGACGTGGGACTCTTCGGCTTCGGCGGCTGGTACTACGGCAGCGTCGGAGGATTTCCCGAGAAGAACGTCTTGTTGCGGGTGGCTCAGTTTGCGTGCGCGAGCGACGCGTCTGCGAGCCTCGCGATCGCGAGGGAGCTCGTGATCGGCAAGATCCTCAACTGTCGAACCCTGCTGCGCCGCAACGCCGAACAAGGGGACGACGGGTTGTTGTCTCGCCTGAAGCGCTTGTCTCAGCTCGCCGCCAAGGCGGAGACGAGCGACGTGCTCCTCGGGCTCGAGGGGACCGCGGCGCGCGCGTACTTCGAGCACTTCGCGGCGCTTCTGTCGCCGCGGACCGGCGCTTCGTTGGGCACGTTTTCGTTCGCGTCGCGCAACCGCCGTCCGCCGCGCGATCCCGTCAACGCGCTCTTGTCCTTCGGCTATGCGTTGCTGACCAAAGACTGCAAAGTGGCGCTGCAAAGCGTGGGCTTCGACCCGATGGTGGGTCTCTACCATCGGCCTCGGCCCGGAAAGCCAGCGCTCGCGCTGGACCTCATGGAGGAATTTCGCCCGCTCGTGGTCGACTCCGTGGTGCTCGCCGCGGTCAACACGGAGGTCGTTCGCGCCGAGCACTTCGTGCACGCCGCTGGCGGCTGCGCGCTCACCGAGGCGGGACGCCGTGCGTTTCTCGCGGCGTACGAGCGCAGGATGGAGACCGAAGTGAGCCACCCCATCTTCGGCTACTCGCTCTCGTACCGGCGCGTGCTTCGAATCCAGGCGCGCTTGCTGGCGCGCACGGTGCAGGGCGAGCTGCGGCGCTATCCGAGCTTTCGAACACGCTGAGAGGAACGGCGCCGTTGCGCGATCGCGTCTACATCGTCGCGTACGACATCACCGACGCCAAGCGCCTCCGCAAAGTGCTGCGCGTGATGAAGGGGTGCGGCGAGCACGTTCAGTTCTCCGTGTTTCGGTGTATCCTCACGGAGCAGGCCAAGGAGGAGCTCGTCTCTTCTTTGGACCGGATCATCGACCACAAGACCGATCAGGTGTTGTTCGTCGACCTCGGCCCGGCGGACGGTCGAGCTTCATCGTGCATCTCGTCCCTCGGAGCACCGTACGATCCCGAAGAGCGAAAGGCGCTGATCCTGTGAGCACCGAGCTGGCGCCGAGTGACACCCCTCGACCGAGGCGCGCCGCCCGCCGTGTGCCGCTGGTCTTTGACAACTCTTCGAAACGGACCGCGAGCGGTGGGGTGACGCCGTTTTGCCGGGGATCGCTCGCGGAGAGATTGGGTGGTATTTCACTGGGTATTCGCAGAGGGTCGAGAGATGTTCGATCGACCGAGCAGAGCGAAGAACCCACCGCTCGCAAAGGCACCGCAAACGTGTTGAACTTGCTTCGCTTTCGAGCGATGCCCCCTTCCTCGACGTCAGCGTCGAGGCCCCATTGAAGCGTCGCGTCGCTCGAAGCCCGCACGATGGTCGTGCAAGCGCCCTTCCTCGACGTCAGCGTCGAGGCCCCATTGAAGCGTCTCAGTCGAAAGCAGTTGACGCGCGGACGAAACCGCCCTTCCTCGACGTCAGCGTCGAGGCCCCATTGAAGCTCTTCGAGCTGTTTCGAAGCGGCTTCGACGGCGCCTCCCCTTCCTCGACGTCAGCGTCGAGGCCCCATTGAAGCAAGCGCAAATGCAGGGCGCCGGCCGTGCAGTGCAGGACCCCTTCCTCGACGTCAGCGTCGAGGCCCCATTGAAGCGCGTACCTGCGCGCCGCCGAGTCGGTCGACCGCGATCCCTTCCTCGACGTCAGCGTCGAGGCCCCCATTGAAGCGTGGGCTGCGGACGGTCGCCCACCGCCAGCTTGTGCCCTTCCTCGACGTCAGCGTCGAGGCCCCATTGAAGCGCCGCGCCATTGGCGCGAGCCGATTCGCGAATCGGGCAGTCGCGTCCCTTCCTCGACGTCAGCGTCGAGGCCCCATTGAAGCATCGTCTGCTGTCCTTGCTGTTGGGTTGAGGCGGCCCCTTCCTCGACGTCAGCGTCGAGGCCCCATTGAAGCGGGCACTGGCACGGCGCAGGCAAGCCGACCGCGTGCCCTTCCTCGACGTCAGCGTCGAGGCCCCATTGAAGCCGCTTCGGCCTCGCCCGAAGTGGGCGTTCGGCGCCACGCCCTTCCTCGACGTCAGCGTCGAGGCCCCATTGAAGCTACGTGAACGTCGGCGATCGTTCGGACAACGAGGCAACCCTTCCTCGACGTCAGCGTCGAGGCCCCATTGAAGCGACCTCGAGGCCGATCTCGTCTCGCGCGGACGGGCTGAACCCTTCCTCGACGTCAGCGTCGAGGCCCCATTGAAGCACGAGAGCCACGAGCAGATCAGCCGACAAGTTCGGCCCTTCCTCGACGTCAGCGTCGAGGCCCCATTGAAGCGATCATCGTCCGTGTCTCCTCGTTGATTACGTGTGTCCCTTCCTCGACGTCAGCGTCGAGGCCCCATTGAAGCGCCGAGACGTGCGCGCGTCTCGCGGCGTTCTGCGCGCCCTTCCTCGACGTCAGCGTCGAGGCCCCATTGAAGCATCCGCTGGCAGATTCGCTGCCACAGGCCTCCCCCCTTCCTCGACGTCAGCGTCGAGGCCCCATTGAAGCCGAGAAGACCTTTTGCGCGACAACAACGCGAAGGCCACCCTTCCTCGACGTCAGCGTCGAGGCCCCATTGAAGCACAGCGCACCGCCTTCCGAAGACGCGCCGGCATCGTCCCTTCCTCGACGTCAGCGTCGAGGCCCCATTGAAGCTGACCAGGCATCGGCGCTGTGGTGTCGTGCGTGCCTCGCACGCCCTTCCTCGACGTCAGCGTCGAGGCCCCATTGAAGCGCAGTCGCGCGCAGCGCGGCGGATCCACCCGCGACCCCTTCCTCGACGTCAGCGTCGAGGGCCCATTGAAGCAAAGCTGGGCGTCGACGCAGCCGGCAACGACACCGACCCTTCCTCGACGTCAGCGTCGAGGCCCCATTGAAGCGTAACCTCGCGCGCCGCGCGTTACCGGCTCTTTGCGGCCCTTCCTCGACGTCAGCGTCGAGGCCCCATTGAAGCCACGAGTCGCCAGTCGATCGGAGCGCGGCGCCAGGCCCTTCCTCGACGTCAGCGTCGAGGCCCCATTGAAGCACGTTCAACGCGGGCGTGATCGCGGCAGGAACCGCGCCCTTCCTCGACGTCAGCGTCGAGGCCCCATTGAAGCCGGCCATTGCGAGGGCCGAAAGCCTCGCCGAACAACCCCTTCCTCGACGTCAGCGTCGAGGCCCCATTGAAGCGTGCTCATGGCTGCTCCATCGCGCCGAAAATCCGGTCCCCCCTTCCTCGACGTCAGCGTCGAGGCCCCATTGAAGCGCGGGTCGTCGGTAGAACGCGCCATCCTTCGCGCGCGTCCCTTCCTCGACGTCAGCGTCGAGGCCCCATTGAAGCCGGCGACGACGGCGCCCGCGTAGACTTGCGGGAGGACCCTTCCTCGACGTCAGCGTCGAGGCCCCATTGAAGCCGTTCCTTCGCGGCTTTCGTGGAATCGGCGAGCGTGTCGAGCCCTTCCTCGACGTCAGCGTCGAGGCCCCATTGACGCGTGATCGCGTCGAGCTGTGGCGTGGACTTGCGGACGGTCCCCTTCCTCGACGTCAGCGTCGAGGCCCCATTGAAGCCGCGGTGCGTGGCCGAACCCTGCGCACGACACAGGCGCGAACCCCTTCCTCGACGTCAGCGTCGAGGCCCCATTGAAGCGACCAGCGCATCTCCGAGCTGCCCGCGGTACTTGCCCTTCCTCGACGTCAGCGTCGAGGCCCCATTGAAGCGCAGCGAGTATCCGCCGCGCATGCGCGCAACCTCTTCGACCCTTCCTCGACGTCAGCGTCGAGGCCCCATTGAAGCCTCCCCGTGCGCGCGCCTTCAGCGAGCGTGCGCTCCCCTTCCTCGACGTCAGCGTCGAGGCCCCATTGAAGCACCGTCTGCTGCAGCGCAGCGTCGGCCTTCGTCTTCCCTTCCTCGACGTCAGCGTCGAGGCCCCATTGAAGCATCGTCCGCTCGTCGCACCCTGCGAGGGCTGCGAGCCCCTTCCTCGACGTCATCGTCGAGGCCCCATTGAAGCCACCACACGGGCGTGCCGCGGAACGTTACGTTTGGTCACGTTTCATCGGAAATGCGTGGCCGACGCAGATGCTACTCGAGCAGCGCTCGAAGCGTTATCTCGACGCCCGCGAACGGGCTCGCTTCGAACACGGCATCGAGGTCGTCGATCACGAGCTCGCGGCGCCAGGTCGTCGGGCCGCGGCGAAAGACCTTCAGCGCGGGGAGTTCGGCGCCGATCGTCCAGACGTATTCATCCAGTCCCGGCGTCGTAGTACACACGCAGCAAGTCCTCGCGGTCCTGCTGCGAGTTGCTCGGCGACCAGATCTCGCACAGCCAGGTGGGGGGCTCCGGAATGGGCACAGATCGTCGCCACGCGGGCAGCCATCGCTCGCGTCGAAATCCTGCGACGTCCGGCGCGCGGACTTCTTCGGGATCGAGTTGAAAGTCGATGTCTACGTCGGTGACAAACTCCCAGCCGCCGAGCGCGGCCGACTGGCGCGCTTGTTCGAAGCGAGCGCGCAACCGAAACGCGATGTCGTTGTGTGCTGGCATCGGTCGCGGCGTTGCGCGAACCACACCACGATGAATTTCCATCGGCCGAGGATCGGAAAGGTATCGGCGTCGCGCCTCGCTGATCGTTCGCTCGGTTGCTGGGGCGCCCATAGTGCCAAGTGTGCCACGGCCGCGTTGCACCGTCCGCTTCTCGAGTGCGCAGAGCTGCCGTTGCTCCCTCGGCATGCGGACCGTGTTCGAGACCTCGTTCGATGCGAGCTCGTCTCTTGGCATCGCGTTCACACTACGAGCGCGGCCCGAATCGCCTGCGATTGCTCGCCCCGACGTCGCCCGTACGCTTCGCTCTGCCGTGGGGCCTTCGCTCGCACGACACCCCGTAGACGAGTCACTCGTCGAGCTTCTTGCGCAGCGCAGCGAGCGCCGCTTCGAGGGCGCGCGCTTCGTCCTTGAGCGCCTTCTTCTCGTCGGCGTCCATCGTCGGCGCGAGCTTGCCGATGCGCTGCAAGAATCCCTTGTCCGTCACCTGTGACCGAAAACCCGAAAACATCTTCTTGATCTTCGGAACGGTCACGCGCACCACCGGGGCCGCGCCGTTCTTCTCGCGAAGCGCGTTCACGTAGTCGCGCGTCGCGTTCATCCCCAGCGTCGAGTCGACGACGTGCTCTGCGGCCTCGCGCAAGAGCGCCTCGTCTCGCAGCGGCAACAAGAGCTCCTTGCGACCGGGCTCGAGCAGCTTCCACGAGTCGCTCTGCAAGCGCTTGTCGTACGCCGCGATGCGGACGGCCACCGTGAGAAACTTCTGGCTCACGCGGAGGGTCTTTCCCCCGGCGCGCGCCACGAGGCTCATCCAGATGTTGTTGTCCTTGCGGTGTTCGAGCGCCGCAGTCGTGTCCCCGCCAAACACGTGAACCAGCAGCCACGAGCCGTACTCGACCAGCGCGCTCTCCATCTTGTTGCGCGCTTCTTCTCCGCGCCGCAGCGCCTCGTTGAATACAGGCAGCTCTTCCTTGCTCAACTTTGGCGCCGCGCTCGCCTTGATCGCCTCCGTCGACTTCACCCCGCCACCGCGCTTCACGACCCTTTTGCTCGTCACCATCGTGCCCAAACGGTACACGATGTGCGATCACAGAGTTACCGCCTCGTAAGCGGTTTCGCCTGCACAGGGCCGCTCCGAGGAGGGGGACTTCCCTCGTCGTTCGATGAGCCCGTCGCGCGTTGTTTGGCGGCCACCGGCGCTGTCGTGCGTCGCGAGCTCGCGGGCGTCACGCGGGATCTCGTTCTTGTGTGGTTCGGAAACGCCCCAGGCCGAAGTGACTGCCGTATCCCAGCGAGATTGGACCGACGACGGGGCTCTCGAAGGAGAGCCGAAGCGCGTAGCCAACGTCCACCGGTGGCTGAGGACCGCTCTGTCGTCGCCGCACGAAGTGCCGCAACGTGAGCGCTTCGCCGGTCCAGTCGAGCGCCTCGACCTTCGCTCGCGGAAAGCCTCGGACTCGCAGTTCATCTTCGACCTGGCCGACGAGCGTCGACCGGCCGGACTTCTTGAGATGGCGTGGCGGAACGAAAGGCGTCGCGGTGACCCATCCCTGCGTGCCGGTCACTGGTCCGAGCCATCGGTGGATGGCGCTAGACAGGTCACCACCGATCGTTCGCAAGTCGCAAACCGCGCCGATCGCGGCGACAGCCACACGAAGCTCTCCAACGCCGCCTTTCGTGTACGTCTTCCGCACCTCGCGGACGGCGCGTTGCGCTCGTGCTCCCAGGCCCATCGGGGCGAACACCACAATGTGATCGAGTCGGCCATCTGCATCGAGATCGATCGGCACGAGGTGCGCGTGCTTGTGTCCCTTCAGCGGTTCCCCCATCGCATCGCGTCCAACAAGTTCGGGGCATGGTTCACCGTTGGTGCCGAGCTTCGACACCAAGGCGCGATGAAGTAGCTCTGCTTGCGGCAGAGTGCGCGCAACCGATGGAAGCGCCGACTTCGATCCGCTCGGTGTTGTGAGCGCGAGGAGCATCATCTCGACAGGGGGTGCGGCCGACGAACGGAGGGACGATGCTGGGCCGACCTCGAGCGCGTTGCCTTCGCGCCAGTAGATCACTGAGCGAGTCCCAGGGGCTCGGCTCCACTTCTGCGCCTTCCACCAAGCCGTATCGCGAAGCAGGCAGTCGACGAGATCGAGAGGGTATGCGCTCTCGATGTTATCGATCGCCTTCTGCTGCGATTTGGTGCGTTTCTTTCGATCGGGGAGCGCGAGGTTCACGATCGCAGCCTCGACCTCGTTGCGCCTCCACGCCGCATACTCGTCGGGGACGTCGGGGGCGCTCAGCGCGACTTGCTCGAAGCTCCTGCCAGGGCGAGTCCCGTCCGCATGCGGAAAGGCACGTCCCGCTTCGGGGAGCGGAGCGTCGTCCGCGATCGACTCTCCGAGCACCCAGCTCTCGCTGCGCCCCACGTAGCCGAGGTGTGCGACGAGGACATCGAAGAGCCGCTGTGCTTCTGCATCGAGCGTCGTCGGCCATCGCACCCAAAGAGCGCCGTCACCGACGTCGGCAAATGCATCGAGCACGAGCGTCGTCACCTCGCGCATCCCTTTGAGCTCTGTCGTCGGCATGTAGTGGCGAGAATGTCCAAGCGCTGCCCGCGGCAATCGATACTCGGGCAGAGCGCTGCTCAACGCCCCGATGAGTCGTCGCCCTTCCGGTGGCACTTCGTTCCAGTGTTGCGTCGCGTAGCCACAGGCGATCAGCGCGCGCACGAGCCGCAAAGGGCTCGGTGGCCACTCGACGATGCCTTCGTTCACGTGATGGCCGCCGGGCGTCGCGTGGTAGCGACCGCCGGGGAAGCGCAGGACCATCGTAGGCATCAGTTGTCTCCGTCTGTTGCTTCGTCCGCGTCGGCCTCGCCGTCGCTGTCCCGCTCGCTCTCGGCGTCCTGCTTCTTCTTCTTGGCGGACTCGATCTTCGCGTCGTAGCTCGTTTCGGTGTGGACCATCTTCGACCGGTTCTTCTCGATCGAAGCGCGCAGTTCCTCCTCCAGATCACTCAGGCTCGGCAGCACGAATCCATCGGGGCGGGTCGCCGTGGGACTACGTGTCACTGGCTCGAGGTCACACGCGGTGCGCAAGCGGAGATCCCCGTCGATCAGCTTGCGTAGTCGGTGGAGGCCGAGGAGCACGAGCAACCGGTCTGCGTCTGCTCCGAGGCCGTAGCCGCGCACCTGCGCGAGGTCGAAGTTGACGTGCAGCAAGATCTTCTCTGCGGTGAACTCGTCTCGCGCGAAGGGGACGTTGCCGAAGCCGCTCCCCGTGTCACCTCCAGGATTGACGTGATCGTTCTTCACTCCGCCCGACGCAGCGACTCGCGCGCCGCTCGCCTCGATGAAGGCTGACAGCGTGCGCGCCACTCGCAGACGCCCACCTGCGAGCTCTTTCTTTGCGAGAAAGACTCCGTGCAGCAGGCTGCCGACGTCGTACTTGAGCAAAACCTCCGCGAGTTGCTTGCGGTTGATTGGCCCGTTCTCGAACACGCCGAGCTCCTTCTTGAGCTCCTCGACGAACTTCGATTTCGGAGCCTCCAAGATGTAGGGGCTATTCAGTCGATGTGCTTCGAGCATCGTGTCGGTGAGGAACTTGCCGTTCGCCTTCACCGTGACGTGACTGATCCCATCGAGCCCGTCGATGGGTTTCTGCTTCGCGGCGTCCCATACGGTGGCCTCCAGCCGGTTGGCCATGCTCTGCGTGGACTCCACGAGGAGCTTCGGGCCGTCCTTCGTCTGGTACGTCGCTGCCCCGAGGCTCGGGAAGCCTGTGGGCTGAAAGCGATCGCCCTGCACCGGTTGAAGTTCGATCGAGAAGAGCAAGCGGGTCGCGTTTGCGAGGATGCTGAGGTCGATGGTCATACGGTCTCCCTGGCACTCGGGTTTTCGAAATGGTCCGCCATCACGTCCGCAACTGCTGGCGCGATGGGAAAAGCGAGAGCGGCAGCCCAACGGCGTGCTGTCGCGGAGTCAGCGATTGCCGCAACAAGCGGCGGGCGAAACTGGGAGGCGCGGAGCCGTCGCAGCGCCAGGTCGACCGCTCCAGCGACGTCGCCAGCGGTGAGTCGACGAAGCATCGCGGGATCCGTCGCGATGTTCCGCTCTCGAACGGCGAACGGGAGGGTGCACAAGCGCAGTGCAGCCCACGCCTCGTCCGGTCGTTCGTCGCGCGATCGTGGCCCCACGCGCGTGGGAGTCAGCCGAGCGCGTCCCCAGTCGAGCGCCATCAGCGCGCGTCCGAGCGAGACGATCCGCTCGACGTCGACGTTTCCCGCGAGAAATCGAGCGAGATCGTCGAGCTGCGCGCCGGCGCCAGACTTGGAGACGAGCGGCAGCGTCCGGCTGCCTCGTTGTGATGCTTCGACGAGGCGCCGCGTGACGAGCGCGATGAGGTCACGCTGCGGATCGCGTCCCGTCATCACGACGCGCGGATCATTGATCAGCCGCTTGTCCGCGCCGATCGCGTAGCTCCAACCCTTCTTCGGATCGAGTGGCAACGCGTGGGCTCGCACGCTGTCGAATGGCCGTCCGTCCTTGTAGCCACGGGCCGCGCTGCCGAGCGCCAGCGCGAGCCGCCACTCGGGCGTCCCATCCGCGGCTGCTTCGATCCACCCCGGAGACAGCGTCGGACATGGGCCAACGTTGAACGCGGTCCCGCTTGCTTGCACGCGCTCGACCGCCGCGATGGCGAGCAACAAAGACTGCCAGCGCGTCGGCTCGTCCTCCCGCGTGAGTGCGTTGAATGCGGCGTTCGAGAGGGCGCCGACGGACGCAGAAAGTCTCGCGGGCGCGTCGCTCGCTTCGCGTTGGAGACGGTCGAGCCAGCCGCTGAAGTCGTCGATCAATCGAGCGCGCGGGCGGGCCGTGACTGCGACTCGCCCCAGCGGCACGGCAAGGTGACTCATGCCGTTGCGCTCGAGGTAGCCGTAGCGAACGAAGCCAGAGAGGCCTCGGGCGATGCCGAGTCGTGCGATTGCCCGTGCGAAATCGAGCGGGCGTTTCGCTACCGAACGTCCAACCTGCGCGCGTCCTTCCGCGAAGAGCGCAGTCACATCGTTCCAGCTCGCAGGGCGCTCCCAGAGAGGCATCCACTGTTCGCCGCGCTCGCTCTTCTCGGTTCCGGGAGTCGCATACCCAACAGCGTGCGAGGCGAGTGCGAAGGGCATCGCGGCACGCGTTCCGTCACGCGCCCCCAACCTGCGCGTGGCGTTGCCGCGAAACGTGATCACTCCCTCCAGCATGAGGACGAAGTCCCATGGGTTGATGCTGCCCTCTGCGGCTGGTCCGGTGGTCCCGTTTGCTCCGCCAGAAGCCCCCGGAAGGAATTGACCAGCGCTCGCGGTCATCAGCTCGGCAGATGGCGTCTCGAATAGCGCTGTATTCAGCAGAGCCTTCGCCGGCGCAGAAGGCGCAGCGTCGGCGGAGTCGAGATTGAACAGATCTCCCAGGCGCTGCATGGCCGAATTCGTGAACTCGAAGTTCCCGTCATTTCCACCCGTCCCAAGGAGCGACGGCCAGGCGGGCTCGCCGGTGGCAGACAGCACCATCGCTGCGTCCATCCAGTCGCGATGAGGGCCACGCCATTTGCGGGCTAAGGGTCTGTAGAGGTCGGCCTTGAGTCGTTTGAACTCACGCTCTGCAGCCGCGAGTTCCTTCTTGTACTCCGGGTCATCGCGCAACCGTTCTCGATCTTGATTGCTCAGTCCCTTGGTTTTCGTGCGCGACTTGATGCTGCGTACCGCGGCATCGGCCTTCGAGATCGCTCCGAGTGGTTCTCTTGCTTCGCGGATCCCGAGACGGAACGACTCGAAGCGACGCGCTGTCGACCTCTCGATTGGGGCGATGCCCTTGTCGTTCTCTTTGTAGAACCCGGAACCCTTGTTCCACGGTGCGACGAATGGCGTCGGCGCATACTCGTCGAGGAAGAACGCTTCGAGCGCGGCTTCGTCGAGCGTCGTCAGCAAGCAGAAGTGCTGGTCGCGCCAGAAGCCACGTGCGTCGGGATCCTTCTGCTGCGCGACGAGCCTCAGGATCCCGATCGCCTTCAGGTAGTGCGCGAGCGGGGCTGGCGCGCAGCCCCTGAGGTGGTGGAGATGGATCGTCATCGCGTACCTCCTTCTGCGTCGGTGTTGAGCCGCGAATCGATCGTCGTGAGCTTCGATGCGCGGCGATCCGCGGCGATGAGAACAGCCTCCCAAAACGCGAGCGAACTGGGGCCGTGAGTACGAAGAAGCGTCGCGGTCCGATCGCGCCAACTGCGTCCGGTGATCGGCGAGAGCCCGAGCGTCGCAGGCGCGAGGGTGAGCGAAAGTTCGGCAAGCGAGGCGCCCTCCTCGAGCGAGATCGAGGGCAGCACATCACCCTCTCGCACCCCTCGAATCGGAAGGCCGCGATCATCGCGCGCGACGTACTCCTGATCTTTCGGTCCCGCGTTCAAGGTGACGCGCACCTTTCCGTGGTGCGAGAGCACCAGGTACGCGAGCAGGTCGAACTCCTCCGCGGTGCACGCGAGCACTTGCCTTTCGAGGGCTGTCGCCTTCGGGCTGTTGGTAATCGGTTCGCGCTCTACGCGCTCACCCATGAGTTCGAGCGCCTCGATCCATGGACCGAGCAACGCGGGATGCATGGGATCGTGTCGGCGCAGCACGGCGAAGAGGGCAAGGCAGCTAGCGAGCTCGTGACGGAAGCCTCGTCGTGTCTCGCCATCCTTGCTCCGATAGAGGCACGGCGTCTGCCATGCGCCCTTCGGCGCCTTCGCGAGATCGACACGCGCCAGATAGGGGCCTCGCTCCTCGATGACCGCTTGAAATGCAGGGTGCGCTTTCCCGATGTCGTGCCAGCGTCCCGCGAGAACGATCAGTTCGCCGATTCGCTCTGGCACGAGTCCCGCCGCAATCTTGATTGCGTGGTCGGCAACCTCGGCGTTGTGCGTCGCGATCGTCTTGTAGCGTGCCGTCGCGCTCAACTCCTCGGTGTCTTCGAGATCGTCCGCGGCGTCCTGTGCCGCTTGCGGTGGAGCACTCGAGACCGTGACCGACGTCTTCGACTCTGGATCGAAACCTCGGTCGTCGCGGTAGCCGCCCGTATCTGCGGCCACGCACACGACAGCACCCGGGATGAGTGCCGTCCGCTCCACGACCTTCCACGTTCCGTCGAGCCAATCCCAGACCCACGCTCGGCGAGAGGGCAAGAGACGCGGCGCTGGCTTGGCCTTTGTCGCTTTGCCGCACAACCAGTCTCGCGCTGCGAGAAAGGGCACGCTGCACAGCTCCTCGCGCGACGGCTTTCGATCCTTCGGGGGCAGAGGTGCTGGCTCTCCCTTCTTGGCTGGCGGAACGTCGAGCCAGAACACCAACACGTCGCGCTCGTCGCCGCTGCGAATGAACGGGCTCACGTCGATGTCCGCGCCGGTCAGATCGGGTGTCGTGTCGAAGAGCTCGTCGAGCTCACGGCGCAGCAAGAGCTGCTCGGGATGATACGGATAGAGCTGCTTGCGTTGCTCGTCGGTCAGCCCCTGCTCGAAGGCCTCGATGCTGCTGATGCCGACATCTCGTGCGGTCGCTGCGAGGCAATCAATTGCCCATCTCGCGGCCTCGAGCTCCTCGGACGAGTACGGCGGCGCGGTCTTTTCGTCGCGTCCCCTGTCGATCACGGCGACGTGTCCAAACCCACCGTAGCGCGCGCAACGCCCGAACCGCTGCACGAGGCTCGACCACGGCGAGAGCTCTGTGACGAGCGTGGTCGCGCTGATGTCGACACCGGCCTCGACGACCTGGGTCGCAACGATGATGCGATCTACGCCCTGCCTACACGCGTCTCGTCCGAGGAAGTTTGTCTTCCACTGGGCGCGCTCGTGCGGGCGAAAACGGCTGTGGACGAGTCGAAGATCCTTCGTCACCCCTAGCTTCTCGAGCGCATCGTAGGTGCGAGACGCTCGATCGACAGTGTTGCAGACGACCAGGGTGATTCGGCCGTGCTCTCCGTCCACGGCGCCCTTCTCGTGAAGGTCCTTGATCGCCTTTGCGAACGTGCCGTGATCGTTTGCCGCGATTGTTGTGACGTGGAGCTCCTTCTTGATGATGGCGAGCCCAGCGCCCAGCGCCTCAGGCGTCAGGGTGGTGGGGCTCTGCGTCCATTCTGCGTGGTGCTCCTTGGTGTCTACGCTCTTCAACCAATCCGGCTGGAGCGTCGCGCTCATCCACCAACTCACCCTCGGCCTGTACGAGCGCCGCGCCTTCGCGTCGTCGTCGAAGAAGGCCTGGAGTTGCGCGCTCGTCGCGAGCCCGACATCCATGAGCTGCACCTCGTCGAGCACCCACAACACGTCGTGGCTGAGGAGCCCGAACTCCATGGGCCAACGGGCGCGAGGCGCCGCGTAGCCGCGGTTGAGGGCGCGCGAGAGCGCCATGTCCTGCGTCGAGATGAAGATGGCGTTTTCTTCGGGATAGAGGTTCCACTCACCGCCTTGGTCGGCACCACCCATCAAGAGATGAACGCCGACCTTGCCTCGATGATCAGCGCTGGGTTGCCAGAGCAGGTCCAGCCGATCGAGGCACTTTCGAACCTCGTCTGCCGTTTGCTCGACGAGCACGCGCATTGGCAGCGTCCAGACGAGCCGGCGGGGCCACGCCTCGTCCTTGCGTTCGATGCGGTGATAGAGCCACGCGCCGAGCACGCCGAGCGTCTTTCCATAACCTGTGGGGATCCGAATCAGTCGCGAGCGCGGGATCTCATCCTGGGCGAGATCCATCTGCCACTCTCTTGGGGCCATCGCAGCGCTGTCGGTCGGCGAAGCGAACCGCTTGAACCAATCCGAAAACCGACTCTGCGAGTTACTCACCACCACTACCTCCGTTTCCACCACGCGGCCGCGAGGCGATCCACGAGTCGAGTTCGGCGCGCTCGAAGCGCCGTTGCTCATGAATGTCGACCGCTGAAATCTCGCTGGTCTGCGCCAACGCGTGAACGGTCTGCTCCGCGCGGTCGACGTTCGCCGCGGCCTCCTTGATGGTCATGACGATGACACGCATGTGAGCTCCGAGTGGGGGCGCGTAGGGCGAGTGACGGCACCGGACGCAGAGGCGAGCAATTCTGGGCAATCGCCTCTTCGTGGGACTCAGCAGCTTCGATCCCAAGTCGATAGCCGCTCGGCGGTTTACGACATAGACGAGCTTTTGCAGGCCCCTGGCTCCGCACGCTCGGACGATGAGTCGTATGGCTATCGCCGTGGTTGTCCCTGAGCTGGAACGAATGTCGAGTGACGCCCCTCGTGCGCCCGACATCCGCCGTCGATGAAGCTGTATTCGCCAACGTATTGGTTGCTGTGATGCTTCGGCCGCCAGTGCGCCGAGAGGCAAGCGTAGAGCCGCCGCGTCGCTGATCGCCTGGGACCCTCTCACGTCGATACGGTCCACCTCGCCCTCCACGTTCGCCTCGTAAGGGTTGGCCGCCCTTCCACAACGTGTCAACAGGTTTGAGTTAGTGGCCCGTCGCGAGCAACGCGAGATCGTCACCTCGCAGAACACTCGCCCCAGCGGTTATCTCCGCGCGCTTCTCGATGGCCGGCTCTGCTGGAGCGTCCCGCGTCCGGCCTGGAGCTCGGCCCGCAGCCCGTCGCGATCGCGCGGTTGGCGACGACGCGTCCCGCTCATCGCTTTCGCCGCCCGAGCTGCTTTCGCAGCGCCGCGAGCTCTTGCTCGGCGGCCTCGGCGCGCTCGATGGCGCTCCGCTCGGCTTCGTCCTGCGTCGCGACGAGGTTGTCGCCCGCCTCGTCGAGCGCCAGGCGCACGAGCGGCTTGCCGTCGTCACCAACCACACGCCGAAGCCAGCATCCGAGCACGTTGCTGTACACGGTCGGTCCATTGGTCGAGAGGGCGAGGGCGAAACCTCCGGTCTCTGTGCGCCGATAGACCTGCCAGCGAACGCGCTTGCGGCTCTTCGCTGTCACTGACGGATCGAAGATGATGACCTCTCTCGCGCCTAGCGCCGCATACTGAACCGGGGCGTGATCGTAGTCTTTGTGCCAGTCGTCGCCCACGATCTCGATGGCAAGCGCAGGCGCAAAGGGGCCATCCCACGTTCGCCAAACACCCACGAATTCATCCGGGCCGGCGACGTCGAGCACGTAGACGTCTGGCGCGATGCGCTGCGTCGCGTCGCCCTTGCTCCAGTAGAAGAACTGGTCGTGACCCGATCGCACTCTGCGCTTCGTGTCTCGCAGATAGCGTTGAATCGCGAGCCAGAGGTGCGTCGCGAGCCAGGTCTGCAGTTCGTGCTCCCCCATGTTGTCCTCGGAGGGGTAGCGCGCGATGTCGTGGCTTCCGCGGTCGATCGCTCTGCTGCCCATCGTTCGGAAGCTTATCACGTGGCGTGTCCCCGCACCCGCCGCGCCGAGCCGCTCGGGCTCACTCGTCGAGCTTCTTGCGCCGCGCCGCGAGCGCCTCTTCGAGCGCGCGTATGTCGGCCTTGAGCGTCTCCTTCGCAGCAGGCTCCATCGACTCGCGGATCTCTCCGAACCGTCGCAGAAACGCCTTGCTCGTGAGGCGCCCTCGGACTCCCGAGATCGCCTTTGTCAGCCCTACGACCATCACCCGTGGCGTCACCTTCAGGCCGTTCTCGCTCCGCAGGTTGTTGATGTATTCGCGCGTCGCTGCGAGCCCGAGCGTGGAGTCCTCTACGTGCTCGGCCGCCTCGCGCAAGAGCTTCTCGTCGCGAAGCGGCAGCAGCAGCTCCTTGCGCCCGACCTCGAGCAGCTTCCACGAGTCGCTCTGTAGCCGCTTGTCGTACGCCGCGATCCGCACCGCGACGGGTGTGATTGCAGAACGTGGGGATATCGCCGAGCGCCTCCCATCATCGCAGTTTCGCTGAGAGACCAAGCGTTCGAGTCGCGATTGGCCGCCCCGGGAGCCAAGGGCATAGGCGCCGAAAACTCCACGGCATAACAAGCGAGTTGGAGTTGCAAATCGAGAGACGAAACGACGTTTGTCACCAAGCCGCGCGGCGGCCCCC
>LNEO01000080.1 GCA_001465015.1 Deltaproteobacteria bacterium Ga0077539 | reverse complement strand
ATACGTGAGAAACACCGGCTCGTCGTGCGCCGAGAGCTCGTCGATGTGCCGCGTGCGGTCGTCTTCTTTGTCCGCCCGCGTGTTCTCGTGGCGCTTGATCGTCGCGTCGTCGTACTCGGCCACGCTCGCGCAGGCCACGAGCCCCACCTGCCGGTGCGAGCCCATCTTCTGTGCGTACACGTAGAGCTCGGGCCGCGCGTCGGGCACCAGGACGCCGCGGGCGACGAAGTCCTCGAGCGCGACGCGCCCCTGCGCGTACACGCGGTCGTCGTGCTCGTCGATCGACGGATCGAGGGCGATCTCGGGGCGAGACACGTACAGATAGCTGTCCTGGTTGTCACCGGCGAGCGCGCGAGCCTCGCGAGGCGCGGCGATCCGCGCGACGCGGTCGACCGGCGGCCGAACCGCTGCAAAGGGCTTGATCGTTGCCATCTCGATGAGCCAGGGTTGATAGCATTGAACCCGACGGGCTTTCACGAGGGGATCGAGCGGATCGACGATGCATGTCGCGAAGGGCTCGAAGTGCGAAGGCAGCAACGCAAGAGTCGGAAGCAAGGCGCGGGAGCACAGGACTCCGATGACTGTCAACTCTTCGCTCGATAGCTGCGAGCTCGGGATCGCGGTGCTCGACTCGGGCCGAGGAGATCGAGTCCATGCGAATGTTCAATCAGGTAGTCCTGGAAACTCAAGTGTTTTCATCACAGACGGGCGTGTACTCGGAGCCGCAGTACAACGCGCTGCTCGGATCGGCGGAAGCGATCGTGATCGAGGGCTACGGCGAGCAAGCCGCGGGAGCACCGACGGTCAAAATCTCCACCGAGCACAGCAACGACAACAAGAACTGGGCCGTGTTGACGACCGACGTGGTAAACGCGGTGACCCCAACGACCTCTGCCGCGTCGGTCAAGATGGGCTCGGACACGGCCCGGTGCGGCGCGTACCGTCGCCTCGCGATCACGATCACAGGCGCGAGCGCGAGCTGCCTGCTCCGCGTCACCGTGTGTGGCCGCGGAGAGCAAGCAGGAATGTAGCTCCGCTCCGACCTGCGCCTCCTCCCGTGACTCACTCACCGATTGGTCGGGACTCATGCGGCTGTACAACGAAGTCGTACTCGAAGAAGAAGTCATCGGAACTGGCGCGGCGTACTCGCACCCGTTCTTCGACGCGTTGTTGACGGTCGCCGACGAGCTCGTGATCAGCGTCGTGGCCGAATCCGTGGGCGGAGACGCAACGTGGGTGCGAGTCGACCTCGAGCATTCGAACGACCATGAGCACTGGACCGCATACTCGACCGTCGTCGCTCCGACGTTTCTCGCAACGACGTCGGTCGGCGTCACGATGGGCGGCTGCGCGCCGCTGAACGACTGCGGAGCGTTCGGACGATTGAAGCTGACGCTGAGCGGAGCCTCTCCACAAGCGAAGCTGCGAATCATCGCGACGCAGCGCCGACGATGGGTCCCGTCTGTCGCCATTTGGAACGCTGACTTCTCGGGGATTTCTCCAGGCGCTGCGAACGCGCTGCCAGGGGACCTTCGTCTCAGTCGAGCGTCGAGCGGCACGGTTCAAAGCTCGGCGACGACCGTGCAAGCCATTGCGTTCAACGACGTCGCGCGCGTCGGTGACGACGGAGCTCACTGGGGGCTCGTCTTCGAGGAGAGCCGCACCAACGAAATCCTGGACTCGCGCGACATCGCAGCGGCAACCTGGCAGACGGGCTCATCGGTGACGACCACGACGGATACCGCTGCCGGTCCAGACGGCGCCACGCTGGCGGACCGATCGGAGGTCGGCGATCAGGGCTACAGCAACTACACCGATCAGCAACCCGCAGCGGCGACGTACACGCTCAGCGCCTGGTCGCAGCGCGGCTCGCCGGGCGCTTCGTGGCAGCTCTCGCTTCGCACGGACACAGGGTCGACCAACGCCGCCATCGGAGGCGCCGCCGCGCCCGCGTACTGGCAACGCGCGTCGGTGAGCGCGGCGCACACGAGCGGGGTCGTGTACAGCATTCCCTCGGACGGCCGCGACTGGTCGGCGGTCGGAGGAATCACGAATGGAGCGCGCGACCAGAACACGGACATGGTTCAGCTCGAAGCGGGAGCGTTCGCGAGCGAATGGATCTCGACGAGCGGAACAGCGAAGACGCGCGCGGGCGAGCGCTTGTATCACCCCGACGTGACGGCGCTGCTCTCGCGTGGACGCCTGTCGATCGAAGTTCGTCTGCAGCCCAAGGGATCGAGCAGCGAGTACGGGGCGGATCCGTACCTCTGGTCGATCGACGCGACGAACTACGCGAAGTTCGTGCGATCCACGGGCAAGTTCGAAGTCGTGATCGGCGGCGTCTCGACGGGCACGTCCGTTCCGCTCACCTGGGCGCGCGGTGCCACACTTGACTTGTGGGTCGCCGCTGGTGGCGGGATCGACAGCGTTCGCGCTCATGCGCGGGTCGACGGCGGCAGCGCGCAGGACCTCGGCAGCGGCGCCGTGCTCGGCGAGCTCACAGCCACCGGCGAGCTCGACCTGCTCTGCAAGGGGACAAGCAACCAGTGGTCGTCGTGGGTTCAATGGATCCGCGCGCTCGCCAGCGGAGAGCAGCCGAGCTGGGTGAATTCGTAGTTCGCGAGTCCCAGCCAATAACCAGCCATCCCATCACGGACGGCCTGCGTGCTGTCCAGTCATCGCACCGCAACGCGACACCCATCGGAGAACGAGTCCAATGAACCTCGACGACAACGCGCCAAGCGAGACGGAGCCGCAAGCTCTCGTTGGTCGTATCGAACCGACACTCTCTCCACCGACGACGCCGTATTCGGACGCGCTGTTCGCGGGGGTCGCGCTAGAACGCCTCGCGGAGATCGGACTCGGCGGGATCGATCTCGCCAACAGCGCGACCGCGAGAGGCGGTCTCGCAAGCACGACGCACAGCGGTTGCGATGCGCCGACGAAAGACGCGCCGTGCGCGTGCGACGAGACTCGCACGACGCCGTCACGAAACGAAGACGGTGCTTCAGCGCAGAGCTCGATCGACTTCGCATCGATTCGTCGGCAGATGTTGAGCTCGGTGCCGATGCACGAAGCGACGCGTGCTTCGGCGATCTTTCGAGCCTTCGAGCGAGCGATGGCGAACACCGGCTCGATCCGAAACGAGCCCCAAGCTCGAGCGTTTGCGCAGCGATTCATCAACGACATCCTGACCGCGCAGCACCCGACAAAGCCTGGAAAGCTGCTCACACCCGACGAATCGAGCGCGCTCCAACAAGCGCTCGGCGACGCAGGGCTCGCGCCTGCCGAGATCCACGATCCGCCCGCACCGCAGACGGACGAAGAGTTGCTGAACGAGCGTGCGGCAGACTACGGGTCACAAGGGCTGCGCGGGATGTACAGCGACGAGCAGTACCTCACCGTCAAGAACCACTTCGCACGTTGCCTCTCGATGCCCATGGCCGTCGAGGAGGATCTTCTCTACTTCGCTGCGTCGGCGAAGCCCGATAACGTTCTCGTTTCCTACGCGGACGCCTGGAGGGCGGACAACCTGGAACTAGCTGGACGCTTCGAAGAAGCGCGGCAGGTCTGGTCGCAGACGCGCGCGCAGTACCCAGGAGCTCGGTACGGGGCGCTTCCTCTGGCGCCCATCGCGGTCGCGCATCAGGTGTATTGCCTGCGAAAGACGAATCGACTCGACGCTGCGCTCGGGGTACTGCGCTCGTTCTACGACGAAACGGACAGCCCAACCTGGCGCTGCCGAACGGCGACGTACATCGGGCTGCTCGCCGAAACCACTGGCGACGTCCTACTCGCAGATGCGGCTTACACAGCTGCGCTCGACACAGAGCGAGACGCCGACGCACGGGCAGGGCTGGCGCGCCTCGGAAGCGATCGAGAAACAGTGTACCCAACGCTCGCCGCGCTCCACCAGAGGCTCGCGGAGATCATCGAACGCAAGGATGTACCGCGCCTTCGCGCGCTCGCGCGAGCCTACGATTTTCAGTTCGGAATCGGTTGTGGTGAAACGACTTCGGTTCCGCGCGAGCAGCTCTTGCATCTGCTCAGTGGTGACCTGCAGCGCGGAGCAGTGCGCGCGAGCGCCGAGCTGATCCACGCGGACGACGACAAGTATTATCTTCGCACGACCAGTTGGAGCGGAGACTACTTCGTCGGCGAGGTACTGTTTCAACTGCGCGCCGTTCCGAGAGGCTGGCAGTGGTCAGGCATCGTGCTGTCGTTGCCAACCAAGTCGTGGTCATTCGTGCTGGGACAGCTTGGGGTCCCTTCGTCATCGAGCCACAATCAGCCGCTGCCGAGTTGGTTCACAATCAGAGCGCCTTGGGCACGACCAAGTCAGACCAATATCGGAGTCATGCGCGCCGGTGGTCTGTGGTCTCAGATCGCACAATTGGTGATACTCCTGAACACTCGCATTCTAGCCGCGGCCTTGCCAGTGTTCTGGCCGATTTACCTCGCGATGGCCGCTGCGTTTCACCGTAGCGCTTGCGGGTTTGCTTTGGCCGGCTTCTACTACAATGACGGCCCTACGCACCGTGTCGGCGCCCTGAGCTCTGCATTCGCCATCGATTTTTCTGTGCTTCATCCATCGGACCGACTCGCACAAGTAGTTCAGGAAGCGATCTTTCCCCTCTCGGTGATTCCAGCCAATCGATTCAATGAGCCGGCGCTCGCGTGCGCCGCCGGGACCGTGTTCGTCAGCGACGATCCGTTGATTCTTGGAATGATGAGCAACCCCAACTACGGCAACGCTGCCACCATCGAACTTGCCCATCCAGTGTCCGGCTTCGCAGGGCCTGCCGCAGGCACCCCGACTACGACTGGAGGGGCGAATTGGCTTGGTGCACGGTCAGTGGTGCCCGCGCAGAACATGGCACGTGGGCCCTTCGCCTCTCGATACATGCACTTTCGCTTCGGCACGCTTCGCGCGGTTCCGATGCCTACGACGTTGACGATTCCGCAAGGCAGCATTCTCGGAACCTACAACAACACGGGGAACTCCGCATTCGATCACATTCACTTCGAGATGCACGACGCGACGCTGCCAGCTGGCACTGGTGACCCCCTTGGCGGCACGGTCCGTCCCACGCCCATGGACGGTGTGACGCTTCTCGACAACGAGAACGGCAAGTGCATCACATCTACCAATATCCCACTGCCGTAGCAAGCTAGTTGACTCCCAAGCGAATCCCATAGACGGCCAACCGCCCATCTGGTCTCGGGAGCGAGTAAGAAGGTTGCGCCGGAAGTCCTGCTGAACTACCTCGGTAGACAAACAAGGCGCGATCGGCGACGTTGAGATCAGACACCACTAGATCGGCGAACCCATCGCCGTCGAGGTCTCCACATCCACAGACGGCGGAGCCGAAGAATCCCGAGCCTGCTGGCCCACGAATCTCGCGTGACGGTTCGGTGCGTAGCCCGCTGGGTCCGCCATCGAACACAAGCAGTCCGCGTGGGAGCGAATTGATGTTGGACCATGGGGACGATTGGACGGCATCGGAGAATCCATCACCGTTCACATCGCCCAGCGACGTCAGCGCATATCGGCCCCACCCCAGGTCTTCTCCCATGAGTCGAAACGGCTGCACCCGCAGTCGCGGGCCGCCGTAGACAATTGCGATGTCCAACGAGATGCCGATAAACGCGACATCTGGATACCCATTGCCGTCAACGTCGCCGAGATTGGAGAAAGCCCACATCCCTTCCGAGTTCACCGTTACTTCCGTGGGCGGCGAGGGAGACAGAAGCGGTCCGAAGTTTACGAGCAGCACACCCGAAGTCAGTCCTCGTCGCTCCCAGCTCAAAAGGTCCATTTGACGATCGCCGTTCCAGTCGATTGGAAACGGCTGTGGAACCACGCCTTGTGATGGATCGGATGCCCGGCGAAAATCCTCTCTATTCACAATGTGCCGGTAGTTGGCTCCACGCCTCGCGCCCAACAGCCAGTGCTCAGGCGAACCGTAGAGGCCTGTTTTTACATGCAGATCACCCAGTCCGTCACGGTCGATGTCGCCGACTCCGGTGACCCTCCCGAGGATGGTATCCCGGACCCCGTACGCAAGACCACCCTCGTTGCCAACCAGCAAGTCTCCGTAGATCAGCGTGAGGTGCCTCGGACGACGCGCGATCCCTGGAAATCCGAGACCCACCATGTCGGGTACCCCAGACGCTCCGTGAAATATGTACGGATCGACGTTGATGTCTTCGGCGACAGCTACGCCATCGGACAGCGTGGATCCCCGCCGTCCGAAGTGAACGTACGTGCGAGCGCCAGCGTTGCTCATCGCGTCAGCGGCGCCGAACGTGACGACATCCGCGAGCCCGTCGCTGTTGAAGTCCTGCACGAAGTTGAGCACCGAGTCGTTGCTCGAGTCGCGGATCGGCGCGCGAAACGACCACACAGCGCTACGAAGCTCGCTCGTCGTCGAGGACAACCGCCAGAACCACGGGCCCGGCGCGAGCCGCTCGGGCGGCCTCCACGACGAGCCCTCCACGACGCTCTGCACCTCGACGCGCTCGAACCCACGCGTACGCGAGAGCTCGATCCGCGTGCGGCTCGATTCGACATTGCGCCACTCGAGCGTCGGACGCTGCGTCGACACGACGAAGCCCGTCAGCGGCCAGGTCTGATGCAGGCGCTCGAACTGCATCGAGCCCTCCTCGGCGCGCGACCACGTATCCAAACCAGTCTTCGCGCCGCAACCCAACGCCACTGACGACACGATGCCCGCGACGACCGCCGTCGGCGACCGTCCCGCCGCTCGCCGCGCGATCGCACGGACAACACGCGCTTCGAAGATCGTCATCGCATTCGTCCCTTGGTCGACGACTCGACCCATTGAATGTAGCTCGCGACCGCGCGAAGACATGTCGCGGTCGTGATCGTGGAGCACCAGTCAGTGAACACATTGGCGCTCTCCGTGGCCTGTGCGTTCGCGGTGTTCGTGTCGGGCGAGGAAATCAACAGGCAGGCAGAGCCTGGCCAACTTCCATCCGCACGCTGCTGCCAGAGCAACGGGCGTAGCTTCGCCTCCACCTGCGCTCGCGGAGCGCCGCGCATCCGAAGCACTTCGATCTCGCACGATGCGTCGAAGCAAGAGCGCAATGCGCTCGCCCCCGACCCCTCGAGCCTCTGCACGTCCGACCCACACCGGCGCATCTCGTCGAGCGCGTGGGAGCTACGCCCGTCGTCCGTGAACCATCGCGCGTTCGTCATCGTCGCATAGTGCGACGAGTTCCACCAATACGCTCGCCAGCCACCCTCGGCGGTCACGGTTTCAGCCAGCCATCGCTTCGTAGCCGTTGCATCGAAGGGATGCCTCGCCTGCATCAGCGCCTCGCACACGGCGCCCGTCACGCAGGCGTGCGGACGACCCCATGCGTCGCGACGTCGATAGGTCGCAAAGCCGCCTTCCACACACTGGTGTGCCATCAAAAACTCCGCGGTACCTGGAGGGACTCCGAGTCCCAACGCGTCGAACAACAGCATCGCGTGCGCAGTCGAGTCCGCGTCAGGCCCCGCTCGGTCGTTGTAGCCCCAGCCCTCGAGCGTTCGATGTTGATCGAGCCACGTCGCCGCGCGCTCTGCGAGTTCTGTCGCGCGGGGTTGTCGCGCGTGGGCGAGCGCGAGCGCCACGTACGCCGTCACCCATTGATCGCTCGGCCCCACAGGAACCTCGACAAAGTCCCGCCAGCACCCGTCGCTCTCGCGCGTCGCGCCGAAGTACTCGACCGCGCGGCGCACCGACTCGATCGCGTGTTCGACTTTCATTCGCGCCACCGTTGCGGCGCGAGGTACGCGTTGAAGCGAAGGTTCGAAGCGACCTCGTGGGTTGCGCCCACGCCGACGACGGCCACAACGATCTCGGGCATCGACAGCGCCTCGGCGAGCGGCGACGCCAACAGCCCTGCATCCGTCAACAACCCAGGCAAGATCCTGCGCCAATCCGCGGCGTCGAGAGCAGTGCAGTCGGCGCAACAACAAAGGTCGACCTTGCTGTCCACCCGCGAGCCATCGCCGTCGAAGCCCACAGAAACAAACGTCGTCGCGCTCGCGCGGTGCCCCCGATGCGCGAGCTGCGCGATCATCGATGCGATCGCCCGACCATCGGAACCGTGGTCTTTGCTGTCGAGCACCCGCTCCAACGTCGTGCAGACGTACACCTTGCGACGGAGCCGCCCCCCGCTGTCGCGCTCGAACCCGACGCTCGACGGCGGTCCCAACGTCCGCAGTCGAGCGAGCTCCGCGGCGCTCACTGACGAAGCCGCGCCGCCAGCCTCGAGCCACTCCGCGAGTCGGCCCCACGCGTCGCCCGCATCGCGCGGCGAGAGGTCGACATACGCGGCGAGCGCTGCATCTCCGACGGACACGCCGACCCACGCGACACCCGACGAAAACATAGCGTTTTCTCTCGCGGAAGCAGGTCCGAAGCACGCGAGCAGACGCTCGATCGCGACGTGAGTCTCGTGGTCCGCCTCTGCGAGCTCGTGCAGACACACACGCGCCTTCGCGAGACGCGCGGCGATCACGCTGCCCGCGGCATACCCAGGATCGATGATGAAACGAACGCGGCACCGACCCCGTCCGAGCGACAGGCAGCACTGCAACGGAGCCCCTGTGTTGTTGAGCGTCGAGCGCCCCACGTCGACCGCTCCATGACTCGCGAGGCCGAGCCATCGTCGCAATCGCTGCTCGACGATCGACGCGTCATCCCGCACGCAGTGCTCTGCTGCGATCGCACAGAATCGTCGCAGCGCTCGCGCGCGATCGAGTCGCTCGCTCGGCGCTCGCAGCACACCGATCATCGCTGGCCTCCAGCCTCGTCGGCGCTGCGAGCGCAACGAAGCATGGTCGCGCTCGGCGAAGCCGCGATGCCGCCGAACGGACCGACGCCGAGGACCGCGTTCAGCAAGTCCACGCGCAGCTCTCGAATCGTCACCGCGTCGAACGCTTCGAGCACGGCAGAGACCCGCTTTCGCAGCCCGTACTTTCCCGCGCGCAGCACAGCGAGCAACGCCCTCTCGGAGTCAGCCCCTTCGATCAACGCGTCGACGACCGCCCACTGCCCGTGCGTTAGCTCACCCCCGCGTTCAGTGAGGATGAGTCGCGAAAAACCGTGCACGCACGGAAGTGACATTGGGGGCGAGCGAGCCAACGACGCACAAACGCAGGTCCACCCCTGGTTCGATGTGATGGTGTTGCGTGACTGCCTCCCTACAGACTGCTTCATCGTCAACCCTCCAACCTGCTTCGCGACGACAGACAGTTTGCGACGCCTTTGCTCAAAGGCTGCGCGCCGATCTGTCGCAGAAAGTGCGAACTATGCAGGGACGATAGCGCGCAGTTGCGATCGGTTCCAGTCAACGCAGTTGGCAGAATCGCTCTTGGCAGAGCACCAAAACTACGCAACTCATCCCAAACGCCGAACACCCAAATCCGTAACGGTTCAGCCCGCTACGCTTCCGCAGCCGGTCCGCGCGAGGTCCCGACGCGATCGATCGTTCGATCTTCGAGTCCGCCCGATACGCGACAACCACCGGGAGGCGCGGCGATCCGCGCGACGCGGTCGACCGGCGGCCGAACCGCTGCAAAGGGCTTGATCGTTGCCATCTCGATGAGCCAGGGTTGATAGCATTGATTCACTACTCCAATCGCATCGCCGCTTCGGTCGAGCCCACGCCCTGGTCGCTCTCGGTCGAGGCCGCCCGCGAGGCCGGCGAAATCCGCTTCGACCTCACCGAGAGCAACCCTACCCGCGCAGGGCTCGTCCCCTCGCCCGAGGACGCCGCCGCGATCTGCCAGGCGCTCGGTGATCCCAGGGCGCTCGCCTACGAACCGCACCCCAAGGGGATGCCGTCAGCCCGCCGCGCGATCGCCGCGCACTACGAGCGAGAGCACGGGATCGAGGTGGACCCCGAGCGGCTGTGGCTCGCGGCCAGCACGAGCGAGCTGTACGCACAGCTATTCATGTTGCACTGCGATCCCGGGGACGAAGTGCTCGTCGCTCAGCCGAGCTATCCGCTGATCGAGTCGATCGCCGCGCTCACAGGGACGCGCGTCGCGCACTACTCGCTTCGCGACTACGCGGGCGCCTTTCGGCACGATCGAGCGGCGATCGAAGCGGCGATCACCGATCGAACGCGGGTGCTCGTCTGCGTCGCGCCCAACAACCCCACGGGCAACGCGCTCACCGACGAAGAGCTCGAGGCGATCACCGAGCTGTGCAGCGAGCGCTCGATCGCGCTCATCGTCGACGAGGTGTTCGCAGAGTACGCCCTCGACGGCGCCAGGGACGACGCGCGCGGGACGACCACCGTCGTCGACGAGCGTTGCCTGTGCTGGACGCTCGCTGGCCTCTCGAAGACCGCCGCGCTTCCGCAGATGAAGCTCGCGTGGGCTGCTCTCTCGGGGCCCGAGCGGGTCGTCGCCAGCGCGGAGCTGCGCTTCGAGCACGTGGCAGACACGTTCTTGTCAGCGAGCGCGCCGGTCCAGTGCGCAGCAGATGTCTTGCTCGAGCGCACGGCGCCGGTGCGAAGCAGCATCCTCGAGCGGCTTCGAGCGAACCTCGCGACCGCGCGCCGCGTGTTGTCACCAGAGACGGGCGCGTCGGTGCTTCGCTGCGAGGGCGGCTGGAGCGCGACGCTCGCGCTGCCCGCGGTGTTGACCGACGAGGCGTGGGCCGAGCGACTGCTGCGCCAGGGAGTGCTGGTGCAACCGGGATTCTTCTTCGATTTCGAGCAAGAAGCGCGCGTCGTCGTGAGCTTGATCACAGAGCCAGCGGTCTTTCAGCGAGGGATCGAGCAGATCGCCGCCGCGTGTCGCGAAGAGCTCGAGGAGTAGTCGGCAACGGAGTTGGGGGGCAGCTGCTCTGACGGGACCGACAAAGCGTAGCGACGCTCGCTCGCCGTACGGCAGGGACACGAGCGCTCAGCGTCACCCGCGAACGGCCCGAAGACGAGGCCGGGGTTTGGGTCTGTTGCGGAGCAGCGGAGACGTCCGCCTGCTACTACCCGTCGACCAGCGCTCGTTGCGGTCCCCCTCGAAACCTTCGAATACCCTATCATTCGTGGGATGCAAAGGATCACTCGGACTACGCTGTGCGTGTGCATGACGCTCGGAACACAACGTGTGTCGGCGCAAGAGGCTCCGGATCTCGCGACACGTCGTCTGCTCATCGAACAAGCACAACAGAGCGCAGGCCGCGGAGAGCACGTCGCGGCCATTGCACTGGGCGAACGAGCGATGGGAATTCAAGCAACGCCGTCGCTGATGTTGTTCTTGGCTGGTGAGTATCTGGCCTCCGGCCAGCCGCATCGCGCGTTTACCTACTCCGAGCGCTGCGCGCTCGAGGCGGGACGCACGAGCGTATTGCCGAACCGCGCGGCGTTGCTTCAGGCATGTAGCGAGCGAAGCCAACAGGTGCGCGCGACGAGCGCGGTGCTCGTTCTGCGCGTCAGCGCTGGCGACGCGACAGCGGCGGTGCGCTTGGACGAGGTCGAGCTGTCATCGGCGCAGCTCGGGGCCCCGATGTTCATCGCCGCTGGCGCTCACACGATTCGCGCGCAAGCGCCAGGCTACGTCGCGACGCAGCTCACGTTTGAAGCACGCACGGGCGCGACCATCGAGCGTCAGATCGCGCTGGTGAGAGAAGAGACCCGGGTCGTCGCCGATCGCGTCGTCGAGGCGCGCCCCCAAGCCCGCGTTCTCGTGCAGGGCTCGCGGCCGCCGACCGCGACTCCCGTCGATGCGCCGCGGGCGAGGAGACCGTCGCTCGTAGCGCCCATCGTCGTGACGTCGTCGGCGCTTGCGGTGGCCGCGAGCTCGGCGGTGTTCTTCGCGCTTCGAAGTGACTCGCTGCGCGGATGTACGCTGTTAGCTGACGAAGTTCGGTGCGTCGACCGCGCCTCCGCTGACCGCGTGCCGGACGCTCGAACGTACAACGGCCTCGCCATCGGGTCGTTGGCGGCAGGACTCTCGATCGCAGCCGTTGGCGCCGTGTGGTGGGCACTCGCCGCACGCCGGAGCGAACGGACGACGGTGGCGCTCGCGGCGGGCGTCGGTTCGATCGAAGTCAGAGGGGCGTTCTGATGCGCGACCACCGAAAGAAGACAAGGCGCTACGCTTGGCTCGCGCCGCTGTTGCTGATCGCCGCGTGCATTCCTTCACGGGTCACGATCGTAGGCGATGACAGCGACGCAGGCGCGATCGATGCGCGCGTCGAGGACGGCAGGGGCGACGGGGACGAAGCGAGCTTGGACATAGGGGACGCAAGCGACACGCTCGCGACCGACACGTCCGTGATCGACACGCCCGTGATCGACACGCTCGAGCGGGACACAATCGTGACGGACACGATTGTGACGGACACGGGCGTCGCGGAGATGGACGTCACCGACGTGGTGGTCACGGATGGGTTCGACGGCTGCCTCGCGCAGCCCGAACGATGCAACGGACGGGACGACGACTGTGATGGCCGTGTAGACAACGGCTTCGACCTCGCTACGGACGCGCTCAACTGCGGAGCGTGCGGCAGAGCGTGCGGGACTGGCTTCTCGTGCGTCGCAGCGCGCTGCGGAAACGAGGCGATTCACAGCTCGATCAACCACGCGCCGGAACAGGTTCACAGCTGCACGACGTTGAGGTCTGGGCAGGTTTGGTGTTGGGGAGGCAACTTGAACGAGGCCGTCACGCCCGGCTCAGCGTCTCCTGCCGCTGCCCCCACGGCCTTGCCGATGATCTCCGATGCCGTGCAGACCGCGCTGTCTCCGGCCACCACGTGCGTCCTTCATCGGCGAGCCGGCGGGGCGGGTGGAGACGTCACGTGCTTCGGTCGTTCAGTGCCATGGCTCGATCCTGGCGGGGTGCAGCGGCGCTACAACACGACACGAGGCGTTCGAATCGTGGGCGGTAGCCAGTTCGTGTGCGTTCTCGGCGATGACGCTCGCGTGCGCTGCTGGGGCGTCTCGGGTCGCGGACAGCTCGGCTCATCCGTTGCGCTCAACGCGATCATCACGACCCCGACCGAGGTCACCGGCCTGACCGCCGTGACAACGCTGGCGGCGGGCGACGCGCACGTCTGTGCGTTGACCGAAAGCGGCGCAGTATCGTGTTGGGGCGCTTGTAACGGAGGACAATGCGGGACAGGGACAACCAACCAGAGCGAGCGCAATCCGACCGTAGTGAACGGACTTCCGGCCGGAGACCCGGTGGTCGAGCTCGCTGCAGGGACGACCGCGAGCTGCGCACGCACAACGCGCGGCGCGATCTATTGCTGGGGAAGCACTGGATCAGCGACGCCAGCGCTCGTCACCGCGGCGAGCGGAGCGCTCCCTGCGTTCTCGTCGTTGGCAGGGGGACATCAGTCCTTTTGCGCTTCGAGCGTCGCAGGGGACGTGTATTGCTGGGGACAAAACCTCGCTGGTTTGATCAACAGCACCCAGCTCGGAGCGGCGGGCGCCGCTGTTCGCATCGAGCGCGTCATCGACGCGCCGGTCAACGTCACGGCGCTGGCGGTCGGCGGAGACTCTGCGTGCGCAATCGATGGCCGCGGGGCGGTTCGTTGTTGGGGCTCCAACGCGTGGATGCAGCTCGGAATCACGAGGCCGCTGTCGAGCGCGGAACCGCGGCTGGTCGCAGGGCTGACAGGCGCGACGCGATTGGCCCTCGGCACTGCGAGCAGCTGCGCGCAGACGGCGGCGGGCGTTGTGTGTTGGGGCAACGGTGCGGCGCTCGGCGGCGGGGCAATTTCGCCGGGATCGAGCGTGCCGCAGCCGGTGGCGGGGCTCCCGCCAGGCGCGACGCTCGCCTCGGGCGGAGGGCTCAGCCATTGTGTCATTTCGAGCGGAGAGCTCCGCTGTTGGGGACGCGCGTTGCTGTTGGCTCGTGGTCAAGGAACCAACACGCCCATCACGACCGCGGTCTCGGCGCTGACCAGCACGAGCCCGGAGACGGCGCTCACGGACGTGACAGAGTCGAGCGCCCAGAGCGACGCGCGCTGCGCGCGCACCGGAGCGGGCGCGGCGTTTTGCACCGGACTCAACACGACCGGCTTGCTCGGAGAAGGATCGACCACGCACCGATTCGTGATGACGCCGGTCCTCGGATTGTCGTCGAACGTTCGTTCGATCGTCGCAGGGTACGGCCATAGCTGCGGGCTGCGGGTCGACGGCCGAGCGCTGTGCTGGGGGCAGAACCAGCACGGCCAGCTCGGCGACGGAACCACGCTCGCGGTCGGCACCTATCGCATGATGCCGGGTCCGCTGGTCGACGACGCGCTGCTCGGGATCGCAGAAGAGATCGCAGTGAGCCAGGGAGCGACGTGCGCGCGCTCGTCGACTGGGGCCGTGTTCTGCTGGGGCAACAACGGGCTTGGAGAAGCTGGACTCGGTGCATCGAGCGGCTCGAGTCGACCGACGCGCCTCGCGTCACTGATGGGCGTGGTCTCGCAGCTCGTGGCGGGCAGGACGTCGTTCTGTGCGCGGGTGAGCGACGCTGTTCATTGCTGGGGCGACAACTCTGTCGGGCAACTCGGCGACAGAACGTTTACGACACGACGAGAGCCAACGCCGGTCGCGTCGCTGCCATCCGTCGCGGAGGTCGCGTCTGGGCAGTTTCATCGCTGCGCCCGCACCGTTGCTGGCGCTGTGTATTGCTGGGGGGACAACACGAGCGGGCAGCTGGGGGATGGCGCGCCGCTGTTCTGGACGCGCGCTGTTTCGCCCACCGGACTGCCCTGAGCGACGATGCGTGGGCCGAGCGATCGCTGCGCGACAGAGTGCTCGTGCAGCCGGGGTTCTTGTTCGATTTTGAGCAAGAATCCCGGGTCATCGTGAGCTTGCTCACCGAGCCGACGGTCTTTTGCGAAGGGATCGAGCAGATCGCCGCCGCGTGTCGCGAAGAGCTCGGTGCGTAGACAGCGCCCCCTGAATTCAAGAGCGCCGGACGAGAAGAGCTAACGACGACCGGCGCGTCGTGTTGCAGCGACAAGCGCCAGCGCGATCGTCGCGATGCCGAGCGCGTCGTTGCGGAGAAAGCCCGCTCCCACCGCGGTGCAGCTGCACTGAATCGAGCGCGGCGTGCGCACGACGACGCGCGATCCACCGTCGCTCTGCGGAAGGCTCGCGTCAGTCGACGAGATGTTACCTCCATCGGCAGGCGCTTCGAGTCCGAACGCGCCCCCCTCGAAGAAGTAGAGCAGCGCAGCGACTCGCGGCCGTGACAGTCGCGAGGCGCAACACTCGCGCGCTCGTCCCCAGCTCGACCCTGCGACGTAGATGTCTCCGTCGTCTTCGATACGGCCGACGCCGCTTCCGCGAAGGTAGAGATCGCCGTCGGGTTCGACGCGACCGACCGCGCTGCCTCGGTGATAGATGTCTCCGTCCTCTTCGATGCGACCAACCTGACTGCCGTGGATGTAGACATCGCCGTCTTCTTCGACGCGGCCCGAAAATCTCCCGGCCAGGTACACCGAGCCGTCTCGATCGACGCGAGCCCACGAGCTGCCGCTTCGATACACGGTCATCGACGTGGCAGTCGCCTGCGAGAGCTCGAACGCCCCGCCGGGAAAGAACAGCAGCACCGCGCCGACTCTGCGCGCGTCCGTCGACGAGCAACAGTTGGACGCGCTGCCCCAAGACGATCCGCGAACAGAGATGCGACCGCTCGAGGACACTTCGCCAACGGAGCTTCCTCCCACGTACACAGTGCCGTTGCTCGACACTTCGGCGACGCGCGATCCGCGGAGGTACACGCTGCCGTTCGAGGACACTTCGCCGACGGAGCTTCCGTTGACGTAGACCGTTCCGCTGCTGGAGATCTCGCCGACGCGACGGCCGCTGATGGACACGCTGCCGTTGTCTTCGAGCTGCGCCCACGACGATCCGCTGCGTTCGATCCGGATCTGCGCCATGGCGCGACGCGTCGCCAACCAGGTGATGGCGGCGACGCAGAGGCTGATCACTCGGGTTCGACGCATGCACCACGATACAGCGAGCGCGGTCTTCGAGCGAGCGTGCTCGTTCGCCCGCTCGAAAGCTCGATGGCTCGCCGCTCTGTCGTCCCGCCTTTGGCGGAGACGTCGTCGCGCTCCTGCGCGACCCCATGCGCGGGAGTCTCTGCTCCCGCGACCACGATGGCCCTTTCGGTACAGCCAACGCGGTTGGCAATCGCTCGCTTGTGGAGTCACCAACACTACGCACCCGTCTCCCATTCGAGCGACAATCGGTTCTCGATGACACGAAACCACTCGCTCTCGTCGCTCGCGCTCTGCGCGCTGGGCGCTCTTTCGGCCTGCGGGACGCGAAGCGAACTGCGGATCGATCGCTTCGGCACGCAGCCGAATTACCCGGATGGAACGGTGATCCTCCCCGACGGCGCGGTCATCGTGCCGGATGTTCCGTCGGCGCCGATCGACGCGACGCCGGGGCCCGACGGAGGCCCGATCGGTCCGGGAACAGACCGCGTCGATATGTTGCTCGTCGTGGACAACAGCGGCTCGATGACCGAAGTGCAGACGCTGCTGCTGCTGAAATTCGAGTCGCTGCTCCAGGCGCTGCAGGTCCCCCTGTGCGGTTCGCGGTCCAATCCCAACGTTCAGCCGCACGCGTGCGACGCGAGCAACATGGACGACGTTCCGCTCAACCGTCCCCTTCGCGACCTTCACCTCGGCGTCGTGTCCACCGACCTCGGAACGCCCGGCGCCATGGTCCCCGGCTGCGACGACAGCTCCCGCGGCGATCACGGCCTGCTCAACCCGATCCGCAACGGGTTCGCCTTGCAAGTGCACCTTCCGTGGGCGCCGCGAAGACCCAACGCCGTCACGGCGCCGCCAGGATTCAGGCCGCCCGCGTGCAACAACGATCCCAATCAGTTTCCGAGCTTCATCAAGTTCTGCTCGAACGCCGCGGACCCGAGCTGCGACAGCGGGACACCCAACGCGTCGACGCGCAGCTCGACCACGTTCTCCGATTGGTTCAAGTGCAACGCGGGCATCTTCGTCAACGGCTGCGGCCTCGAGCAGCCGCTCGAATCCGCGTGGCGCGCGTTGCACTTTCACGATGCTACGTCGCGGCCTGGCAACACGTCGCCCAACGCTGGGTTTCTTCGGGACGACGCGCTGCTCGCCATCATCGTGATCTCCGACGAAGAAGACGGCTCCGTGCGCGACTGCGACTACGACCAGGAGTTCTCGCTGCGCAGCCGAGGCGCCCCCTGCGAAGACGGCAAGGACGTGTTCAACGTCTCGTCGCCGCGCTGGGCGCACCCCACCAACCCAGACTTGCGCTTCTACCTCTACCAGCCCGGCGACCCGCGCGATCCCACGTGGGACCTCGATCGCTACATCAACGCCGCTCCTCCCAGCGCCCGCCGTTGGAACAGAGACTTCCTCTCGCTCAAGCCCGGCCGCCCCGATCGCGTGGTGTTCGGCGCGATCACCGGCGTTCCGCTCGAGCTTCCGCGGCGAGGCACCGCGGTGGACTACGACGCCCTCCTCGGTCGTCCCGGCCTGCGCGTAGACGACTTCAACCAGCGCGACAGCAGCACGGCCGTCACGGGAATGCAGGGAGAATCCGGCCCCTTCTCGATGCGCCAGGCCAACCGATCCGAAGTGTGCAGCCACGTCGTGCCCGCGTGCCGGCGTCAGGGCACCACGTTCAACCCCATGATGCAGTGCTCCAACGCGCAGTACATGGCGTTTCCCTCTCGACGCATCGTCGAGGTCGCGCGGCGCTTCGAAGAGAGCCCGCTCTGCAACGGACAGCCGTGCCGCAACGGCCTCGTGACCTCCATCTGCGCGACCAACCTCGAGGGCGCCCTCCGAGAGATCGGCGCGAAGATCACCAGGCGAATGGGCGGGTGACCCGCGGTCATCGAGAGCGCCGAGCGCCCTCGCCTGACATCACCGCGACCGCTTCTTCAGCGAGCGCGACCGCAGCGCTCGCACGCACGCGGGTCTTCTCGTCGCGCGCGCGCAAGATCGCGCTCGACGCCGCCAGCGGGTCGACGAGCCCCTCGATGCGCAGCCCCTGTGGCCTGCCTGTGATCGCGATGGTGAGCACTCCGTCCGCGCTCGAGATCCCCTGAATCTGATCCAGCGGAACCATCGAGTTGCTCTCGCGCGTGCCCACGAAGAGCTGCCCCTCGGCGATGCGGACGGTGTAGCCCTTCACCGCCGCGCGAGCGCGCGCCAGCCCGAACAACGCCACGTACACCAACACGGGCAGCCAGATACCAACCGACAGAAACACGACGACCGTGTGCCCGAGCAGCCACTGCTTCTTTCGATGCTTCGCCGCCAGCTCTTCGCTCACCGCGAACGGCGACGGCTCGGGCTCTCCCACCGCGACTCGGTAGCCTGTCATCGTTCGAGGCTATCGCGATGGGTGCATCTACTGCCATACGACGACAGCCGGGGCGCGGCAGCGAGCGAGGACGGCCGGGGCGGGGCAGCGAGCTCTCATCATTCATCACTTGCGTCGAAGTAGCAGCGTTGTCAGTGGCGAAGCAGCGGCCCCAATGAAAAGATGGGTGGCTCGCACGGGGTTAACAAACCCCGTGCTGGGCGCCGCTCGAAGACTCCCGGCGGAAGGTGTGCTCCGCACGACCACCG
>LNEO01000079.1 GCA_001465015.1 Deltaproteobacteria bacterium Ga0077539 | reverse complement strand
GGGAAGTGACAAGAGCCCACCGAGATCGATCACGCTCAAGAACCCTCCCACCGTCGAGCTGCGCACGGGAAAGCTCACGTCGAGCCCCACCGCACCCAGCAGCGAGATCGACCCGACGGGGCGCGGATCGACGATCCCGCCGCCCGCGAGCGTCCACTCGGCGCCTCCGCCGAGGCCCACCAAAGCGCCGACCGACACCATCGGGCGCCTTCGCTTCATGCGCCACGAGCCTACGGGTGCCACCACAGCCTCGAGCGCCGCGCGCACCTGCTCGGCGCTCTGCGCAGAGGCGACCTCCGCCGCGAGCACGAGGCCGCGCACCACGGACTCTGGGAGACCGAAGGACACAGACAGCGCAGCGAGGGCGCGGGTGGTCTCGACGACGATCCGCGAGAGGTCTCCGCGCGAGATCGCCACGATCAGCTCGGGCATGCGGCCCGGAAGCACGACCATCGCCGCGATCGTTCGGTCCACGCACGCCAGCTCGATCGACGCGTTGAGCAAATCCACCACCGCGCGCAACGCCGCCGCCGCGCGCGTCGCGTTGATCTCGACCGCTCCGCGACCGGTGACCCGCACGCCCTGCCCCACCGCGCGATACTGCGAGATCGCCCCGCGAAACGCGCGGATCTTGCGACGCTCGACGTCGGTGATGTCTCGGTTCAACAGCGCAGACACGAGCGGGACGAACGCGGTGTCCGGCAATCGATCGAACATCTCTCGGTGCGTGGCCGCGGTGAGCAAGAGCCCCGCAGAGAGCACCGCGTCACGCGCGGCGCGAGAGGCGTTGACCTCTCGTGTACGGCGCGGCTCGGGCGCGCCCGAAGCGGCCTCCCACGACTCAGCGAGCGTGAGCACCCGCGAGGCCGCGAAGCGCGGATCAGGGTTTTGCACCCAGGCGGCGAGCATGTCGAAATACAAGAGCGCCGTGAGTCCGCGGGCCGTTCCGCTGCGGGGCAACGTCGAGAGCGCGCGCGTCGGCAGCGCGAGGACGTCGCTCTGAAACGCCGAGCGCAGCCCCTGACCCACCGACACGCGAAGCGTCGAATCGGTGCCCGGCCCTAGAAAATCACAGGTGTGCTCGAACCACGGCCGCACGTGCTCCGAGCAGAGCGTCGCGCGCAACGAGTCGATCGCAAACGCTTCGAGCTCTGCCTGCGCGCGCTGCGCGATGAGCTGCGCGAGCCCCTGAATCGCGAGGTCCAACATGCCCGCGGGCGTCGGAAGACCCCCAGCAGACTGCCGAGAGCCTAACATCGCAGACTCGGAGGTTCCGCGATCAGCCGCGCCGATCCCACCGCTTGCTCCTTCGCCTCGTCCTCCCTGCGCTCCATCACGGCCCCCCGCGGGCCCTGCGAGCGCCGCCAGCGCGGCGGGGGTGAGCAGAGGCGCGTTCGGAGTGCTGCAAAACGACTGCAGCTGCGAGATCGCGTCGATGAGCGCAGGCCGAGCCGTCTCGGGCTGCTGCGAAACCGATCCGCGCAGCGCCTCGATGCGCAGGCAGTACGACTGCGCCGTGGTCACGCGCCGCGTGAGCACACGAACGTGATCCCCGAACGAGCTCAGCGCCGTCGCGCGCGTCGACTCGGGGACGTCGCACAGGAGCCGCGCCGAGCGGCCCTGGCCCGACCGGCACTGACCGACGAACGAGTGCCACACGCGAGCGCTCTCTTCCGTCGGAGGATCGAGCGGGCGCAGGCCCAACGGATTCAACGAAGCGCACGCGGTCGAGAGGCCCTCCCACCACGCGCTCTGCGACAGGGACTCGAGCTGCTCGACCGTGCATGCAGGCGGAGTAAACACCGCTGGAGTGGGCGAGTGCAGGGGCGTGTTCGAAGGCGACAGCTGAGCGTTGACCGCGCCTGCCGCGGCGTCGGCGCTGACCGCTGCGCTCGCGTCCCCGACGGGCGAGCCAGCGTCTTGCGCCGACGCGAGAGAGGACGAGCAACAAGCGGCGGCGGCGAGCGCGAAGCGCGCGCGCGCAGAGAAGCGAGCAGTCACTGAGTGTCTCCGTCCGGTGTTCGTGGAAATTCCATAGGGTGCGCGGGCGTGGGTGACGTCGTCGACCCGTCAGCCACGCAGAGCGCAGCCTCGAAGCGCGAAGCGGGCACCGTGCGACGCAGGCGACGTGCGCGCGCGAGCTCCTCTTGCACGACGCCGCCGATGATCTCTTCGTGAACCGCCCCAGGGACGAGTCGGCCGTTGATGAACATCGCCGGCGTCCCTCGGCTGTGCGTGCTGTTGGCGAGCGCGAGGCTCGTAGCCACGGTCGTGGCGTGCCTTCGATCCTCGACCGCCTCGCGAAAACGAGCGGCGTCGATGTTGCGCTCTTCGGCGTAGCTCACCAGCGTCGCGAGCGAGAGATCGCGCGGGTTCGAGTACACGCGCGACAAGAACGAGAAGAATCCCTCGGAGCGCTGCAGCGCGTACACCTCGCGCAGCGCCATCGAGGCCCGCGGCGCCTCTCGATGGAATTCAACGGGTTGCAGCAGCAGCGCGAGCCGCACGTCCGAGGCGAACGCGCGCTGCGCTCGCAAGAGGCGCGGGTACAACGCGGCGCAGAAGGGGCACTGCGGATCGAGCAGCGCGACGATGGTCACCGACGCTCGCTCGGGGCCCAGCGCAGGAGTGTCCCCAGGCAGAGGAATACACGTGCGTCGGTGCGCCTCGTCTCCCGTGACGCTCGCGCGACGATCCGCGGCGAGCTCCGCCGTCGGCAACGCGGGCTCCGAGGGAGGCAGTCGCTCTGCGAGCTGCGAGAGCCGCTCGGCCTCGGCGCGGATCGCGGCGAGCGCGACCTGTCGTTGCAATTCGTTCGATGATTCACCGGGTGTTTCACCGTTCGCGTCTTGCTCGTCCCCGCTGCCCTCTTGTCCGCGCGGGCGGCACGTCCCGTCTTCGGCGAAGCGCTCGGCGAGCATATCCGCGACGCGACGCGCGAGGCGCTCTTCGTCGATGGCAGGCGCGGGAGGTTGGCACGCAGAGAGCGCTACCGCTGCGAACAGCCCCCGCACGACACCTCTCGTGGCAAACACGACGCGAGAGTACTCGCTCCTCGCAACACAATCACGCGGCACGGCGCTATCAACACCACGCTGCTCCATAGCTTGGGTGATGACCGCTGACTCGCGGCTCGTGCAGATGCTGCGCGAGTCTTAGAGGCTCACCGCCGCAGGGCTCGTGCGGAGGCCAACGACGCCGTTTCCCACCTGGCCGTAGTAGTTGCCGCCCCAACAACGAACGGTTCCATCGGTCGCGAGCGCGCAGCCGTGGCCCGTGCCTGCCGCGACGCTCAGCACGTTGCTCAGGCCAGACACCGTCGCGGGAACGCGGCGCGTCGCGGTCGTTCCGTCCGCTTGTTGACCGTAGAAATTGCCGCCCCACGAGCGAACGGTCCCGTCGGTCATCCGAGTGAGCACGAAGTCGCTACCCGCTGCCAGCTGGGTCGCGCCCGCGACGCCCGTCACGAGCGTCGGCGTCGTGCGTCCCGTCGAGGTTCCGTCGCCGAGCTGTCCAGAGAAGTTCGCGCCCCAACAACGGATCGTCGCGTCCATGTGCCTCGAGCACGAGAAGGACAGGCCGCCTTCGAGCTGCGCCACCATCGAGAGGCCGCTCACGACGACGGACGCGGGGCGATTGGTCGTGCTCCCGTCGCCGAGCTGTCCGCTCGCGTTGTAGCCCCAGCAGCGCGCAGTGCGATCGTTCATCACAGCGCAGCTGTGATACGAGCCCAGTCCCACAGACGCCGTCGTCGACAGTCCAGACACGATCGTCGGAACGCTTCGGTTCACGGTCAACCCGTCGCCGATCTGCCCGTAGAGGTTGTAGCCCCAGCATCGCGCGGTGTTGTCTGTCAGCCGCGCGCACGAGTGCGCAGCGCCCAACGAGAGCTCCGTCGCCGTCGCGATGGAGGAGACCGCGACGGGAGTGCGAGAGAACGTGGTGCTTCCGTTGCCGAGCTCGCCAAACGTGTTGCTGCCCCAGCAGCGAAGCGCGTTCGTCGAGAGCCTCGCGCAAGAGTGTCCTTCGCCCATCGCGAGCTGCGCGACGCCCGAGAGGCCGCTCACCGTCCTCGGCGAGCCCACGCGATCGTCCATCGATCCGTCGCCGACGGCGCCCAGGGAGTTGCTGCCCCAGCATCGCACCGTGTTGTCCACGAGCCTCGCGCAGGTCGTGTTACCACCCGCGCGGATCTCGACGGCGTTGGTGATCCCGGGCACCGCGGTCGGAGCGCTCACACGGGTAGACACTCCGTCGCCGATCTGCCCGTAGAAGTTGTCGCCCCAGCAGCGGATCGAACCGTCTCTGCGACGCGCGCACGAGTGGTAGTAGCCCAACGCGACGCCTGCGCCGTCGTTGATCGCAGGGATCACGGCGGCGGGCGTCGGACGCGAGACCACGGTCGTTCCGTCGCCGAGCTCTCCGTGCCCGTTGGCGCCCCAGCAGAGCACTCGACCATCGGTCATCACGCCGCAGCCGTGGCCCGAGCCGAGTCGCACCTGAGCGACGCCAGTCATCCCCGACACCGCCACAGGAACCCTCGAGCTCGCGGTCGTCCCATTCCCATAGGGCCCCAATCCGTTCGAGCCCCAGCACCACAGCGTGTTGTCCGTGCGCACCGCGCAGGTCGTGCGCGTCCCGAGCGCCAACGACGCGGCGTTGCTCAGACCCATCGCCACAGTCGGCGTGAGCCGATCGATCGTCGTGTTGTCTCCGACCTGTCCATCACCGTTTTCGCCCCAGCAACGCACGGTGCCGTCCATCGACCGCGCGCACGTGGTGCTCCCAGTCGTCACTCCGTTCGCCGCGACTTCGACGACGTTCGCGATCCCCGCGACCGCCACGGGAACGAATCGGTCCGTCGTCGTTCCGTCCCCGAGCTGCCCGGTGTTGTTGCGACCCCAGCACCGCAGCGCGCCGCCCATGAGCACCGCGCACGAGTGCGAAAAGCCCACGCCGAGCGCGATCGCGTTGGTGATCGTTGGGACCCGCGTCGGCGCTGGGCGCCTCGTGGTCGTCCCGTCGCCGATCTGCCCATAGATGTTCGAGCCCCAGCACCACACCGTCCCGTCGGTCCTGAGCGCGCACGAATGATTGACGCCGACGCCGACGCGCGACACGCCCGTGAGCCCAACCACCCGCACAGGAGCAAACGCGTCGGCCGTCGTCCCGTCGCCGAGCTCTCCGCTGTTGTTCTGCCCCCAACAAGAAACGCCCGTGTCCGAGCGCACGACGCACGTGTGATACCAGTTCGACTCCATGCTCGACGCGAGCACCGAGCAGCCCTCGTCGACCATCCCGTCGCAGTCGTCATCGACGCCGTTGCCGCAGGCTTCACTGCTGGACGGAAGGATCTCTCCCGCGCACGTCATCGGCCAGTTGCGTGTCCCGTCGCAGGTCTGTGTGCCCGCCCGGCAGCGGCCCGTGCCCGCGCTTCCGGCAGGCCCTGAATAACACGAGCGCATGGCGCCCGGCGTGCACGCGCCGCAGCCCTCTTCGGCCATTCCGTCGCAGTCGTCGTCGAGCCCGTTGCCGCACTGCTCAGCGGCCATCGGAAGGACCTCTCCCGCGCACGGCATCGGGTAGTTGCCGGTCCCGTCGCAGGTCTGCGTCCCGCGTCGACAGATGCCCACGCCCGCGGTCGCGGCAGAACCCGAGTAGCACGCGCGCGTCACGCCCGGAGTACACGTCCCGCAGCCCTCGTCGACCATGCCATCGCAGTCGTCGTCCTCGCGATTTCCGCAGCGCTCCATCGCGTCGGGAACGACCTCGCCTTCGCACATCGATGGCCAGTTTCCGCTCGCGTCGCAGGTCTGCGAGCCGCCACGGCAACGCCCGATTCCCTGCGTCATCATCGGCCCGGAGTAACACGCGCGGGTCATGCCCATCGTGCACGCCCCGCAGCCTTCGTCGCTCATCCCGTTGCAGTTGTCATCGATCGTGTTTCCGCAGACCTCCATCGGAGCAGCAAGCACTTCGCCAGGGCACGCCATGGGCCAGTTGCCAGTGGGATCACAGGTTTGCGTTCCAGCGCGACACTGCCCTACGCCCTGCGTCGTCATGGCGCCCGAGTAGCAAGCGCGCATCGCGCCGGGCATACACACGCCGCAACCTTCGTCGACCATCCCGTCGCAGTCGTCGTCGATCGCGTTGCCGCACTGCTCGCTCGCCGCAGGGGTGATCTCCCCTGCGCACGCCCCCCACTCTCCCGCTGCGCTGCACGTCTCTGCGCCAACCCTGCAGCGACCGATCCCCGCAGTGCCCGCCGCGCCCGAGTAACAGTTCCGCGATTCTCCCGAGCGACACTGAGGTACGCCCTGATCGCTCGGAGGCGTTCGGCGATCCTCCATCGTCGCATCGAGTTCGGGCACGTCGTTTTCGATCACGCCCGTGTCCGAAGCGCTGTCATTGAGCATGTTCGCCACGTCTGCGCGCGCGTCGGGCGTCGGTGGAGGGGGCTCGGTACACGCCGCGGAGAGCATCATCGCGACTGGACAAATCCCGAGCAACCGTAGGGATCGATTCATGAAAGCTACTCCTGAGAGAACTGGTGGCGCTGGACCGATGGGTCGCAGGGCGGGCGTTCTACGGACGAGCGGGCAGATGCTTACATGCGCAGACGCGAAACCACCGATGCCCGACTCTCCACCCTCGCGCCGACGAGCGCAGTCGGGTGCATCTATTTCCATACGACGGACGGCGCGACGGGTCCGCGTGCGGGGCGGCAGCCGCGGCGCGGCAGCGGCGGCGCGGCAGCGAGCTCTCATCATTCATCACCTGCGTCGAAGTAGCAGCGTTGTCAGTGGCGAAGCAGCGGACCCAATGAAAAGATGGGTG
>LNEO01000078.1 GCA_001465015.1 Deltaproteobacteria bacterium Ga0077539 | reverse complement strand
CGACTGAGCTAAGTCGGAAACGGGCGCTGTTTGTCCTCGCTTTCGCGCCGGTGTCAACCGCTGACGTTGGCCACTGGCGACGATTGTTTCGCCAGCGCGTCGGCCACCTTCGACACGGCGCGAGCGACCGCGAAGACCGCTCCGACGGCGAGCGCCATCGTGAGGTAGACGCCTGTGCCCTGCGCTTCGGTTCGCATGATGAAGTCGGGCATCTGGATGTGCACCCAGGCGAGCGCGCCTGCGAGGGCCGCGACCACTGTCGTTGCGCGATGGCTGGCCGTGGTCGCAGCGGGGCGGTGCTCGAGCGTCGCCACACGCGCAGCGGCG
>LNEO01000077.1 GCA_001465015.1 Deltaproteobacteria bacterium Ga0077539 | reverse complement strand
CTCGTCTGCGCCCTTAGGCCCTTTGCTACCGCGCCGCGATCGTCCCACCGCCCCGCACCGTGCGTTCGCCGCTGGTTTCACAGGCGATACTGTGTTGGTCCAAACCGCTTACGAGCGCGTAACTCGAAGCGGGGGTCGGGGGACATCGCTGCGATTCCTTCGAAGCACACTGTTCGCTCGTTGATCAGTGCTCGACGCGCGCTCGGTGTTCGGCGAGTCGAACGCGAGCCGACTCGAAGCTGGGCTCACCAGCGAGCTCCTCGGCGACAGACTCAACGAGCTTCTCCGCACGATCGAGCCACCGCCGTTGGGCGTCGAGCGGCACCGAGTCATCCGCGAGATCGAGCCAAGCGACGTAGAGGGCTAGCGCCCAGGTCACGAGCTTCGCAGCAAATGGAAAGCGGTTGAGCAGCGGGTCGGCCACGCGAAGCGCGCGGTCGCACATCGACGCAGCGCGCGCGCGATCGCCCAAGGCCATGTAGCGCTGCACGACAGCGACGGACACCGCGAGCACCAGTCGAACCGGCTCGAGCTGCCGCGGCTGCTTCGCGAAAGCGCGTTCGGCAGCGTTCAACGCACTGATCGCCGATGTCAGCGCGCCAGAGAGATCGCCGCGCGCCGCATCGAGGTGCGATGAGAGTACGTCGAGCACCAGCCCCGTCGTAGATCGCTCGGACAAGTTGTGCGACACGAGTAGCGCGCGCGCTTCATCGACGAGCGACGAGGCGAGCGCTGGATCGCTTAGCAGAAACTCTGCTTCGAGCCCGAGGCACTCTGCCAGGACGAGCGCGTTGTCTGGCAACGCGTCTTGTTCGTATGCGATCCGAGCTTCGGCGACAGCAGCGCGCGCGATCTCGACCCTCTGCGAGTCGGACTCGAGCGCTTGCGAACGAAGCGCCCGAGCGAGCGTCCGTCGAGCTTCGAGAGAGCTTGGCGCGAGTTCGACCCAGCCACGAACAACTTCCACCCACCGATCGACGCACTCGCGACGATCGCGGGTGGAAGCGACGATCCACTGCGCGTCGTTGAGCGACTGGAGTGCGCTCGAAAGCGTGGCGATCGCCTGCAACGATCGAGGCGCGTTGCGAAGCGCTGTCTCTGCGTGTTCGACGGCGCCTCGTGCGGCTGCGATCGCTTGGTCCGTCGCGCCCTGTCCGAGCAGGTGCTGCGAGCTCACGCCCAGCAGCGTGGCGCGCGCTCCGTCGGTAAATGATAGTGGAACCTCGCCAGAGATCCCGAGTGTGACGAGGAACCGTCGCGGCGGTTTTGCCGCGGAGCGCGCGGCTGGGGCGGGCACGAGAAGATCGAACTCGTGCGTCTCGACAGCGGCGAGCTTGACTCGATAGATTCCGGTGCGAGCCGACCAGGCGTCCGGTGCGTTGCGCGCGAGCGTCGACTCGAGCAGCGAAGGGATCACGATCAACAGCGGCTCGCCGAGCGCGGCGATGATGGCGTCACGCCGCTCGTTGAGCCGCGCGAAGAAATGCGCCCATGCGTCGCGGTCCATCTCGCGCGCAGTCGACGCGTCGAGCCACGTCAACGAGAAGCCGGGCTGCACTCGTGGACGTCTGACGAGCAATGGACGAAGCAGGTCGTCGACGAGTTCGCGGGACGTCACCGGGTCTAGCGGACGGGCTCTCGCAGCGTTTGGGCCGACAACGTGAACGAAGACCGGTTCGCTTCGCCGCGATGCGACTTGCTCCCGCACGAGCGCTTCGAGTTGTTGCGCCACGTGTGCCGACGGGACCATCACGATGTCGAGCAGAAAACCGTCGATATGCACCAGATCGAGCAGCAGTTGCTCGACCTCGTATTGCTCGAGCATCAACGAGCGAACGCCTGGATCAAGGCTTGGGTTCGGGAGCATCTCGGGCCGTGATGAACTTCGCGCGAGCGCTGACGAACCTGGGCTCAGACGCGAGCGCGGGGTGAACGTCGAACCAGTCGCGGTCGTTGGTGTATCGCAGCACGAGGTTGTCCGAGAGCGCGCGATCGACGAGCTCTCTGTGTACGTTGTCGTCGCGCAGAGCGAGATCATGTGTGATCGAGACTTCTGCGAGCCAAGGATAGAGGTCGACCGTGAGCGCGCTGCGGTAACCTTCGGACTGCATCGACAGGATGCGCCTGAACCGCGCCTCGTTGATGGGCTCGGTCTGCTTCACGCACTGGCGCAGCACGCGCACGATGTCTCGTGGGTACCCGCCGGACCACTTTACGATCGCGCGGCAGCGCGCCTCGCGCTGATCAGCGCCGAACAGCTTGTCGAGCGCATCCCGTGGGACGCGACGCTCGATGAGCTCGATCGCGGCTCGAATCCCGAGCTCGTAGTCAGCTCCGTCGCGCGATCGCAGCTTGATCATCGGCAAGAACCGAAGCTCGTGCATAGCGCGCCGCAGCGTCAGCGCGGGCGGAACCGTGTACAAAACGTGGACGAGCGCGGCGTCGGGACCTCGCTCCTTGTTCGACAAAGTGAGATACGGCGCTCCCTGCGAGAAGATCTTCTCAGCGCTGATCAGCACGTCTTCGAAGTTGCTCTGAATGCCCCGGAGCTTTTCGAGAGAATCAACCATCACCACGACGCCGGCGAACCCGAGCTTCTTCGCGCGCTGCCAGAGCTCTTCGTGCGCGCTCCACACGTGGACGAGAAATGTGTGGAGACGGTTTTGCGCCAGTTCACGGATTTGCGCCCGAAGACTCGGACTCGACCGAAGGTCCATCAACGACTTCGCGCTGCCGCTGACCTTACCAACGGCCGGAACGTTGGCCTCGGCGACTGCGCTAATTTCGAGGGAGCGAAACTCGACCTCCGTTGTGTTTAGCCAATGCCACAATCGAGCGAAGATTCCCTCGTCGGCGATGTACTCGGCGCTCTCTCCTTCTTCGATCCGAAGCTGTTTCTCGGTCTCGTACAGGATCGCGAGCTGCAGATCAGGAACATCGACTGGCGCGGCAGGGTCGATCCACTCCTCTGCCCTCACGTTCACCGTGAAAAACTTTGGTTCACCCGCAGCAGGCTTGGCAAGCTCGGCCGCGAGTTGTCGCAGCACCGTGGACTTTCCCGAGCCAGGCAGTCCGGTGAAGAGCTCGCAGCGCGCCTTGTCCGAGTTGCGAAAGTCCTCCGCGAGATCGCGAACCCACACCTGGCCGCGCACGGGCTCATCGTTCGCGTTGTACGCATCGATGTCGACGAACCGCTCGTCGGATGGGTCCAGGGGCGAGTCGGGGTCGCACTGGCGGAAGTACCTGCGCGTCTCGTCAGGAGTCAACACGTGGCGGATTTACACAGATTCGTCGCTGATTGCCAGTGTGGACGCGTCGCTTCTTCGCGCACTGCTGCGACGCTCGCGAAGCCCGACCGCGCCTGCGATTCGAGCCGACTACACGCTGTATTGCTCTGCGGAAGAGTCCACTCGCCGCTGCCTCGCGACCCGTCGTGCCTTCGACCCCTGCTGGCGCTATCGTAGCGAGCTATCGCCATGACGCACCCGGAGGGCCCATCCGCGCTGCTCGCGCCGGTCGCAGCGACGCATGGCGCGCTCGCGCCGGGCCAAGGAGCCGCGGATGCCTGCGATCGACGAGAAGCTACCAACACAGTATCTCCTGTGAAAACAGCGGCGAACGCACGGTGCGACGCGGTGTGACGCTCGCGTGCCTGCATCGGGCCGACGAGCGCGGCGAGGCAACGGGCCATCGCGCCGCCGTCGGCTCACGCGTGCTCGACCGACCACCGTTGGATGGCCTATTCTTCGTACGTTCGACGCGCTGCGATGACCGACGCAAGCACTCAACGATCCCGCGCGAACACGGTGCTGGCCCTCGCGCTCGCGGTCGCGGTGCTCGACTGCGTGTACCTCTCGTGGCGCGATCTCGCGCTGCACGGGCGACCACAGCCGTGGGTGACGCCGCACACGGGGTTGTGCTCGTGGACGGCCAACATCGACTGCGACCCTGTGCTTGTGACGGCGGAGGCGCGGGCGTTTTTCGGTCCGAACGCGACGCTGTTGCTGGGGTTTTTCGGGGGCGCTGCGTACTGGTGGTTCGTCGGCGCGCGGCGCTGGCCCGAGCATCGGCTGCGCCTCGCGCGCACGCTCGCGTTCTGGCTCGGGGTCGCGACGCTCTTCACGCTGCGCTTCTGGTGGCTGCTCGTCCACCTCCCCGCCCTCTGCCCCTTCTGCCCGTTGAACCACGTCTTCACCTCCGTCGCCTTCGCCGCCGCGCTGCTCGTCTGGCGCCGCGAGGCGCGCGAACACCGCGGGCCGTTGCATGCTTCACAGCCGAGACACCCCTGCCAAGAAGCCCTCGCCTCGACGACCGTTCGAGCGAGCGGAATGCGACGACCAGCGGCTCGCCCGAGGATTTTCCTTGGACGTCGGTGACTTCGGATACGCTCGCTCTGGCGCGGCGACCGCGACGCGACCTCATCGCCCATGTCTGTCAACGACGTTGCATGCTTCCATTGCCCTGGCCGATGGTCGAAGCCAATGATCGAGCTCCGATCGGTGATTGGCCGCCCGCCTCAGCGGGTCACCCTGCTGGCTGCACTCACGGTGCTCTTCACGCTCTTGCTCAGCAGCGCGGCCGTCGCTCAATCTCCGATGCCGCCACCGCCACGAGCCCTTCTCGTCCTGTCGACCGCTCCGGCGCCCGCGAGCCGCGCCATCGAGGACCAGTACGTCGCCGAGCTCCGACTCGCGCTTGAGGGAGTCGATGTTCTCGCCGTCGGCCCCGAAACGCCAGGCTTCGCGACGCGCCCCCTGTCCGAGCAGATCGATCTCGTCCGTACGCTCCTCGAGCGCAACCGAGGGCTCGCAGCCACATGGCTGAACCCGGTCTCGAGCGAGCTGGTGCTCGTGCACATGGTCGTCCTCTCGTCGGGCCGTGTGCTCGTCCGAATGATCGAGGGAAACCCGAGTCGCCCAGGCTTCGCCACTGACCTCGCGATGGCGTCGCGCGAGCTGCTGGGTACCGCGTATTTGTTCTCGCCGCCGCCACCCGAAGCGCCGTTGTCGCGCGTGGTCGAGACGGTTCGACAGCGGGCAACTCCTGCCCGGCCGCCTCCCGTTCGCAGCGCGAGCCGCGACTGGTCGCTGGTCCTGCGCGCCCGTGCAGGCGGCGGCGTCGCGGGCTTCGTTGGCCCCTCGATTCTCTTCGGTGGAGAGCTGGGCGTCGAGCGCCGTCTCCTCGAGGGACTGAGCGCCCGAGTGTTCATCGACGCGCGCGGAGGACCGCTCGACGCGGGTAGCCCGCTTCACCCCGTGCAAACGGTGTTCGTCTCACCGGGGCTCGGAGCATCGTACCTCTGGCGCTTCGGGCCGGTGCGCCTGGGTCCCTCGCTCGACCTACGGACGACCTGGACCACGCTGCAGGTGCAGTCGACGCCGACGGCGACGCAGACCTTCAGCCTGTGGAGCTTCCGCGCAGACGTCGGTCCAGAAGTACGGGTGGCGCTCGGCGACCGGGTCGGGCTGCTCGCGTCCGCCGCGCTCGCCATCAGCCCCCTTCGCAAGGTTCTGACCCTCGAGTCGAGCGGAGAGACTCTCATCGCCACGCCTTTTCTTGGCTGGGACGCGTCGCTCGGCGTGGCCGTACACCTGTTCTGATGCCGTCGCGCGGGATCGAGTAACATTTTCGGCGCGAGAGGCATGGCGAGCTGATGGTCCGGCGGAGGCCGCACGGGTGTGACCGACGATGATGCGCTCGATCGAAATCTCATGGCCCGGCTCGCGAGCGGGGAAACGGCCGCGTTGGGAGAGCTCTACATGAGGCACGGCCAACCCATCTTGCGATTCCTGACCCGCACGTTGCGCGACACCGCGACCGCGGAAGACCTTTGCCAAGAGGTCTTCTTGACGTTGCCGGGCGCCGCATCGCGCTACACGCATCAGGGCCAGCTTCGCTCCTGGATTCTCGGCATCGCTGCCAAGAAGGCCCGTGGGTGGCAGCGACGACAGTGGGTCCGAACCCGACTCCTCAGCACGTTCGGCCTCAGCTCCGCGAGCACAACGGTCCCGACGCCCGAGCCCAGCCAACGCGACGCGATGGCGTCGGCGTTCGAGCAGCTCCCGCACGACCTGCGCGAAGCGCTCGCCCTTCAAGTCGGCGAGGGCCTGACCGGCGCAGAAATCGCTGATGTTCTCGGCATTGGTCACAGCGCCGTACGGGTGCGGCTCCATCGCGCGCGCCAGAAGCTCCGCGCGCTGCTCGAAGCGGCCGACGTGACGTCGGGAGACGAGCCATGAACGAATGCTCGCAGCTCCAGAGCTACACCGCGCGCCTGCTCGAGGGCGAGGCGCGCCAGCGCTTCGAGCAGCACCTCGAGACGTGCGCCACGTGCAAGCAGAGCGTCACGCAGGAGGCGAACCTCGATGTGAGGCTCGCGACATGGCTCGAGGCTCAGCCCGAGCCCGAGGTCAGCGAGGTTGGCGCGCGTCGGCTGATGCGCGCGGTCGAACAGAAGCGCGCGATTGCGCGTCCGCGGTTCGCTCTCGCGTGGGTCGGCGCAGCGGCGATGTCCGCGGCAGTCTTGATGCTGTTTGTGCATTGGAGGCAGCCGGCCGCGCGCGGTCCTTCCGGTCCGGCTGCGCCCGTCGCGGTCGCGGCAGTCGATGTCACCGTGTTGTTCACCGAGGGCGGCGTGCTCGCAGCGGGTCCTTCGAGCGTGCCACGACTGGCCACGGTCGCTGGAGAAGGACGACTCGTCGTGCGCGCCGCCGCGGACGTGCTCGGACTCGGTGCGCGCACGCGCGCCGAGCTGCTGCCCACCGAGAGTGGCCACGCCCGAGTTCGACTCGCCACCGGAGTCGTCGCTGTCCAGGCAGCGCACCGTGGCGAAACCGGCTCGCTCTCCATCGAAGCGGGCGGCTACACCGTGACCGTCGTCGGGACGCGCTTCTCGGTCTCCTGGGACGGCACCGAACGGCTCGGCGTCGTTGTCCGCGAGGGGCAGGTCATGGTCGTGCAGCCGGACGGGCATGTCAGAATGGTGCGCGCCGGACAGAGTCTTCACTTCGGACCCGAGGCCGAAGCCGAAGGGGTGCTCACGGCGCCGTCGAGCGAGGAGACCGCGTTGCTCGAACGTTCGTTGCAGACGACCCCCGACGCGGTCGAGCCCTCGAGCGGGCCGTCGCCGTCGGTCACGCCTCCAGGCCCACCGGCGCCGAGCAGCGCCGCGACGCGGCCCCGTGTCGAGGCACCGCCGGACGAAGCGACGATCCGGCAGTGGCTGCTCGACGGTGACACGTCCCGAGCCGAGCGCGCCCTCGTCGCTCGGCTCGCGCTCGCTCCCCGCGAAAGCTCGTCGTGGTGGCTCCTCGGGGAGACTCGTCGGCGCGCGGGCCAGCCGCGCGAGGCCGTCACGGCGTATCGGCGTGTCATCGAGCTCGGCAATCCGAGCGAGGCGAACCGTGCTCGCTACCAGGTCGCGCTGCTGCTCGAGGAACGGCTCGGTGACGCGGCCGGCGCCATCCCGCTCTATCGCGCGTACCTGACGGGGAGCCCGCGCCCGCTCGAAGCCGCAGCGCAGCTGCGACTCGGCCGAGTGCTCAGCTCGCGCGGTGACGCGGACGGTCGCAGCGTCCTCGAAGACCTCGTTCGCCTCCATCCGGGCACGCCCGAGGCCGACCAGGCGTCGCGCCTGCTTGGGACACCGTGACGAATCGGATGCGTCGCGGTGTGTCGAAGGGGAATCGAACATCGCGCCGGTAACATCCTCGGTCCACGCGGCATGGATTGGGAAAAACCGATGACCAACATCGCCCTGGAGAGCGAAGAGTTCGCGGTTGAGGAAGAGCTGCACACCAAACAGATGGTTCTCGCCGTCAAGTCCTGGTTGGAGGCGGAGATCGGCCCAGCGCTCGCCGAAGAGTGTGCACGAGCGGTCGTCATGTGCGTGATCGGCGGCGTAGACGTTCGCGAAGCGACAACGACGTGCATCCTGCACAGACTTCACGAGCCAGTCTACAGGTGGCCTCGGCTGTCGGACTGCGAAGCGCGTATGCTCCTGCTGCGAGTCGCCTGTAACATCCACGCCTCACGCGGCATCTTCCACAAACGGTAACGGACCCAACCAGGAGCCACTGATGCATCGACCGCTGCGGCGCCAATGGGGCCTCTCTTTCGTCTTCTCCGCGCTTTTCTCCGGGCTCGCGCTCGCGAGCTGCAGTCAGAGCAGCGTCGTCAACGACGGCACCGACAGTGGCACCGACAGCGGAAGCACCGCGAGCGACAGCGGAAGCACCGCGAGCGACGGCGGCAACGCGGGCGGCGACGGGGGTCGCCCCGGCCCCGATGGCAGCAGCGGCACCGACAGCGGCATTGCCATGGACGGAAGTACGGGCAGCGACGGAAGTACGGGCAGCGACGGGGCTCCCAGAGCGGACGCCAGCACCGACGGCGGTAGGGTGACTGCGCACTACCGAATGCTCGCGATGCGCTATGGCACCGCGCAGGCGATCTACGAGTGGAGCTCACGCACCGCGTCGTGGAGCCGGATCGCCTCGACGGACGCCTGGAGCGGTCCGATCTACTCGCGGGACGGTCGGTCCGTCATCGGTGCGTCCATCAATGGAATCGGGGTCGTCGGACTACGCGGCGGGACAGCCCGCATCATCGGCCTTCCGGGTGACAGCCCGCAGGGCATCTCCCCCGGAGGAAACGAGGTGATCTTCTCGGCCTACGGCCGTATCGGAAGCGATGGCAGACCGGCCTTCCCTTGGCTGCTCTGGTCGGTTCTGCTCGACTCCGGTGCGGTGACCCAGCGCACGCGTGGGATTGGCGCGGGCGGCATCGAGACGCGCGACGACTTCGGTGGCGCGTATCTGCCCGACGGCCGCGCGGCGATCATCGAGCGGCGAAGCAGCGATTTCTCGACGATCGTGGTCGCGCGAATCGATCTGACGCGCAACACGGTCAACGCGCTCATCACGCCCCCACGCAACCGAGTCTACCTGGGTCCGTCCCTCGATGCCCGCGCGGAGCGGATCACGTTCCTTCAGTGCGCAGGGACGGGAACTACGTACGACGAGTCCTCGTGCGAGGTGATGATCGCCGCAGTCGACGGCACGGGCGTGCGGCAGGTGACCAGCCGCGCCGCCTCGCGTGGCTGGCCCTCGTTCACTCCGGATGGTGCCAGTCTGGTCGTTGGCGAAGGGCGAACGCTCGGTGAATCACGGCTCATGTTGGTCGACGTCGCGAGCGGCAGCGAGACGGCGCTCACGCGCCTCAACGAGCTGCCTGGCGGGGTGCCGGCGTCGACTCCGCAGGGACGCATCACGCTCTCCCTGATCGCCGACTGAAGTCTCGTGAGTGGGTGTCGACATCGCGCGCTCGTCGGTCATTTGCTTCACGCAGCGCTCGGACCCGAACCAAGCGAACGCAAGAGACAGCGCGAGTCTCCTGCGGGTCTTGTGGACTCATGGGTACGGCGCGCTCGTCGTGCGCCATTCGTTCGAGTCGCCAGAACCGTCCGCGACAAACTCGACGAGCTCCTCGGTCACGCGCGGAGAGAGCTCTCCAACGGTCGCTGCGAGGGCGAGAACGGCGAAGCGCACCTCCGCGGCCTGCGGCGTTCGCTTGGCTTTCGTCCCGCCAACTCGCTCATCGCGATACTTCACCTCATTCGAGCGCGTCCTCCACCGACTTCACGACCTGGGCTGCGGGCGTCCGAGGCTGTCAGTGGGATTCACCGTCAAGCGACGGCGATCGTAACATCCAAGTCTCTTGGGGCATGACCGCAGTGCACAATGACAAGACGAACCAGGAGTTGCCAATGAGCCGACCTCGATTCACCAACCTGACCCTCGCATTCCTCGCACTGCTGTGCGGGTTCGCGCTCGAGAGTTGCAGTCAGAACGGCGTCATCAACGACCGCACCGACAGCAGCACCGGCACGGACGGCGGAGTTTGCATTCCGAAGAGTTGCGCGGCGGTCGGGGCAACGTGCGGGGCTCTCTCTGACGGCTGCGGCGGCGTGCTCGCGTGCGGCACGTGCGGCGCAACGGAGCGCTGTGGCACGGGGACGGACGCCAACCGGTGCGTGCGGGCCTGCACGCCGCAGACGTGCGGATGCAAGGCGACGGGTGCGGCGGTTCGCTCGACTGCGGCACATGCAGCGTCGCCGGCGAGACCTGTGGCGGTGGCGGAACGCCGAATCGGTGCGGCGCCGGGCCATGCACACCGACGACGTGCGCGACGCTGATGGCGAACTGCGGCTCCGTGAGCAACGGGTGCGGCGCTCTGCTCGATTGCGGAACGTGTCGCGCCACTGAAGTGTGCGGAGTCGTGCGTCCCAACCAGTGCGCGCCCACGTGCACGCCCACGACGTGCGCGGCGCTCGGCGCGCAGTGCGGAACCGCGCCCGACGGCTGCGGTGGAACGCTGACGTGTCCAGCATGCCCGGCCGGAC
>LNEO01000076.1 GCA_001465015.1 Deltaproteobacteria bacterium Ga0077539 | reverse complement strand
GCGCGCGCGCCTGAACTGGATGGGAGCGCACAAGCGTGTCGTCGCAGGGCTCGGCGTGGGCGTGTGGTTGATCTCGCTGATTCCAGGGCTCTCGGTCGTGTTGCTCGCGGGGATCGTCGCTGGCGGCGTCGCGCTCGTGAACCACATCGAGACCCACGAAGGCCTCATCGGATAGAGCGAGCGACGTCCGCCCCAACGAGCCAGGGACGACGTAGCGCTCGGCGTGGTACTGCTCTCGACCGCTTCGATGAGCCGCGAACAGACGCGAGAGCCGCTATCGTTTCCCGAGACCACGCCGCTCGCGGTGCCCGAGGGCTTCGCGGCCGCGCTCGGGACGCTCGGCGTCGCGCTCGATGACGGCGCCACCAAGAAGATCGCAGCGTTTCTCGCGATGCTGCTCGCGATGAACGAGCGGATGAACCTCACCGCGATCACCAACGAGAACGAAGCGTGGACGCGACACGCGCTCGACGCTCTCTCGCTGCTGCCCGAGCTCGAATCGCTCGGCGCAGGAGCGTCGGTCATCGACGTTGGGTCGGGCGGAGGAGTTCCTGCGATTCCGCTGGCGATCGTACGCAGCGATCTGCGCTTCACGCTCGTCGAGGCCACCAAGAAGAAAGCCTGGTTTCTCGAAGAGGTCGCGCGGAGTCTGTCGCTCACCAACGTGACCGTTCGCGCCGAGCGCGCAGAGGCCCTGGCGCGACCGCCCCTCGCGAAGAAGTTCGACGCGGTGACCGCGCGCGCCGTCGCGAAGATCGACGAGCTCATCCCGTGGACCGCGCCCTTCGCGAAATCCGGAGCGAGGCTGCTGTTCATCAAGGGAGCCCGCGCCGACGAAGAGCTCGCCGAGGCGAGGCGGTCGCTCGCGCTCGCAAAGCTCGTTCACGAGAGAACCACGCCCACGAGCACAGGCCGCGTCGTCGTGCTCTCGGTCTCGCGATGACCGTCGAAGGGGAGCGCGCCGAGGACCCTCGCGCCGCGTGGCGCGTCGCGCTCTTCTGGGCGCTTGCGACCATCCTGCTCCGCGCGATCTGGCTCGCGATACAGCCGCCGATCCCGGAGTGGGACGGGGCGATCTACCACCGAACCGCCGAGCGAATCGCGCGCGGGATGGGCTTCGTCGACACCTGGAACAACCTCCCGCCCTACAAGCCCACCGCGTTTTATCCCGTCGGCTATCCAGCGCTCCTCGGCGCGCTCTACTGGGTCTTTGGTCCCTCGAGGTGGGTCGCAGGGGCGGTCAACGTCGTCTCGTCAGCGATCGCCACAGCGTCGGTGACGCGGATGAGCTTTCGCTCCTGGGGCGCCGTACCCGCGCACGTCGCGGGGCTGCTCTTCACCTGCTCTCCCGGCGGCGTGCTCTATTGCTCGGCGTACATGACCGAGCTCGTGAGCGCAGCGGTGCTCTGCCTCGCGCTCTTGTGCGCCGTGCGCTACTCGGACACCGGCCGCGCTCGATGGGCCATCGTCATGGGGCTCTTGCTCGGCTACGGCGGACTGGTCAGGCCCCCTGCGCTGCTCGTCGCGCCGGTCCTCGCGGTGCTCGCGCGGCCGAAGTCTTCGCCTCGTGTGTTGGGGACGATTCGCGCGCTCGTGCTCGTCGGGCTCGCTTCGTGCGCGGTCGTTCTCCCGTGGACCGCGCGCAACTGTCGCAAGCTCGACGGCTGCGCGCTCGTGTCGCTCAACGGCGGAAGCAACCTCTGGATCGGCGCCGATCCCGCCGCCATGGGAACGTACCGAGACCTCCGGATCGGCGAGGCCTGCCTCCGCGTGCGCGGCGAGGTCGCGAAGGACCGCTGCTTCGGTCGTCTCGCGATGCAGCGCATTCGTGAACACCCGCTGCAGTGGCTCGCCCTCGCGCCGCTCAAAGTGGGACACCTGCTCGGCTACGAGAGCACCCCGGTTTCGTACCTGCGCTACGCGACGAGGCAACAGCGGTTCGGCCAATCGGCCACAGCGATGTTCGCCATGATCACCGCGTATCACTGGATCATCCTGGCGCTAGCGATCATCGCGATCGCACCGTTGCGCACCGGACCGCGGCCCCTCGAGGTGACGCTCTCGCTCGCGTCGATCCTCGCGCTCATCGCTGTGCACGTCGTCTTCTTCGGCGTCGATCGCTACCACTTCGTGTTCACGCCGCTCTTGTGCATGCTCGCCGGGGGCGCGTTTCGCCAGCTCGACGCGCGACGCACAACATGAGCATCGAGCACGAGAGCGCTCGACCGCACGCGGTGCGATCGTGGCTGGTGGCCGAGGCTCGAGCGCACACCATCGCGGTCTTTCTCTTCGCCCTCGCCCTTCGCGCGATCGTCGCGTCGTGGCTCGCGCCCGAACCAGCGTGGGACGGCGTTCTCTACGAGCGCGGAGGGCAGGCCATCGGCCGAGGGATGGGATACGTCACGTACATGTTCGTTCAGCGGTCGAGCGACACCGTGCCGACCGCCTTCTATCCCGTCGGGTACCCCGCGTTCTTGGGGCTCGTGTACCGACTGTTCGGCGAGAGCCGCACCGCGCTCCACGGCAGCGGAGTCCTGGTGTCAGCGCTCTCCGTCGCCCTCGCTCACCGGGTCGCACATCGAGTTCGCCCCGGAATTCCAGCGCTCCTCGCGGGTCTCTTCGCCGCCGCCCTGCCTGGATCCGTGCTCTTTTCCTCCTCCGCGATGACCGAGCCGCTCTTCGGCGCGCTGCTCGCGGTCGCGCTCTGGGCGCTCGCAAGAGATCCAAGGGGAGCGCCCACCGCGTGGCTCGTCGTCGCCGGTCTCTCGCTCTCGCTCGCGACGTACGTTCGACCGCAGGCGCTGCTCGTCGCGCCCGTGCTCGCCGCGCTCGCTCGGCCGAAAGACAGCTCGCTCGCTTCCCGCGCGCGCGCCGCCGTCATCGTGACGCTGTTTACCGCCCTCCCCGTGCTTCCCTGGACCGCGCGCAACTGCAGGAGCATCGACGGCTGCGCGTTCGTCAGCACCAACGGAGGCTCGAACCTCGCGATCGGCGCCGTGCCCCGCGCAAACGGAAGGTACCTCGCGCTCACCGCGGACGATGGCTGTCGAGGCGTCGTCGGCGAGACCGCTCGTGATCGCTGCTGGCGAGGCGTCGCACGCGAATCGATCCGGCGCGATCCCGTGCGATGGCTCGCGCTCGGCGCGGTCAAGCTGGACCACACCCTCTCGTACGAAGCCTTTCCTGTGGGCTATCTGCGCGAAGCGCGCGCGCTGCCCTTCGACGACGCGCGAGAGCAGCGCTGGCGCCGCGCGATCACTCGACCGTGGAGAGCCTTTCTCTTGCTCGCGCTGCTCGCGCTCGTGCCCTTCGCAGGTCGCTCGAAGCTGCCGCCCGCGGCGATCGCCGCCACCGCCGCGACGTTGATCGTGCTCGCGACGCACGTCGTGTTCTTCGGCGGCGACCGCTACCACCTCGCGCTCGTCCCGTGGCTCGTGCCGCTCGTCGCCCTCTCGTTTCGCGACGTAATCCGCTGGTTCGAAGCGGTGTGACATATTCAGTCACGCCCGTTCGCGCGGCGTCACCGGCCCTTTGGTCAACTCCGACGCGGGCAACTCTTCGACACAAAGAAGAAATCAAGCTCTTGCCAGTGCGTCGAAAAGTTCGTCCTGCGACAAGACCTGCCTACGATGACTCTCGTCCGGCGCCTCCGCCGCCCGGGAGCCACCGCTCTCGCGATGCGGCGACCCTTTAGATTCCAAGGCGCTCGACGAAACCACGCAATGGCGTCTATCGAGCTCATCGTGCGCCCCGCGGCCTCCGCGAGGGTAAGTGCTTCTGTGCGCGCTCGCGCTGCCTCGTCCGAGGAGCGAGCCCTTCACGCGTCGACTCAGCAACAACAGCTCGCCCTCTGCTTCGAAGATTCAGTGCTCCCCGCGGCGCCAGACGCCGACCACGCAGCGTGCGTGCTCCGCGATATCGCGGCGGGAGGAGCGGCGCTCCTCGAGGGTCGCGTCGCGAAGTGCTCGATCCCGCTCGACGGCGGCCCGTGGGAGCTCTGTCTCATCGTCCGCGGAAGCCAGCTCCTCGCGAGCGTGTTTCGCACCGGAGCGCTGCCCGAAATCCGCTGGCTCGACCTGCCGTGGGACGCCAACGCGCTCGCCGAACAGTGCCGCACCGCGCTCGATATGCTCGATCGCTCGCTCCCCGCCGCGTACGCGCAGGAGCTGAGGCCCCTCGTCGACAAGCTCGAGCGCGCCGCCAACGCTCCCTCACCCCTGCCCTGTCGCGGCGTCGACACCCGCGTCGCGTGGCGCTCGTCCCCGAGCGGCGCGGTGAAGCTCGGATTCGACGCGATCGTTCCGGCCGCGCCATCCGATGGACGCGGACTGGTCTCGGACCTTCACGCCCTGCTCTTTCGCGGAAGAATCTCCGTCGAAGCCCGCGGCCACCGCTCGGAGCTCCCAGAGGGATTTCTCTTTCTTCAGCTCGAGCGCTTCGTCGCCCTCTGCCGCCCGCTGCTCGACGCGTTTGCGACCCGCAAGCCGATGCACGCTCGCACCAACGTCGGTGATTCGCAGATCACGCTTCGCCTCGGCGCAGAAGGTCGACTCGCCCTCGGAATCAACGGCCGCTCGGGCTCGACCTTCACCGCGACCAACCTCGACCCGCGCGACTTCGCGCTGCCCGTCGCCGAGGCCGCCATCGACATGACCCGCGCGCTGGTGCGCTGTGATCGTTCGCGAGCCAAAAACCTGCGCCTCCGCGCGCTGCGCGTCGACGCGCGAACGCTGCGACGCATCGCTCGTGACCTCCGAGATTCGACCGACAAGCTCAACGACGACCCCGCGTTGTATCGCGCCAGCGCGATGCCCGAGACGCCGGTCGACGAGCGCGCGACGCCCGACTACACGGACAACCGTCGGCTCCGTTACCAGGAGCGTTGGCGCGCGGAGATCGAAGGCATCGACTTGAGCGGCGTTGCAGTGCTGGGCGATCGCGTGGTCGTTCCTGGAGCGAGGGAGCTCGCCGCGCTCGACACCCGAACCGGGTCGATGCTCTGGTCTCACGCGATCGGCCGCGCAGCGACGTCGATCGTCGGCGACGCGATTCTCCGGCTGTCCGCCCGAGGCGAGGCGGAGCTCCGCGACGCCTCCGACGGAGAGGTCCGCTGGAGCACTCGAATCGCACCCCGCGCTGGCGCCCCTGCAGCGGTGTTCTCGGTGACCGCCGTCGGCCTGCCCAAGACCATCGTCGTGGCCGAGGGAGAGCGGCGGCTGGTCGCGCTCGATCAGCACACCGGAGAAGCACGGTGGCGCTTCACCGCGCGCGCTGGCGGGACGTTTCGGTTCAAGCGCGTCGGCCGCTTGCTCATCACGGCCGCTGGCGATTCGTCGCTCACCGCGCTGGACGTCGCGACCGGCGAGACCGTCTGGCGCGTCGCCGCCAGCACGCCGTTCTCGAGCACTCCGTGCATCCACGCCGACACCGTGTTCGCCATCGGCGGCGCCAACGGCCGCGGCCGCGCACAGCTCTTCGCGATCGACGCGTTCACCGGCGCGACGCGATGGTGCGCAGACCTCGCTGGCGCATCCGCGAGCGCCCCGGCCGCCACGAGCGACGTCGTCGCAGTCGTGCTGACCGCCCCCGAAGGCCCGCGCCTCGTCGCGCTTCGTACGAGTGACGGCGAACTCGCCTTCGAAGTTCCGCTCGGAAACTCGTCGCTCCGCGGACGTCCGGCCTCGCTCTCGGCGTTTGGATCGCTGCTCGTCGCGAATCTGCCTTCGGGCCGCGTATGCGCCGTCGAAGCGCCGCAAGGCGTCGTCCGCTGGTCACGCGTCTTGGGAACGCCTCGCGAATCCGACATGCCGCGCCGCCTCGACTGCCAGCTCCGCGCCGGCGCGCTGTTCATCCCGCAAACATCACTCGGCGTGCTCCGGCCCCGCGACGGCGCGACCATCGCAGACCTCTCGGGCTGCGAGCTGGTGCCGGACCTCTTGCGCATCGACGACGACTGCGCGATCTACGTCGGCGAAGAGTCTGGCCACCTTCGTTGCTTCGAGCCCGCCGCGCGGCTCGCGGTCGTCCGCCCGAACTGACGACGTCGGGCGCGCAGCCCGCACGAACGCTGCCTACGGACCAACCAGTCGGCGGTGCTTCAAGCTGGGCAGCTGCCCTCGCAGCGCGTGCAGCCGCGCCAGGTCGATTTCGGCCAACGCGACCCCTTCACCGTCCGCGCATTCGGCGACCACCGTTCCCCACGGGTCGACGATCAACGCGTGACCATAGGTGGTCCGGCCGTGTCCGTGCGCGCCCCACTGCGCCGGGGCAAGCACGTAACACTGCGATTCGATCGCGCGCGCTCGCAAGAGAACGTGCCAGTGGTCGCGGCCCGTCGGCACGGTAAACGCCGCCGGCACACACAGCACCTCGGCGCCCGCGTCCACCAGCCGACGGTAGAGCTCCGGAAATCGTACGTCGTAACAAACGGACAACCCGAGCCTGCCGATCGGCGAGTCGCACGCCACGATGGCCTCTCCAGGGTCGACCACCTTCGACTCCCGCAGCGATGTCCCGTCCGCGAGCTCGACGTCGAACAAGTGAATCTTGCGGTATTTCGCCAGAATCACGCCGCGATCGTCGACCACCACGCACGCGTTGTGCACCCTGCCGGCGTTGGCGCTCGCCTCGGTGACTCCGCCGAGCACGAGGTACAAGCCGAGCTCGCGCGCCAGGGCCGAAGCCCACGACCGCACGGCCCCAGCGTCGTCGCTCGCCGCGCCGAGGGGCCAATCCTCGGCCGTCGCGAGCTTCGCCTCTTCGGGCCCCATGAACCCGAGGTTCTCGGGCAGCGCGACGAGCTTCGCTCCTCGGAGCGCAGCCCTTCGAACAAGCGACGCAGCCTTCTCGAGGTTGGCCACGAGGTCGTCGCGGGCGGTCATCTGCACGACGGCGCACAGGACTGGTTCGCGTTGCATCACCAGTGGTTCTTACAGCGGAGCACGATTCGCCGAAAGCCAGCCCGCGACGAACCGGGGCCGCCATCGCCGGCGTCGCCGGGTCGACGAACGCCCTTCCGCTGCCTACCCTCGGCCCCCTCGCATGGCTGGAGCTCCACGCACCACTCCGATCGATCCCACAGACTTGCTCGAAGACCTCGGTCACTTCGGGACGGTCGCGTCGACCACCTTCGAGTTCGTCGGCGCCAGAATCGACCGCCTCGCCGCGGCGGCCCATCGATTGAGGGGCGCTCTGCTCTGGGAAGCACGAGCGCACGTCAACGCGGCGTTCGACGCGATGCCCGAGCATCCGCCGTGCGCTTTCTTCGCGCTGCTCATGGACGGAGCGTTCCCCTACTCCGACCGCCAACGCTGGCAAGAAGCCGCTTCGTCGCTCCGAAAGCACGCGCCCGATCGCGCGCTGAGCATCACCGTTCTCGAGGCGCTCGCACACCTGGCAGACTTCGACGCCGCAGCGCTCGACGAACGGCGAAAGCGCGCCGCGCTCGAGGGCGCGCACGAGGCGACGCTCGCTGCGCTCGAGAGCCTCGGGCATGCCAGAATCTCTAATAATTTCGCAGCAGCAGGAGCTGCGATCGCCGCCCATCGCGAGGCGTTGAACCTCGAGCACGCAGACCCCCAGGCGGCTGCGCACGAGCTCTTCGCGCGCTGGGCGCGCCGCGCCAACGACAAGCAAGCGTTCGACGCGAGCACCGCGGAGCTGGCCAAGGCGAGCCCTCGAGACCTTCGACTCGCCGCGCTTCGAGCGCGCTGCTCCCTCGCGTGGTTTCACGACGCGATGACGGCGCAGGCGATCATCGAAGCGTTGTCCGCGACGGGCGCGCAGCTCACCGCCGAGCTCGTGGCGCTGCGCGGCCGCGCGAAGCTCTTGCACTTGGGTCCCGCCGAAGCGCTCGCCGACCTCGATGCCGCGCTCGCGGCAGACTCGACGATCGATCCGCTCGATCGCGTCGAATGTTTGCTCGCGCGGGCGGCCGCTCATTCGGCCTCGCAGAAACAGCTGTCGGCCGAGCGCGATCTCTCCGAGGCCATTCGGCTCGCGCCCAGGCGCGCCGACGCGCTCGTGCGGCGATCGCAGCTGCGGACGGTGCTCGTTCGGCCGCTCGACGCAGCGTCGGACCTCGAGGCTGCGCTGCAGCTGCAGCCGCTCGACTGCCCCGAATCGGCGCTCGGCGACCTCGCGCTGCTCTACTTCAACGCGAGGCAGTACCCGCGCGCGCTGCCGTGCTTCGATCGCGCGATCACCGACGCCACACGCCGAAGCACCGATGCGAACCGTCGAGCGCAGCTCGAGGAGATGCGCGGCGCGACGCTGCACTTCGTCGGACGCTTCGAAGACGCGGTGGTGGCGTACTCCCGCGCCCTCGCGCTCTCTCCGGCGTACGGAAAGGCCTTCAGCGATCGAGGCGAGGCCCTGCTCGAGCTCGGCCGCGGCGAGGCTGCGTTCGCTGACCTCGAGCGGGCGATCGAGCTCGGCTATCGACAGAGCTGCACGTTCGTCGCGAGGGCGACGTATTTTCACCGCAAGTCCGAGCACGACAAGGCGATCGTCGAGCTCGACGAAGCGGTGCGTCTCGCGCCGACGAGCGCGCAGCCGCTCGAGCTTCGAGCAAAGTGTTGGGACGCGACGGGCGACGCGCGTCGCGCCAATGACGACCGCGAGAAAGCAGCGGTGTTGCGCGCTACCAGGCGCTAACAGTGCCGGCGACTCACTCCGGTTTCCCAGCGAAGTACCGTCGCATTCGGCTGAGCAAGGTCTCTTGCTGCTGCGCCTTGAGCTGCAACGAGAGGTCTGCTCCGCGACGACGTTCGATCTCGGCCTGGCGCTCGGCGACCACCTGAGAGACCTGCTCGAGCTTCTCGGGATAGCGCGCGATGACCGTACGAAACGCGTCCGCCTGCAGCACGTGCAACGTGCAAGGCGTGACCGCGGCGACCGTCGCCGATCGCGGCTCACCGGTGAGCAGCGCCATCTCGCCGAAGAAATCCCCCGCGCCCAGCCGCGCCACCTCGCGACCGGTGTCGGTGCGAACGACGCACTCGCCCGAGGCCAGCACGAACAGCTCGGTCGACGTATCGCCGGCGCGCACGACGACCTCGCCGGGGTGAAACACGCGCGTCCTGGACGCCTCGGCGAGCGCTCGAACGTCTTCGTGGGCCATCTTTCCCAAGAAATCGATGCGCGCGAGGGCGTCAGCGCGGCGCTGCATCTTGGCCTCTGGATCGTGGGTCGTCGGCTTGAGCACATCCACGTCGAGCCGCGGAAACTGAAAGTCGATTCCAACCCGATGCAGCGCGTACCAGAGACGCATGCGCACGTCGCTGTCGATGGCATCGCGCCGCAGAAAGTCTTCGATGAAGAACCGCACCGCGTAGCGCATCGAGCTCCCCTCGAACGACGACAGGATCACGTCCGGCGCCGGCGTCGGAAGCACGCCAGAAATCGGGTCGTTGATCGCCTCGCGCACGGCGTCGACTACGTCGTGCGGAGCGTGTTGATACCCGACGTCGAAAAGAACCATGCGTCGGCTGATCGGCCGCGGCCGGGTGAACACCAGGATCGACGCGCGCGCCAGGGTCGAGTTGGGCACGACGACCTCGACGTCGTCGTTGGTGTGCAGCCGCGTGTCGCGCCAGTTGATCTCGACGACGCGGCCGACGTGCTGACGGTCATCGTCGTATGCGACCCAATCGCCCACTTCGAATGGGGCGCGAGCGCTGAGCAAGATTCCTGCGACGAGGTCGCCGAGCGTCTGTTGCAGAGAAAACGTCAGCCCTGCGGTGACGAGACCGCCGGTGGTCGCCAGCGCTTGCGCGTCCGCTCCCGCCGCGCGCGCCGCAGAGATCGCCACGATGATCAACATGACGGCGTGCAAGAGGTCGCGCGTGAGCTTCGACAGGCCGATTCGGCGGCCTTCTTGCAGAAACACGTCGATGACCAGAAGCCACCCGATGCGCGCGAGCGCGAGCGCTCCGAACACCGACGAGACCACCGCGAAGAGATCGCGCGTCGCGACGGCGAAGAATTTCGCCGCCCAGATCACCGTCGCGATCAGCCACATGCCCTGCATCAAGAGCGGCAGCCGCAGCCGTCCCCGGTGCTCCTTCGGGATCAACACCGCGAGCACGAACCAAGCGACCAGCGTCGCGACACCGAAGCCGACGGTGGTGAGCGAAGGTGAATCGACCGCGCCGACGAGCGCCAGCAGCGATTGGCTCGAGAGCATCGAAGACACGACCCAGAGCGTACAGCGGGATTTCGCTCGGGCGGGAGACGAACCGCGCCGCCGATCAGAGCGTCGAGCGGCGCATCGAGACGTTCATCAGCAGCCCGACGGCGATCATCATCGTCAGGACGCTCGAGCCACCGTAGGAGAACATCGGCAGCGTGACGCCGACGACGGGCAACATCTGCGAGACCATCCCGACGTTGAAGATCACGTGCCAGAAGAACAGCGAGGCGCAGGACACGGCGACGGCGCTGCCGAAGCGGTCCTTCGCGGTGCTCGCGATGTTGAGCGCCCACAGAATCAAGAACAGGTAGCAGGCCAGGAGCAGCAGCGATCCCACCAGCCCCCACTCCTGCGCCCAGACCGCCAAGGGAAAATCCGTAAACGGGTCGGGGATGAAGTGGCGTTGATTCTGGGTGCCCTTCATGAAGCCTTGGCCAAAGACGCTCCCAGAGCCGATCGCGATGACCGACTGCACCGCCTGGTAGGCCGAGTCGAGCTTGTGCTTGTCGGCGTCCATGAAGCTCGTCAGGCGGTCCTTTTGGTACGCCTTCAAGCCGAAGTTCCACATGAAGACCGAGCCGAGCACGCCCGAGATCAGCAAGATCCAGAACGTGCGCCGCTCGATCTTGGCGAGCGCGAGCACGCCGAGCGAGACGAGCGCGACGATCATCGCCGTCCCGAGGTCGGGCTGCGCGAGCACGAGCAAGACGGGCACCGCGAGGAGCGCGCCGGGCGCGAGGAGGTCTCGCAGGGTCCACTTCTCGACGTGGCTGTCCATGCTGAGCCGCTTGGCCACGGCGATCGCGGTCGTGATCTTCACGAAGTCCGACGGCTGAAACTGAAAGCTGCCGATCTGGATCCAGCGGTGCGTGCCGCGGATGCTCTTTCCCAGCACGAACACAGCGATCAGCGCGAAGATGCTCGCGATGTAGCCGACGTACGCGTAGCGCTCGTAGTACTTGTAGTCGATCGCCGCGACGATGACCGCGACGCCAGACCCCAGCGCCAACCAGTAGATCTGCTGGACGTAGAGCTCGCCGCGGACGCCAGCGAGCGAGCTCGTCGCCGAGTAGAGGTTGACCACGCCGATCGTCGCGATGATGCAGACCACCACGAAGAGGCCCCAGTCGAACTGCTCTCGTATTCCTCGTTCGATCGCCATGGTCGATCTCGTCGTCGCAAGCGTTGGTGGGACAAAACCGGGATGGTTTGATTAGTGGTGTCGTCGTCGCTGCCGAGCGCGCCACTCGCGCAGCTGCCGCTCGCGCTCGCGCTGGGTGCGCGTGTTCGCCCGCGCGACGCTCTCGATCGGCGTCCCAGGACGAACGCGCATGAAGTAATCGCGGACGATCTGCGCGGCGACGGGGGCCGCTTCGCTTCCTCCCGATCCTCCGTGCTCGACGAGGACGACGACCGCGATCTCGGGGTTCTCCGCGGGAGCGAAGCCCGCGAACCACGCGTGGTCCGCGGCGAGCCTTCGGTCTTCGCCCTCGCGCAGCGTCCGCGAGACCTGCGCGGTCCCGGTCTTTCCGGCGAGGGAGACCTCGGGCATGTCGACGAGGTGGGCGGTCCCTCGCGGGTCAGCGACGACGCCCCGCAGCGCGCGGTCGATGAGCGCGAGGTGCGTGTCGCTCGCGTCGATTCGCCGTCGCACCGTGCGAGGAAACTCCTGCAGCGTCGTGCCGTCCGGCGACACCACGCGCTCGATCAACTGCGGCACATAGAGCGTCCCTCCGTTGGCGAGCGCAGCGTACGCCAGCGCGAGCTGGAGCACCGTCGTCCTGGTATTTTGCTGACCGATCGCGGTATTGAGCGTGTAGCCGCGGCGGAAGCTGCCCCACACCCGGTTGTACCACTCCTCGGTCGGGATGAAGCCGGCCGCCTCGGAGTTGATCCCGATGCCAGTGCGACGCCCGAAGCCAAAGTCCATCGCCGAGCGATGAATCCGGTTCATCCGCGCGGCCTCGCCCGCGGTGAAGAAGTACACGTTGCACGACTGGATCAGCGCGCTCTGTAGATTGACGAGCCCGTGGATGTGCCCGTGCGCGCAGCGAAAGCGCCGGTTGCCTCGCGTGATGTATCCCACGCACCGGATCTGCTCGGACGGGTCGATGATCCCGGCGTTGAGCGCGGCGATCGCAGTCATCGGCTTGAACGTCGAGCCCGGCGGATACATCTCGTAGATCGCGCGGTCGACGAGCGGGCGAAGTCCTCGCGAGTCCGAGAGCTCGCGCAGACGCTGAAGCGACACGCCGATGGTCATCTCGTTGGGGTCGAGGGCGGGCCTGGAGTACAGCGCGAGCACGCGCCCAGTGCGCACCTCGACGACCGCGGCGGCGCCCGACGGGTATGCGCGCTGCGAAAACGCGCGCTCGGTGGCTCGCATGAGCTCCATGTCGAGCGTCAACACCAGGTCGCGTCCAGGCACGGGGTCTTGCCTGCGATCTGCGCCGAAGCGCTGGATGTCTTCTCGCGACGACAGGATCAGCCCGCGGTGATCGCGGTCGACGCGGACCCACCCTCGCCTCCCGCGAAGGATGCTCTCCCACGCGCGCTCGATGCCCATGCGTCCGATGCGATCGCCGGCGCGGTAGTCCTCGCCGGGCCGCTGCTGGAGGTCCTCGGCGGACACCTCGTTGATGTAGCCGACCGCGTGCGCGGCGAGCGTTCCGAACGGGTAGGTTCGAAGCGGCGCGGCGATGACGGAGACGCCAGGGAGCTCGTCTTTGTGCGTGTCGAGGATCGCGAGCGTCTCGCGGTCGATGTCCCCGCGCACGAGGATGTACTGATCGCGCTTTCGACCGTCGACGCCGCGGATGCGCGCCTCGAGGCGATCCCGCTCGTCCCGCGTGAGCCCGAGGTACTCGGCGAACTTCGGAAACACCTCGTCCATCCGCCGCATGAACCACCGAGGAACGACGTACACGTTGTACGCCGGTCGATTCGCGGCGATCACCCGCCCTCGGACGTCACGGATCACGCCGCGCGTCGACGGGATGTAGATCATTCGAAGGATGTTCTCTTCGGCCTCGCGTCGATACTTGTCTCCGTCGAGGATCTGCAGCTTGAACATCCGCAGCGCGAGCACGGTGAGCCCCAAGACCACGACGACCGCCATGTAGCGGATTCGCTCGCGAAACTCGCTTACTCCCGCGCGTCCTGTGATCTGCATGCGCCGTCAGCTCTCCTTCGCTTGTACGGTGGTCGGCGCGCCCGGCAAGCGCGACAGGATCGAGAACACGATCGGAGCAAAGAGCCCGGTCGCCACGGACTGAGAGAGCACGACGAGCATCGCGTGCCCGATGGCGAGCCGACCTTGCGTTCGCTCGAAGACGACGTGAAGCGCAACGGTCAGCGCGCCCCCTGCGATTCCCGCGACGAACGTGAGGACGAGCTGAAACACTTTGCCGTGCAGAAAGAGCTTCAGACCGGCCACGCGCGAGAGCAGAAAGAGCACCTGCATCACGAACGTGTTGAGCCCCAAGGGGAGCCCCGCGAACGCGTCGACGAAGTACCCGAGCACAAACGACAGCAGCGATCCTCGTCCGAGCGACACATCGCCCACGGCGAGCCAGAGCACGACCGGCAACACGAGCGACGGATACGCCCACTCGCCGACGCCGATCGCGTCGCAGAGCTTGGCGACGAGGTTCTGCGCGGCGAGCAAGAGAAACCCGAGCGCGAGCAACAGCCCGTTCAGCATCGCGCGCCTGGGTCCGGACTCAAGACGTGCCTCCGGCTGCGCCCGCTTGCGAGCGCGCGGGCCGTCGTTGATTGGGCTGCTGACCTGGGCGGCACTCTTGCTGCGGCGTCGCGAGCACCAGGACGTCCTGGAGCCTCGAGAAGTCCACAGCCGGGGTGATCTCTACCTCTTGGTACAACCCGAACTCTCGTCGTGTGACGGCGCTCACTCGCCCGAGCAAGAGCCCCGGCGGAAAGCGGCAGCCGAGGCCCGAGGTCACGACCGCGTCGCCCACACGAACATCATCGGTGCGCTGCAGGTACTCGACCTGAGCGCTGTAGCGATTGCGCTCGCCGGTGCCGTGAACGATTCCGCGTGCTCCGGTGCGCTCGATCATCGCGTCGATCGCGCTGCGCGAATCGGCGACGAGCGTGACGTTGGCGTAGCGCCCGACGACCGAGTTGATCTGCCCGACGACGCCGTCGTAGGTGATGATGGGCATTCCCACGCGCAGTCGCGGCGCGTCCTGCGTGGTGATCGCGAGGCGAACGACCCGAAAAAATGGTGACGGATCGCGGGCGACGACCTCCGCCGCGAGCGACTCGACCGGCGTGTCGACGCGAAGCTGAAGGAGCCTGCGCAACCGTCGGTTCTCTTCGAACGCGGATCGATAGCGCTGCGCGTCCTGTCGCAACCGCGCGATCTCCGCGCGGAGCCGCTCGTTTTCGCGGCGAACGTGGACCAGAAAAATGTAGTCGTCCCACACCGCCGCGATGCCTCGCGCGACCGGGTCCGAAATCGAATGCACCCAGCTCGTGGCGCTCGAGACCGACCGATCGAGTCCGCTCTGCTGGCCCGGATCGCGGAGGCTCGTGCGCAAAAAGAAAAATGAAATCCCGAGCAGCAGCACGCTGATGAGCGCGTTTAGATATCGGCCGCGGGGATCCATGAGAGGGCCCCGACAATTGTCACGATCGGGCGACGAGGGCAAACACCGCGCCCGGAGTGGTCGAAATCCAGCTTCGTGCTACTCGCCCCCTCGCGGATGCGCGGGGCCATCGCCGTCGTGCAGGTCCCGAGACCGCAGCGGGCCAGCCCACCCCTCGACCCACTCGAACTCCCACCACGGCGCGCGCCGAGCGCTACGCGGGCACGCCATCGCGCCGAGCGCATAACCCCCGTCGCGACGCACCCCGCGAAACGCGCGCAGCGCGCGATCTGCGTGGGGATAGTACTTCATCGTGTGCGGGTTGATGAACGGCGAGGTGACCACGAGCGCTCGCTGCGTGGCGCGCTCGACGAGCAGCCCGCGGGTGAAGCGCGCGTTCTCGACGGTGTCTCCGGCGCGCACATCGAAGCGCGCTCGCTCGATCACCAAATCGCGCATCGCTTCGGGCACGGCGCGCAGCATCACCGCGCACATCGACTCGGCCTCGCTCACCGCGAAGCGATCGCCGACGCGCGGCTCGCCCTGCTCTCGAGCCCACCGCGGAACCTCTTGTCCGAGCGGTCCCTGCGCGATCCGAGCAGCGATGCACGCGGCGTCCGCGCGATCGACCTTACGCCGAATCCATCGGCTCGCGTGCCCCGAGAACACGAGCATCGGTCGCGCCTCGAGCGCGACGAAGAGCTGCGCCGCGATGTACCCGCGCTCGGCGGTCGCGCAGTTGGCCGTTCCGTCGCGTCGTAAACCGCCGCCGAGAACAACGAGGGCGTCCGGATGAAACGCGAGCACGCGTTCGACCATCGTCGCCGGGCACTCGCCGAGCGGAGCGTCGGTCGCCGCTCTCCGCCATCCCCGGCACGCGAGCGGCCGCAGCGCTCCTCGCAACACCGGCGCCGCGACGTCTTCGTCAGGGTCGACGGCATCCTCCATGGACGAGTCTTCTTCGTGTTGGTCCACCACCGGGGGAGCCAGCCGCGCCGAAGGGCTCGACGCGCGGCGAGCGTTCGGCGAAACGCGCGGCGCGCGACGGAGCGCGCTCTCGGCGCTCCACTGCGCAAACATCGCCGGGCTCATCGAGGTGGACGACACGGTTGGCGCGGGCACGCTCGCGCGAGGCCGCTCGTCGTCTTCGCTCGGGGACGCCGCGTGCGCCGCGCGACATCCCGCTTCGCAAAGCGCAACGAGCGCGATCGACGCGAGCTGTCTCGAGCGTCCGAGCATGACCCACGAAATCATCGCAGATCTGTCGTCGCGCGCGAGCGGCAATCGTGACCGCGACGATCGCTCCCACGCGACGATGGCGTCCGCTGTGCGGACCGCGACGAGAGTCTCGCCTACATCCGCGCCGCCTACGCTCTATGTCGAGCGATCGGCGCGCGCCGCTCGATACGAGTAGAGGACCGGCGCGAGCGCAGTGACGACGATCGCGGCGATCGCGAGGGCCACCGAGCCTACGACCGCACCAAGCAGCGCGACGAGGGCACCAACGAAGCAGCACTGTCCCGCGAAGCGATGAGTCCGCGCCCAGTTCTCGTCGGAAGCGAGCGTCCAGCGCACGCGAACGCCCAGAAACGGGTTGCGCCGCACCTTCGGAAAGATCAGCCCCATCGCGAACCAGAACGCCGCGAGCAAGAGCGCAAACCCTCGCCCGAACGAGCCGTCGCGCAAGCTCGCAGCGAGCACGCACAGCTGGATGCCCGCCATGAACGCCGCGGTGAGCAGCGCTGCGAGCGCGATCGGTGAGCGCTCGTAGCGCTCGCGCGCCGGCGACCGGAGCAAGCGCCCGCCAAATCGTACGAAGGGCCAGAGCGCCGCGGTGAGCAGCGGCAGGAGCCAGGCGCCGATGTACTTGGGCGCAAATCCGTCCGCGCGTCCGTCGAGGCCGAAGTGAATCGGCATCGTGTCGGGCAGGCGCGTGTAGAGCGCCGCGGTGATCGTCGTCGTCGCGACGAGCAATCCGACGCTCAGCCGATCGAAGGCAGACTCCGCGCGACTCATGGGTACTTCTTGGGCTTTCTCCGCGGTAGGGCCGCGGACATCTCGACGAGCGACTGCGCCAGGTCCTCGAGCACGTTGCTCTGCAGCGCGTAGACGATGAACGTCCCTCGCCGCTCCGAACGCAGGAGCCCCGCCTCTTCGAGCACCTTCAAGTGGTGCGAGATCGTCGGCTTGGTCAACGAGAACTCCGCGGAGATCTCGCCAGCGGTCTTCGATCCGTCGCGAAGCAGCGTCAGAATCCGACGCCGCGTCTCGTCCGAGAGAGCGGCGAACGTCGCCGACAGGTTGGACATAGTTCGACGATCGTCTATTTAGATCTTCGTCTAAATTCTGCAACTCGAATCGTCTCCGGGAAGAGCCTCGAGGCGTCGCGAGTTTCGAGAAGCGCCCCCTCCTCCCCTCTCTCTCAGGAGTGCGACCTCGTGCTGCTCGCCGTTCCCTTTCTGATCCTCGCCTCGTGGTTGTCGTCCCTGGATTCGCAGCCCGAGCCGCCGCGGCCGCAGCCTCGGCCGACGGTGTACGTCGTTCGTCACGTGCACGGGTACGCGACCCCGATGGTGCGTCGCACGATCTTCTTGCGCTACGAACCAGCTCGCATGCAGACCTTTCTGCAGTCACGGTGACGCTTCAATCGATCCTCTCCCGCTCGAAGACCTCCAAAGACGAGCTGATCGCCGCGCTCTCCGAGAGCGACCCTCTTCGCATCGCCGCGGCTACTGCGCTCGCCGAGCAGGCCACCGCCAGCGAATCCGGCCTCGAAGCGTGGAAGGCCCTGCTCGCGAAGGACGCCCGCGCTGCGCTCCTCGTCGCGCGCTTCATCGAGCCCTGCAGCGGACGCGGCGCGCGCTCGTCGCCGAGGAGCCGCTCGAGCACATCGGTCCGCTCCACGACGGCGCCGCCCGCACGATCCCTGCGACGCTCGTCGCCGCCGCGACCGTCGACGCCGTCGCGCACGAGGACAAAGTGGTTCGCTTCGCGGCGATCGACGCGATCGCGATCCGCGATCGGCGCGACGACACCCTGCGACCTTCGGCCGCACGTCCCCCCGTTGGTCAAGGCGCTCAACGACAAGACGCGACCCGACCTCGCGCCGGGAAGCGGCTTGTGGAAGACCAACGGAGTTGGTTATTCCGCCACGCAAGCGCTCGCCCTGGCGGTGCGCTGGGACGCCACTGCGACCACCGTCGACGCCGTCGTCGCAGCCATGAACGCGCGCGCCGAGCTCACGGCCTCCAACGCCGCCTTCGCGCTCGCCAGGGGCCTCGGGATGGCCGGTCGACTGGCCGAGCTCGCGCCACACCTCTCGCACGAGCGCCCCGAGGTTCGAGTGGAGCTCTGCCGTGCGATCGCAGCGGTGGACGTGCACGTTCCACGAGAGCTCGCGGCGGCCATCGGCGCGATGCGCAAGGACGGAGATCGATCGGTGGCGCAAGCCGCACGCTGGGTGGCGATCGAGGGCGACGCGCTCGACGACGCGAGAGCCAGAGCGTGCCGCATCGTCGACAAGGTGTTTCGAAGCCGAGAAATTCAGCGTATTTCGACGACCCCGATCGACGAGGACCCGCGGTCTCTCATCGCCGCCGCGCTCGTCGAGATCCTCGAAGACCCCGACGACCGCACCGCCGCGGTGCGCGCCCTCGCCCGCCTCGCCGAGCAAGGAACGCCGATGGTCGCTCACGTTCGGCCGATGCTCGACGCGATTCGAGATCCCCGAGACGTCCTCGCGGAGCCCATCGCGCGCGCTCCGCGTCGCGCGTCGGCAGGGAGCCACGTTGCCTGAGCGAACCGCGACACAAGCGCTGGCCCTCTCGGAAGCCAACGCCGTCGACCTGACCGAGCCCCCTGCGGACGCGTGGACCGAGGAGCGGGTCGCCGCGCTCGTAGCGCAGATGCGCGTCAACGAAGCAGAGACACACCCATCGTTCTTCACCGAGCAGTGCGAGCGTGCCGCGGTCGCCGCGAGACTCCTGTCGATCGCGGCGCGATCGAGCGTGTCGATCCGCTAGAGCGGCTCGCCAACCCGAAGCCCCGCTGCGAATACGATCAGCCGACGGCGACCGACGCGAGCAGCTGCGGGTAATCGAGGCACTTGCCGCAGCCGAGGACGACGGCGCTGATCGGATCGTCGCAGACCATCACCGGCAATCCGGTCTCTTCGCGAAGCAGCACGTCGAGGTTGCGCAAGAGCGCTCCTCCGCCCGTGAGCACGATGCCCTTGTCGAGGATGTCCGCCGACAGCTCGGGGGGAGTCTGCTCGAGCGCGATGCGCACCGCTTCGGTGATGGCGTTGATCGGCTCGGCGAGGGCGTCGCGGATCTCGTCGCTCGTCACGGACACGGTTCTCGGAACGCCGGCCACCAGATCGCGGCCCCGCACCTCGAGCATCAACACGTCGTCGAGCGGATAGGCGTTGCCCACCTGGCACTTGACGCGCTCTGCCGTCTGCTCGCCGATGAGCAAATTGTACTTGCGCTTCATGTACGCGACGATCGACTCGTCCATTTTGTCCCCACCGACGCGGATCGACTGCGAGTAAACAATCCCCGAGAGCGAGATGATGGCCACCTCGGTGGTGCCGCCGCCGATGTCGACGACCATGTTTCCCGTCGGCTCGGCGACCGGGAGCCCGGCGCCGATCGCGGCGGCCATCGGCTCTTCGATGAGAAACACCTCGCGGGCTCCAGCCTGCTCGGCGCTCTCTTTGACCGCTCGCTTCTCCACCTCGGTGATCCCGAACGGAACGCAGATCACGATCCGCGGCTTGATCAGCGTCCTTCGGGCGTTGGCCTTCTGGATGAAGTACTGAAGCATCGCCCCGGTGATCTCGAAGTCGGCGATCACTCCGTCGCGCAGCGGCCGGATCGCCTGGATGCGCTCGGGGGTACGTCCGAGCATCTCGCGCGCTTCGCGGCCGACCGTCTTGATTCGGCGCGCCCCACGGTCGGTGATTTCGACGGCCACGACCGATGGCTCGCACGAAACGATCCCCTTGCCCTTCACGTAGATGAGCGTGTTCGCCGTACCCAGGTCGATCGCCAGGTCGTTCGAAAACAGTCCGCTCACCCAATCGAACAACATCTACTGCCTCCAGACGGCGAGACAACGCGCCGCGCGCCGGCGCACCAACATGCGGGCATGAACAGGGGAAACTCCACGCAACTCCAGGTTTTTTTGATCGTCTCACCGCTCCGTGGCTTCTGTCACCTCGATGCCGAAGTGAGAGCGAGGGTCTATATCAGCGCGCTCTCCGACCGGCAACCACACGCATCGAACGCCAGAAACACCCGGTGAGCACGACAGCAGCGCCACACCGTCACCGTGGTGACTCGACCTGACGTCCGTTCGCAGCCCAGCCATTCGTGCGAACACGATCGCGGCTCGATGCGAACAAATCCAAGGCTAACACGAACCGAGGACATCCAACGCTCGACAGTCGGCCCCATCGTTGCAATGAACGAAACGCGACTGCTTCTGCTCACAACAAAGAGAGTCAACCACCATGATCCGCCGCCCACCGATTCGAATCGACGCGTCGTGGACGCCCCTTCCGGGGCTGTTCACCGTCGAGGACCTCGCGGGCATCGAGGGCCTCGAAGTGTTCGCCGTGGCCCTGGTGCTGCGTGGCACCGACGTCCTGTACGGCGTGTACGTCCGTGACCTCGAGCGCTGCCTAGGCGCTCCGAAGCCGCACGTTTCGCGGCCGAAGCGCCAATCCATCGAGCCCGCGCCCCCCGCGCGCTGACCGCTCGTCAAGAAGCGTCGAGCGCTCGTCGAAGCTCTTCGGCGAGCGCCTGACCGAGCTTCTCGTGCTCGTGAACGCCGCCGGCGACGCGCGCGCGAACGCAGCGCTTGCCGTCGTTGGACGCGAGAAATCCCGCGATTTCGAGGATCCGATCCGCGTGATCGATCTGCGCGTGCGCGCCGACGGGCGTCACGCAATCGGCGCCGAGCGCTCGTTGGACCGCCCGCTCGGCGTTTGTCTCGAGGTGCGTATCTGCGTGATCGAGCGAGCGCACGAAGGCGTCGATCGGTGGATTTCCCGAGGCCAAGAGCGAGGGAGACCCCTCGATCGCGAGCGCGCCCTGGCCGATCGCCGGGACCAACTCTCGCTCGAGCGAGACGGCCTTCACGGTCAGACCGAGCCTGCGAACGCCGGCTTCGGCCAGGACGATCGCGTCGAAATCCCCAGCTTCTAGCCTGCGCAATCGCGTGTCGATGTTGCCGCGCAGCGGGATGAACTCGAGGTCGCTCCGGGCCTCGCGGAGCTGGAGCTGCCGACGAAGCGACGTCGTTCCGACGCGGGCGTTCTTCGGGAGCTCCGAGAGCGAACGCTTGTCTCGCGTGAGCAACAGATCCCACGGGCTCTCGCGGGGCGGCACGGCCATCACCGCGAGGCCGGGCGCCAACGTCCCGGGAAGGTCCTTCATCGAGTGGACAGCGATCTCCGCCTCCTCGTCGAGCAGCGCGCGCTCGAGCTCCTTCACGAAGAGCCCCTTGCCGCCCACTTCGTAGAGCGGTCGGTCCTGCACGCGATCCCCCTCGGTGACGATCTGGTTCTCCATGTACGCGAACCAGCTGTTCATCGATCGGTACTGCTCGATCACCCAGCGCGTCTGCGCGAGCGCGAGCGCGCTCCTCCTCGTTGCGACGCGAAACATTACGGCCATGACTCAGTGCCTCGGAGCGGACTCGATTGTGTGTGCCGATGGTTCAACGCTCGTCGCCCGGGTCCGCTTCGGGCAGTCGAAAGAGCGCTCGTACGACCGCGGCCATCGCCTCGCCGTCCTCTGTCGCGGCTTGCGAGCGAAGCGCGACGGTCGGCGCGTGCAACAGCTTGTTGACCGCCGCGTCGAGCGCCGCCTCGAGCGCGGCGCGTTCGGCATCGCCGAGGTGCTTGAGCTTCGTCGACAGAGACCGCTCGAGCTCGGCGCGCATGGTGCTTCGAAAGTGCTCGCGCAGCGCGGCGATGGTCGGCCCCGCCCCGGCCTGCGTGCGGCGATCACGCTCGAACGCCGTCAGCTCTTCGTCGACGATCTTCTCGGCCTGCTGCAGCGATCCGCCGCGCAGCGACAGCGCCCTCGCGACCTCTCGCTCGAGGTCGTCGACGTCGTACAGATACACGCCGTCCAGGTCGTTGATCCTCGGGTCGACGTTGCGAGGAACAGCGATGTCCACCACGAACAGCGGCCGTCCTCTGCGGACCTTCATCGCCGCCTTGGCGTCCTCGACGGTCAAGACGTAGCGAGACGCGCCGGTCGAGCACACAACGACGTCGGCCGCCGTGAGCAACAGGGGGAGGTCTTCGAGCGGGTGCGCGTCCGCCGCGCGTGCGCGCGCGAGCTCCGCGGCCTTCTCGTAGCTGCGATTGGCGATCGAGAGCTTCGCGCCCTGCACGACGAGCGCGCGCGCGGCGCCGAGCGCCATCTTTCCCGCGCCGAGGAGCAGGACGCGACGCGCGGCGAGCGTGCCGAAGATCTGCGTGGCGAGGTCGACCGCGACGCTCGCGACCGACACGCGTCCCGTCGCGATCCCAGTCTCGGTCCGAACGCGTTTGGCCGCAGAAAACGCCCGCGAAATCGCGCGCCTCAGCGTCGGCCCGAGCGCGCCCGCGCTGTCCGCCGCGGCGTACGCCTCTTTGACTTGCCCGAGGATCTGCGGCTCGCCCACCACCATCGAGTCCAGGCTCGACGCGACGCGAAACACGTGTCGCACCGCGCTCTCGTCCGCGTACTCGTAGAGGCAGTCGCCCACTGCAGAGCCAGGCGCTCGCCCCGCGAAGAAGCCCCGCAGCGCCTCGACAGACCGCGTCGCGCTCTCGCACGCGACGTAGGCCTCGACGCGGTTGCACGTCGCCACCAACATCGCCTCGCGCACGCCAGGAAGGGCGGCGATCTCCTTGGCCGTCGCCCCGAGCGAGTCGAGCGGCACCGCGAGCTGTTCGCGCAGCTCGACCGGGGCGGTGCGATGACTGAGCCCGACGACGACGATCGACGTCCGTGACAAGACTCAGCCCCTCCTCGCGTAGATCGCGAGCGTGAGCAAGAGCGCCGCGCCTCCCGCCAGCGTTCCGAGCATCGCGCGACGACCTCGCCACGCGCCGAGCGCGCGAAGGACCGCCAGCACGACGAACACGACCCACGTCGACATGGCGAAGAGCTGCTGCCACGGAAGACCCGAAGCGCGCCCCGAGCGCGCCGCGACGACGTGCCCGGTGATGATCCCCACCGTCAACGCAGGGATCGCGACATACACGCTTCGCGCAGAGAGCGTCTCGAGCTGATCGAGCGACGGAAGCCGCCGAAAGAGCACTCCGAGCCGCTTGGCCTTCACCTGGCGCTCGAGCAGCAGGTACGCGATCGCCACGGCGCACGCCACGATCGCCGCCGCGACGCCGAGCGTGTTGGTCAGCACGTGCACGACGAACGTCGCGCCCGATGGAGTGCCGCCGCTGTGCACCACGCGAGAGGCCAACAACATTCCGAGCGCGACGGGGAGCGCGAAGCCCGCGATCACGTCGACCCGCGGGCCCGCGCGCCGCAAGAGGAGCATCGCCGTCGCGATCGCGAGCGCGAGCGTAGAGAGCGTCGGCCCGATCCCAGCGGACGGCGCGACGCCCTCGAGCCCCCAGCGAAGCCCGTCTCGCAGCAGATGAGCGGCCACGCCGATGCCGAGCGCCCACGGCGCCCGCGCGACCGCCGGCGCCTCTCCTCCCCGCAGGTAGACCAACCACAAGACGCACGCGACCGCGTAGGCCGCAGCAGTCGTGGAGAAGAGGACGTCGCTCACAAACGTAACTACTTGACGTTGTTCAAGAAAAACGCCTGAAGCGACGCGATCGTCGCGGCGCGCGGCTTCGGCTTCGGCGCGTCAGCGATGACCTCGGGCGTGCCGACGAACCCTTCTTGAACCTCGTAGGCGTTCTCCCCGAGGATCACGCTGCCGCTCATGAGCTCGGCCTTGAGCGCCTCGAGTTGTTCAGCGTCCTTCACCTTGCCCACGAGCTGGGCGGTGTCCGGCGCGCCGGTGACCTCGGAGACGAAACGCACCCCAGTAATCAAACGAAATTTCTGACCGGTCTTCGTGTCGAGGAGCTCTTCTCCGTCGATCTTCGCGCGACCATCGCCGAGCCAAAGATCGAGGGCCTCTTGCGAGAGAAACAGTCGACACAGGCCAGTCATGAGAGCGTTTGCCTCCGTGAGCTGCGAGAGCATAGCTCAATTGCGTCCGAGGCGCTCGCCGAGCGCGCGGATTCGTCGAGCCAACCGGGCGGCGGTCGAAACGATCAGAGCAGGATTTTCACAGGCTTTTCGACGAGCGCGCGCAACGCTTGTAGAAACTGCGCGCCCAGCGCCCCGTCCACCACGCGGTGATCGCACGAGAGCGTGACCGAGCAGCGCTTGCCCGGCGCCAGCGCCCCGGCCTTGATGACCGGAACATCCCTCGCCTGACCGACCGCGAGGATCATGCCCTCTGGCGGATTGATCACCGCGGCGAAGCGATCGATCCCGAACATCCCCAGGTTCGAGATCGAGAACACTCCCCCCTGCATCTCTTCGGGCTTGAGCTTCTTGGCCCGCGCGCGGCCCGCGAGCTCGCGAACCTCCGCGGAGATCGCGGAGACCGTCTTGCGATCGGCGTCGCGCACGACGGGCGTCACGAGGCCGTCCTCGACCGCGACCGCCACCGAGATGTCGACGCGATGGTGCTGCACCATGTTGCCGTCGATCCACGAGGCGTTCGACGCAGGAACGGCGTTGAGCGCGAGCGCGCACGCCTTGATGAACAGGTCGTTGACCGAGACCTTCACGGCCTTCTGCGGATCGACGCCTTCGTTCATCTGTTCGCGAAGCGCGAGCAGCGCTTCGACGTCGAGCTCGGCCTCGAGATAGAAATGCGGGACCGTTTGCTTGGACTCGACGAGCCTGCGCGCGATCGCCTTTCGCATCTGCGACGCGGGCTTCACTTCGCTCTCGCGACGCGCGGTCGTCAGACCGGTCGCGACCGCGGGCGCCGGCGCGTCGTGCGCTGCGCTCGCGCGGGGGGCGCGCTCGACGTCCGCCGCGGTAATCCTGCCGTTTTCGCCGGTTCCGACGATGCGCTCGATGTCCAGGCCGCGCTCGCGGGCGAGCTTTCGCACGCGGGGTGAGCTCGGGCCACCGGGCGTTCCTGCGGGGACCGAAGTGACGTCGCGCTTGGGCGCGAGCAAGACCAGCCCCGCGATCCCCGCGGTGGGCGAGATCGTGTCCGCCGCAGGGCCCGACGGAGCCGGACGCGCTTCGACGACGGGGGCGGGCGACGCCTGCGCAGCCGCGGGTGCGGCGGTGGGCGCCGGCGCTGGCGTTTGCGTCGGCGCGCTCGGCGCTGCTGCGCTCTGCGACGCTGCCCCGACGCTGGCGACGAGCGCGCTGATGTCCTCGCCCGGAGCTCCGAAGATCGCCACGGGTTGGCCGAGCTTCGCGGTCTGTCCCTCGCCGACGAGCTTCTTCAGCAGCGTTCCTTTGTCGAACGCGCGAAACTCCATCGTCGCTTTGTCGGTCTCGACCTCTGCGAGCAGGTCGTCGACGTTGATGCTGTCGCCTTCGTTCTTCGCCCAACGGACGAGGGTCCCCTCTTCCATCGTCGGGCTCAGCTTCGGTAGATCGATGATCTTCGCCACGGTCGGTCTCCCTCAGTAGGCCATCACGGCCCGCACCGCGGCGAGCACCGTCTTCGCGTCGGGGATCGTCAGGTCCTCGAGCTTCTTGTTGTAAGGCATCGACGCGTCGCGACCGGTGCAGCGAAGCACCGGCGCGTCGAGCGCGTCGAACGCCTCGCGCTGCACGCGATCGACGAGCTCTGCTCCAGGGCCGCCGTAGGGCCAGGCCTCGTGCACGACGACGAGCCGCCCGGTCTTTCGAACGCTCTCGACGACCGTGTGGTGATCGAGCGGCCGCAACGTCCGTAGGTCGATCACCTCGCACGACGGACCGCCGCCCTTGGCGAGCTGCTCGGCCGCGTCGAGGCAGGGCAAGAGCATCTTTCCCCACGTCGCGAGCGTGACGTCTTCGCCTGCGCGACGCACGGCCGCGACGCCAAAGGGCGCCACGTGATCGCCGTCGGGCACCTCGCCCTTGGTCCCGTACAGCCGCTCGTCCTCGAGGACGAGGACTGGGTTTTCGTCGCGGATCGCCGCCTTCATCAGGCCCTTGGCGTCCGCCACGGTCGCGGGCACGACCACCTTGATGCCAGGGATCTGCGCGTAAAACGTCTCCATCGCGTGCGAGTGCTGCGCCCCGGTCTGCTTCGCCGCCCCGTTGGGACCGCGAAACACGATCGGAACCGTGAACTGCCCGCCAGACATCTGCCGCAGCTTCGAGGCGTGCGAGAGGATCTGGTCGAAGGCCACGGCAGAGAAGTTCCACGTCATGAACTCGACGATGGGACGCAGGCCCACCATCGCCGCGCCGACCGCGATCCCGGCGAAGCCTTCTTCTGCAATCGGCGTGTCGATCACGCGCTTTTCACCGAAGCGCGCGAGCAGGCCCTCGGTGACCTTGTACGCGCCCTGATAGTGCCCGACCTCTTCGCCCATGATGAAGACGCGCTCGTCGCGCTCCATCTCTTCGGCCATCGCTTCGCGAAGGGCCTCGCGATATCTCAGCTCTCGCATTGGACTCTCCACCGTCTCCCGTCCGTTACGCGTAGTTGAACGCTTCGATCAGCGACTCGTCGGGCTCTGCGCTCTCGTCCGCGAACTTCACGCAGTCCTCGACCTCTGCTTCGACCGACGCGTTGATCTTCGCGAGCTCGTCGTCGCTCGCTCCCATCCCTCGCAGCGACGCCTCGGCGCGCGCGATCGGATCGTCTTTCTTTCGCGCCTCGATCTCGTCTTGCGTTCGGTACTTACCAGGGTCCGACATCGAGTGTCCGCGATAGCGGTACGTGAGCGCCTCGATGAGCGTCGGCTCGTTCTTCTCTCGGGCGCGCTTGACGGCGACCGCGACGCGATCGCGCACCTCGAGCACGTCCGTGCAGCGAAACCGATCGCGCTCGATGCCGACCGAGAGCGCCTTCTGGCTCACGTCCGCGACCGCGAGCGAGCGTTCGAGCGGCGTGCCCATCGAGTACTCGTTGTTCTCGCAGATGAAGACGATCGGGAGCTTCCACAGCGCCGCGAGGTTGAGCGCCTCGGAGAACGCGCCGATCGTGGCCGACCCCTCGCCGAAGAAGCACACGGCCACCGCGCCATCGCCGCGATATTTGCTCGCGAACGCAGCGCCCGCCGCGAGCGGAACATGTCCGCCCACGATCCCGTGTCCTCCGAGCATTCGGTTCTCGGCGTCGAAGAAGTGCATGCTCCCGCCGAGGCCCTTGGAGCAGCCCGTGACCTTGCCGAACATCTCCGCCATGCACGCCCGAGCGCTCGTCCCACGGATGAGCGCCTGAGCGTGATCGCGATACGTCGTCACGACGTAGTCGCGCTTCTCGAGGGCAGCGAGCGCGCCGACGGCGCAGGCCTCCTGACCGATGTAGAGGTGAAGAAATCCCCCGATCTTCCCCTGCGAATAGGCCTTCGCCGAAGCTTCTTCGAAGCGTCGGATCAGGACCATTTGCCGATAGAGCCCCAGCAACACGTCGCGCTCGTCTTGCATGCGAGCGCGGAGCCTACCCCAAGCTGGCCGGGCGAAGAACTAGAACAAACCGCCCGACGCCATACGCTGCCGTTGAAGCTCGCGCGCCTGGTCGCTGGGCGAGAAGCGTTGACGCCGACGGGTCTCGTTCATCGTCACGCTACGGGCCGACGATCCGCCGCCGCCGCCTGCGGAGCCGCCGCCGAGCGCCTGATAGAGGGCGTCGAGCGCGACCGAGGTCGTAAAGAAGATGCGGGTGCCGCCGCCGGGCTGATAGAGCGGGTTGCCGTACTGTCCGTCTTCGTTGGTGACCGAGCGAAACGAGTAGTAGCCGAGCGACAGCGACAGCCACTTGGTGGCGTCGTAGTCCGCAGAGATGCTGATCCACGTCGCCTGCCGCATGCGCTGATCGAGCGCATTGGTCTGCACCTCGACGACGCCGCCCATGCGATCGACGACGTACGCTCGAGGAAGCTCGTACAGCCAGCTGTTGACCATCACGCCCATGAAGCCGAAGCTCAAGCCGCTGACTGGTGTCTGGTACGAGGCTGTAAACACGCTGATCAGGTTGAAGATCGCGTTGGCGGGCGCGGGACCGAAGTTACAGATGCTCTGAGCGCGGCTGTCCTGATCGGCGCCTGCGTCGATCGCGACAAGCGTGCAGCCGTTGCGATCGAGCGTGTTGGGCGCGATTCGGTTTCCGCCGACCGTCGATCCAGCCCACGGGTGCGAGCCGATGAACGACAAGCTGAAGGCCAGCGACTGATCTCGTGGCAGCTCGAAGCTGCGCGAGAAGCTCGCCACCAGGCCAGTGGTCACGTACACGTTGCGGGCTCGGGTCGCGAGCGAAACAGGCCACTGCGCGCGAAGCGCGACGATCGGCTTGATCCCACCGAACGTCGGGATCGAGCGAAACGAGAGGTCGGTCCAGAGGTCGCCGAAGAACCCCGCGGTGCCGGTGTCGCCGTAGTCCGGAAACAGCTCGAACGTCGCGTCCTGTCGGACGGCGAGCGAGAAGTGCCGGCCCAACGCGAAGCGCGGTCGAATCGACGCCCAGAGCTGGTAGCTGCGAAGCGACTGCGACGACTGCGTCAATCCTGGAACGATCGTCTCGAGGCTCGTCGACTGATCGAGGATGAAGCTCGACCCGCGCCAGAAGAGCGGCTGCGTTGGCGCCGCAGGCGCTGCAGCGGGCGCCGGCGTCGTGGAGGGCGCGGGCGTCGCGGTCGAAGAGCTGGAGCTCGGAGCGCTCGAAGAACCAGAGGAGCTCGGAGCGCTCTGCGCGAGCGCGACGCCCGGAGCACTGACGGCCAACAGCAACGCGACGCGAACAAGACCCTTCATCATTCCCTCTCGAGAGCCGAAATCTGCCCGCCTGTTACCAGAGTCGAGCGCAGGGTTGAAGCCATGAGTGAATCGGGCGCGCACGCGCGCTCCGCGAAACACCATCCGTGTCGTCATAGCAAGCGTCGGGCCAGCGACAGCCTATGCCGGATTCGCTGTTGTTTCGGCGCATTTGCACGCGACCACGGCGCAGAGATGAACGCGCCGTCAGCAACCTAACGGCTCGCGTTCGAGCGGCCGACGGCTGCCTCTGCGATTCTGTCTCCCCCTTCGAGATGCCGACCCCGTCTGAACGTCGCGGCGCGCGAGCGGCTCAGCGCGCGCCGCTCTTCAGCACGAGCAGCTGAAAGTTCGAGAACCCGTTTTGACCGCAGGTGTAGAGCACCTCGTAGATGGTGCGCAGCGGGGTCTCTTGATCCGCGATGAGGGCCATCTCTCCGCGGAACGGCTGGTTGGTCGCGCGCGAGAGCGCGAGCGAGTGCTCGTGCTGGTCGCGCATCTCGCTGTTGAGCGGGTTGATCAAGAAGCCGGCGCCGCCGCCGCGCTTCTGTGCGGGATCGACGAGGCCGTTGCGGAGGGTCACACCAATGTTGCGACCGCCCACGGTGACCGACACGCGCGACACGATCACCTGGATCGCGCCTGACGGATCTTCGCGCGACGAAGAGCGCGGGAGGCGAAGATCGTCGCTCTGATTGATGTTGTTGGCCGAGCTGGACAGCGTCTTCAGCAAGAAGACGAGGATGATCATCATCATGTCCAACATGGGGATGATGTTGATCGACTCGTCGACGTGCTCGACGTGGCGCTTGCGGCGCTTGTGAACCATCGCTCGACGAACGTCGAGGATCGTGGCGGGGATCGGGGCTGGCGTCGAGTTGCTCATGAAGATCCTCCGCTCAGTTCAGGATGCCGAGCGTCGGCTCGGTGAACATGTCCTTGGCGCCGAGGCGAGTCTCGCGGACGGCGTCGAGCGTGCCGACGAGCACGCGATAGGGAATGTCCTGGTTGGCTGCGATCTGGATCTTGTGATTGTTCGCGAGCTCCTGGCGCCACTCGGGGTTGTTGCGAATCGTCTCCATGCAACGCGTGAGCGCCGTGAAGTCGTGCTGACCGGCCTGCAGCGGAACGGTGAGCGTCGCGCTGCTGACCACCGAGCACCCGGGCTGCAAGAAGCCGCCTGGCGCGCCGACGATGTATCCCTCGCGGGTGATTTTCAGGGTGATGTTGACCTCGTTGCTGCCGCCGCCGCCGCCGGTGCTGGGACCGCTCGACGGCGCAGGCATCGGGATCGTCGCGGTGAACACGCTGGTCACCGACGCGAGCACGAAGATCAAGATGTTCATGATGATGTCGAGGAACGGAATGATGTTGAGCTCGCCACCATCAGCGGGGTCGTGGGCCTTGGGCTTCGACTTTCGGTTGATCCACGCGACTTGCGCGGGCGTAAAGTTCTTTCGGCTCGACATCACGGACTCCTGCTACGACCGAACATTGCTGCGTCTCGTCGCGCCCAACGGAGGGCGCGACCGCTCAAGCGCCTTCGCGCTGCGAGGTCAGCAAGTTGATGAGCTTGGTCGACGTCTGCTCGAGGTCCGAGAGGATGCGCTTCGCTTGTCCGCCGAGCAGGAGGTGCGCGATGAGGCAGAGCAGCGCGATGCCGAGTCCGAGCGCCGTGTTCAACATGGCTTCGGAGATGCCGCGCGCGAGCGCTTGCTGCTTGGCGGCGGGGTCCTGCACGCGGTCGAGCGCGCGGAAGGTGTTGATGAGGCCGATGATCGTGCCGAGGAGGCCGAAGAGCGTCCCGATGTTGGCCAACGAGAAGAGCGCGTTGATGCGCTTGTTGACCTGGGGCTCGATCTCCATCGTCTGCTCTTCGATCGCGGTCACGACGGCGTCGGGGCCGCGGTTGACCTGCATCAGGCCGGCGCGAAACACGCGGAGCATCGGGACGTCAGCCGCTTCGCAGAGCTTGATCGCGCGATCGATGTTGTTCGCCTGAACGAGCTTCTTCACCTGCGCGAGCAGCTCGCGAGAGTTCACGCGAAACTTCGACGCGAGGAAGATCGTTCGTTCCGCGATGACCGCGAGGCAGATGATGATGATCCCGATGTTGACGAAAAACGCGAGCCCTACCTTGTGGTAGAACGCCGCCAACCCTGTCTCTTCGTGCTGTGCTGCCTGCGCCAACACGAGCAGTTGAACCAACGCCGCCTGCATCGCTATCGCTCCTTCGACTGACTTCTATCCACGCGCGTCCTCGTCCATCGCGCGAGCCACCCTCTCGGTGACACGCGCCCCTTCGATGCGATCAGCGCCCACGACGAACGTCAACGACGCCCTGCCAAGGGACCGCTCACCGAACCTGGCGCGATTTCCCCGGTGTTTTTCGTGGTGTTTTGCGCCAGCCCTCGAAGGTTAGACAAGCGTGAGGACGGTATCCGAGCCGTCGCGACGTTGTCAACGGCTCCTGCAAAATCACCGCGCGATCCGAAGGAAACGTTCCTCGCCGGCCACTCGCACTCGGTGTCGAGCGCGTCGTTGACAACCGGTCAGCTTTCGGTAGCATCAAGCAGTACCGCTACAATAATCCTTCGTGAGTGCAACTGGACGAGCGTCCGAGCGGACTCACGAGGGAGCAGGTGCCATTTTCAGTGCAGCGGTACACGCGCAAACGAGAGACGATTGCGCGTGCGGATGCTTTTTCTCGCTTGGGTTTCGGGCGCAGCCTGTGGCAGCCTTCCGCGCACTGCGGAGTCGGTGCTGTCCAAGCAGTTCTCGACCTGCGGCGGTGAATCTCAAAAAAGTGAATGACGGGTGGAACTTTCTAGAACCCGCAAACACTGATCGAGTTTCAGCGAGTCGATTCATCCCAAGTACCCTCCCGCCACGCTCGAGCCACGGACCGAGTGATCGCGGGACCCATCACACGACGAAGCGGACACAGCTACAGGAGGCGTTCGATGCACAGTATGTATGAGCACTTCAAGGAGGGCGGCTGGGGCATGTGGCCCATCGTTCTCTGGTTGGTCTTCGTGGTCGCGATCATCGTCGAGCGAGCGATGTTCTTGTTCAAGGCATCGATCAATAAAGACGCTTTTCTCGCGAACATCCAGAAGTGCATCTACGCCGGCGATGTTGGCCGCGCGATCAAGCTCTGCTCCAGCGCGAACGCGCCGCTCGCGCGCATCGTGAAGGCAGGCCTGATGAAGGTGAACCGTCCCGACGAAGAAGTTCAGGCCGCGATGGACGAGGCCGCTCTTCGCGAGATGCCGAAGATCGAGCACCGCACGCCGTACCTCGGCCTGCTCTCGAACCTCGCGATGCTCTCCGGCCTCCTCGGCACCGTGACCGGCCTCATCGCCGCGTTCGGCGCCGTCGGTGGTCGTGGCGGCGGTCCGGCGATCGATCCCGGCAAGAAGGCCGAGCTCCTCGCCGCTGGTATTTCTGAAGCGATGAACTGCACGGCGTTCGGCCTCGGCGTCGCGATCGTGGGCCTCATCGGCTTCGCGATCTTGAACGGCCGCACGCAGGGCGTCACCGACGACATCAACGAGGGAACCGTTCAGGTGCTCAACCTCGTCACGCAGAACCGCTCGAAGATCAACATCGCCGGCGCGCAGCAGGCCGGTGCTTGATCTCCGCTCCGCGCGCCCGCTGGCAATGGTGCAAGCGCGCGCGGACGGCCTCCGCGGTGGAGCTTTTCGCAGATCGCTCGAAGCTTTCACCGTGGCAGTGATCCCACGAAACCCGGAGCTCTGGTGACCCCATGGGTGGCGTATCAACGGACAGCGGAGGCAAAGGCGGACGCAAGAGCGTGGACCAGAACATCAATATGGTCCCGTTCATCGATCTGCTCATCAGCCTGATCGCGTTCCTCCTCATGACGGCAGTGTGGGTCCAGTCCGGGACGCTCGAGGCTCAACAGCCCGCGGGCGCACCGACGGCGGACTCGCAGCCCCAGCAAGAGCCGCAAGAGCAGCTCAAGATTTTCATCAAGGCTGGCGAGATTGCGATTGGCATGAGCCAGGCCGATCAACAGAGCATCGCGAACGGCCCACAGCAGTGGGATCAGCTCCGCGCCAAGCTCCGCGAGAAGCGCACCGCTAATCGCCAGCAGCGCGAAGTGTGGCTCCAGCCCGAGCCGGTCGTGAACTACAACACCATCATTCGCGTGATGGACATCGTGTACGAGATCTGGGCCGAGGGGCAGAGCAACCCCGACTTCCGCGAACTCGTCACCATTCGCTTCCTCTGATTGGAGCTGAGAGGTTCATCGATGTCAGCCGACGCCGCGAAGCACTCCCATCCCAAACACATGATCGGCACTCCGCTCAAAGCGCGGAACTCCACGCCGATCCACGTGCCGGGCAAGCGCCTGATGCACTCGATCCACCTCCGCTTCGTGCAGAAGAAGGTCGGAGGACACGGGTCCAAGAGCGTCAACGCCGACCTCAACCTCACGTCGATGATCGATTACTTGATGATCGTCGTCGTGTTTCTTCTGTCGAACTTCGGCACCGCGCAGCAGGTGACCTCGCAGCAAGGCCTGGAGGTTCCGACGGTTCCGCACGCCGCCGCGCTGCGAAGCGCGCCCATCGTGTCCATCTCCGCGCAGGCGATCCTGCTCGACGGACAGCGCATCGCCAACCCCGCTGAGGTGTTGGCCAGCACCGATCGCATCGACCGCTTGTTCGAGCGTCTCCAAGACGCGCGCCGCACCTACCCGGTGCTGCACCCGACCGAGCAGTTTCGCGGCGAGATCGTGTTTCAGATCGACCGCAACACCCGCTGGGAGCTGATCAAGCGCGTCGCGCAAACCTGCGCGATCGCTGGGTACGTCTCGCTCAACTTCGCAGTCGCCAAGGGCTCGCCGACGGACACTCCGTCCGACGGCTCTCCGTGACCGCGGATTCGCACCAGCGAAGCCCCCTGCGCTCCACGCGGACGCAGGGGGTTTTTGTTTCTCCCTCTGCGCTTTGGTCGAACACCGTCGAGAACGACCGCCCCGCGGCGCTGTCTCATAGACCTCGCCTTGCGAAGGAGTGCTCCCGCCCATGAGTGACTCAGACCCCGACAAGAATCAGCCGCAGAAGTCTCGCGGGATGCCCACAGAGCGAGACACCGAGGCCTTTCAGCCCCGAGTGCAGTGGCAAATCTGGGTGCCGGTCCTGCTCGCCCTGGCGCTGTTCGGCGTCGCGTACAAGGTCGTCGAGCATCGCAAAGAGACAGCGATTCGCGCGAAGCTCCTCGCCGAACACGCAGAGCTCACAGGGCCGATCGCGCCGCGCTATCGCCAGGTGCGCGCGAAGGTCGAGCGGCTCACGATGACGGCCGTCGCGGCGTACGCAGGCGACCTCGTGGCGCCAGGCTTCGACGTGCAGCGGCTCCGCCGCGAGCCTGTGCTCTACGGCCGCGTTCGCTCGCGGGAGATCCAGCGAATCGACCAGGTGGCTCCGTCGATTCGGCGACGCTTCGACGACCAGGTCGGGGCCTGCGCCGGTATCGAAGTTGAAAAGGTGTGGCGCTTCTACGATCGCGGCGAGTTCTTGATGCCGAGCTACATCGACGCGGTCAGGCCCGCCGAAGGCAGCGAGCGGCTGCGGTTTCTTCGCGAGGACTTGCTCACCAGGCTCCGCACCGACACCCCCGAGCTCGTCGCCATGGGCCGACGCTCGATCTTCGTGCTCATCGTCGACGAGGGAAGCTCGCAGATCGACGGACCCTCGCGCTTCTACGCGTGGGACCTCGAGAGCGAGCAGCCGTTGCTTCGCGCGCGCGCCATCGGGAGCGAGACCGTGATCGTTCCTGTTCGAATCGCGGGGATGCCCGGCGGCGGCAGGCCGGTGCCCGCGCCGTCCGGCGCGCTGACGGTGACCATGCACGATTGTTCGCTCGCCAACCGCGTCAAGGCGCTGCTCGGCGTGGCCACGGACGACGCGCGATCGGCGCCCGACGTTCCGACGCCCGCAGAGACCGCTGCGAGCGGCGCAGACGCGCAAGCCAACGGCGATGCCAGCGTCTCAAGCGGCGCACAGGACCGCTGACGCGGGACCACGGGGTAGTTGCCGTTCGCGCCCGTTGGCGGCAGGCTCGGCAGTCCGATGATTCTGCTCGATGAGCTCAAGAAGCGCCTGCGGGAGCACGTCCAGCGCAACGGCCTGAAGAGCTCGACGCGACGCGACCTCATCTTGGAGGCGCTTACGACGCTGGGGCCGCACGTCACCGCGGATCAGCTCTTGCGCGCGGTGCGCGAGCGCGACGAGCGCGTCGGCGCCGCGACGGTCTACCGAACGCTGCGCATCCTTCAAGAGTGCGACATCATCGTAGAGCGACGCTTCGAGGGCGGCGCGTCGCTCTACGAGCTCGTCGACGACAGCCACCACGACCATCTCATCTGCGTCGAGTGCAAGTGCATCATCGAGTTCGACGACGACGCCGTCGAGCGAGCGCAAGAGAAGGTCGCGCTGAAGTTTGGCTTCGAGCTGCACTACCACCGCCACGAGCTGTACGGGCTCTGCGCCAAGTGCCTGAAGAAGCGCGGCGCGAAGCCCGGCGCTACGGCGCGCTGACCGATCGCAGCGGGACGGGCATGAAGAGCCCGACAGCCAAGAGCAGCGTGATGGTCGCGACGAGCTTGCGACGAGGCGAGAGGGGACCTGGGTCCGTCGGCGGGTGCGCCCCGCCCTCGCCCCGGTGCAGCGCCCAGATCATCAGCGCGAAGACGAACCAGTTGAGGCCCTGGGTGTAGCCGCCGCCGAGGATCCAGGGGTTCTTTCCCACACGCGCGAGGGCGCGGCCGTAATAGAGCCCGACGAGCGCGCCGAGCGTGGGCAGGACGAGCAGCACCGAGCGAGCGACCGAGCGGCTCTTGCTGCGAAATAGCGCGTAGGAGACGTGCCCGCCGTCGAGTTGGCCATACGGAAGGAGGTTGAGCATCGTGATGAGCATCGCGACCCAACCGGCCATCGCCGTGGGGTGCAGGACGATCTCGTGTCCGCTAGGGAGCGGTCCCTTGGCCGCGAGCTTGAGCAGCGCGTAGATGAGGGAGGTTCCCTCTTCGACCCATTCGCCCTGCGTGAGCACCGGTCGCACCTGCGAGAGGCGAAGGCCCACGAAAGTCACTGGGATCGCGAGGCACAACCCAGCGAGCGGGCCGGACGCGCCCACGTCGAGCAGCGCGTCTCGACCGCGAATGCGCGCGGGAAGGCGGATGACGGCGCCGAGCGTTCCGAGCGGCGGCAGGGGAAACGGGATGAACATCGGGAGCGACGCCGGCACCCCGTGGTAGCGCGCCGCGAGATAGTGACCGAACTCGTGGACGAGCAGGATCGACAGCAACGGGACCGCGTACGTCCACCCGCGACCGACGAACTCGAGCAGTATTTTCAGCGTCGAAACGAATTCATGTGCGCGCCACGCCGCAGCGAACCGCGCCGAGGGAAACGGCGCCTCGACGTAGGCCACGGCCCCCACGAAGAACGTGCTCAGCACGGTTGCCATGAACGCGAGGAGCGGACCTCTCCACGACGAGTCGTGCTGCTCAGCAGCGTCGTCGTCGTCGGGCTCGACCGCGGGAAGCGGCGCGGGTGCGCGAGGATCCCGTTCGTTCACGGGCTCTCCAGCGCCCGCGCGATCGCTTCGAGCTGCGACGACAAGCGCGCGTCGATGTTGCCGAGCTCGCACTCGACCAGAACGCCGCCGCGCTCGACGGCCTCGTCTGCGTGCACCTCGAGCACCGACGGCTCTGCGCCAGGCGCCATCCACTCGCGCACGCGCTCGAGCGCCGCGTCGCGATCGTCAGGGTGCACGCGGAGCACGACGGTGCGCGCACGACGAACGCGCGCGAGGGCGCGGCGCGCGCTGGCTTCGAGCAGCGCGGGAGAAACGCTGGCCTCTCGGTCGAGCACCGCTCGCGCGATCTCCATGGCCATCGTCGCGAGCTCTCGCTCGCTCGCAGAGAGCGAGGGCTGCGCGGCGAGTACGCGAGACGCCCACGTCGCGACGACCGACTCGCGCGCCTCTCGAGATGCGTCGCGCGCGGCGCGCTCACGGGCATGCTCGATGGCGCGCTCTGCGTCAGCCACGATCCGCGCGGCGCGCGCTTCGGCCTCGGCGATGATCGCCGCGGCGCTCTCGCGGGCATCGCCCACGGACAGCGGCTCGACGCGGATGCCCGCGGGGTCTCGAATGGACCTCATGGCGCTCCGTTTCGCGCGCTCTGCGCGCCCTTTGCGAGCGCCATGAACGGAAGCAGAGCCGCCCGCGCGTCGATGGTCCGCGCCCGAAGCGAACGAAGCGCGTCGAGCGCGAAGCGCGGAGCGTCGGTGTCGTCCACGAGCGCGGCGCACGAGATCGCGCCGAGGGCGTAGGACGTGGGCGGCGCGCCGGTGACCCGCGCCACAGCGTCGAGGACGCGCACCAGCGCGAACGGGTCGCAGGACACAGCGTCGCGCGCGAACTGCGCGGCCGCGCGGAGGGTCGCGCCGTCGAAGGCCCGCGCGATTTGCGGACGAATCGACGGTGGAGAAGACGCGACGATCGACGCGGCCACCTTCGCGCCCACGGTCGAGAGCGCCTCGTCGTTCGGCCAGGACGGGGCGCCTTCTGATCGAAGCCACTTGTGGCGGAGCTCTGCGAGCGCGCGCGCGCGCTGCCTCGGGTCGCCGCTCGGGAGCGCGGCGAGCGCGGCGGCGAGCGAGGGCGTCAACCACGGAGAGAGATCGTGTGGCGCCACGCCGACGACCGCGGCGCTGTACGCGAGCGAGCGGGTCCAGAGGGGCGCTTCGGAGTCGGTCGGCACGCGATTGCATATACTGTATCTCGTCGCGGTCCGCGGAGGCGCGTCCCGCTCTTCGCCGAAAACTCGCGCTCTCAAGTCGCCGCGCTGTATGGGCCAAAGGGCCGTGCGCGCTGCCTGGTTTGCACTCGCTGTCTCCCTTTGCACCGTCACTCACACGGCCGGTGCCTGGACCGACGCGCGCCCGGCCGGCCTGGTCACGGAGGTCGTCGTCGACCGCGACGGAGGTGCGACGGTGACGACGCGCGTTCGATGGCGGGTCCTGGCGGGGCGATTCAGGGCTTTCGAGCTCACGGAGCTGCCCGCGGACGCGACGCTCGTCGAGGCCACTGCTACCGATGCGCAGGGAGCTCCGGTCTCTGTCGCGACCCGAACGCCGAGCGCCGGGCGCCTCGAGCTCGAGCTCGGCGAGCAGTCCGGACTGCGTCGCGGCACGGTCGACGTGGTGGTTCGGTACACGACGAGCCTGCGCGCGCAGGGCGCCGTGCGCCGAAGCGGAGAAGACGCGATCGTCGAGGTCGCCACGGTCCCGTGGGAGCGCGGCCTCGAGGCGGCGGAGCTGCGGGTCGCGACGCCCACCAGTATTCAACGCGCCCGCTGGATCGCTGACGAAACGCCGGGCGTCGAGACGACGGTGTCGAGCGAAGTGGGGCGCGACGTCGTCCGCGCGGTGCGAAGGCACTTGCCGGCGGGCGTTCGATGGACCGGCAGGATCGCCTGTGATCGCGCGCTCTTTCCGTGGCTCGAGGCGCCGGTCGCCCCGACGCGCGCGGCGGTCCAGCAAGCGCAGCGCGATCGATGGGCTCAGCCGGTCGCCGTGGCGCTGCTCGCGCTCGCGTTTGGAGCGCTCGCGAACAAGATCCGCAAGACCGCTCCCGAGCGAGGACGCCTGGCGCCGTGGCCCGAGCGGCTTCGACTCGTTCCGGTCGCGCTGGCTGGGATGGGCGGCGCGTCGATGGCGCTCACCCTCGATGCGACGCGCGGGGCGCTCACCGCCGGCGCGCTGCTCGCGCTGACGGCGCTCGTGTCGATCGTGCCGACGCTCGATCCGCTCGGTCGACCATCGACCGACCGCGCCGCGCGATGCGAGGAAGACCGCGTGAAGGACCTCGAGCGAGCGAAGAGCGGCGCGCGATCGATCTTGAATTGGTGGGTCGCGTTGGGCGCGGCGGCGATCGTCGGGTGGGCGGGCTACTTCGCGCGCAGCGCGCCGCTGGCGCTCGCGGGCGTCGCGTCAGCCACAGCGCTCGTCGCGTGGATCCTGGCGACGCGCGACCGCCGAGCGAGCGGCGAGCTCTCTGTGCTGCGCTCGGTCGAGCGCAGCCTCGCGCTCAAGCAAGCGACGGGCGCTGCGCGAGCGCTCTGGCGGGTTCGGGGCCAGGGTGACGGGGTCGGCGCGGCGCGGCTCAAGCTCGCGCCCCGCTCTGGCTATCGAGCGCACAAGGGGCTCGAGGCGATCGAGTGGGCCGTTCGCTGGACGCCTTCGCTGCTGCGGTGGGAGCCGAGCCCAGTTCTGACGGTTCGCGCCCGTCGCGGCAGCGCGATGGAGAAGCTCTTGCGTCTCGCGGCGACGCGCGCGGGTCGGATCGCTCTGTCGACGGACGGAGAGCGGCTCGCGTGGGTCGTCGAGTGGTCCGGCGCCGAGCGCGCAGTCGCGCGCGAGTCGCTCGCGGCCATCGTTCGCGAGGGCATCGCGAAGCGCAAAGACGAGCGCGGCGCGCGGCAAGAACGCGCGGACGAAGAGCGTCCGGTGACGCTCAGCGCTTCGTGAGCTTCTGCCGAAACTGAGGCAACAAGGTCGAGACCTTGCGCGAAGCTGCGGCGACGGCCTCGTCTTTGAACGCGAGCTTCACGGACAGCACGGTGATCTCTTCGTCGAGAAAGCCAGGGTCCTCGAAGGCGTCGCGGACGGTCTTGCCCTTGTATGCGAGCTCTTTCGCCTGACGAACGCGCTCGACGAACGCCTCGTAGACATCGCCGAGAAACACCCGCGCCGACGCGAGGTCCTCTGGAAGCGTGTCGCACATCTCCGGGAGGCGGTCGCGGTAGCGCTCGAAGGCGGCGGGCGCCTTGGCCTCGATCTCGGCGAGGACGATGCGCAGCGCTAGCGCGTCGTCCACGTAGCCGAGGGGCGGGTTGCTGCTGTCGGGAATGACGTCACCGGGCGTCAGCCCGTAGAACACAGCGCCGATCGCCTCTTCGCGAAGCGGTTCGTCGAGGTCCTGGTCGTCACAAACGACGTGCAAGAAATCGCGCAAATCCTGGCGGAGGTTCGACAGCATCCTCCGCGTGACGTCTTCGAACGGGGTCGTCATGGTGACGCGAAGGATACAAGAGCATCCCCGCGCACGGGCTCAATCTGCTTGATGGAATTGGCGATCTTGTTCGGGGATCAGGTCCTCGGCCTCGGGGCACGCGACGCGGACGCGAAGCGGACCGTCGGCGGTGGCGAGGATCAAGAACACGACGCGGCGATCGAGGCGCCAGGCGCGGTCCGAGTGGCACCAACGTGGCCCGCCGCCGCCCTGGCACGCGGAGTTGTGCGGGGGCTGTCCGGGCGCCTGGGGATAGCCGAAGCGGCAGCGCTCACCGTAGCCCGCAGAGTGCAGTCGGCTGCGGTCGACGCCGCGCTCGACGAGCGCCTCGACGACGGAGCGGGCGCGGTCCTGCGTGAGCCGCAGGTTGTTGTTGTCGTCGCCGCGCTCGTCAGCGTGCCCTTGCACTTGCACCGTTCGAATCTGCGGGTTGCCGATGAGCGTGCGCGCGACGGCCTCGACGATCGGGATCGAATCCGGGCGAATGCGCGCCGAATTGGTCTCGAAGTTGATGGCTTGAAGGATGCGGATCTGTCCCTCTTCGACGACGACCTGACCCTGATCGGGGCACCCGTCGTCGTCGCGCTCGCCGTTGTAGGTCTCGGGTTCGTTGCGGCACTGATCCTGGGTGTCGGGGATGCGATCGCGATCGTTGTCGGGGTCGGGGCAGCCGTTTTCGTCTTCGAAGTTGTCGCGATCCTCGGGGTCGTTGACGCACATGTCCCGGGTGTCGAGGATCCCGTCGTTGTCGTTGTCGGGGTCGGGGCAGCCGTCGGTGTCCTGAAATTGGTCGCGGTCTTCGGGGTCGTCGGGGCACTGATCCGCGGAGTCGAGGATCCCGTCTCCGTCACGATCGCCGCGGTCGCCTTCGGGGCAGCCGTCGTCGTCGTGGTCACCGTCGCGGTCCTCGGGGACGAGCGGACACTGATCGTTGACGTCGAGGATTCCGTCGCGGTCGTTGTCGGGCTCGGGGCAGCCGTCCTGGTCTTGGAAGTAGTCGAAGTCCTCGGGCTGCGAGGGGCAACGATCGACGTCGTCGCGATAGCCGTCGCCGTCGGAGTCGCCGATCGAGGGCTCGAAGATGATGCCGATGAACGCGCGTCCGAGGGCGGCGGCGTTGGCGTTGCCGAGGGGGATTCGCGTCCCGCCGCCGAGCAAGAGGTACGAGTTGCGCTGAACGAAGACCTTGATTCCGCCAACGGCTTCCCAGGGCAGTGCGTTGAGGTTGCCGAGGGCGCTGGTGTAGTGCTCGCCGTAGCTCTCGATCACGAATTCGAGGGCCTGAATGGGGCGAAAGCCGAAGGCGGTACCAAAGGTGATGGGAGAGCCGAAGCGCGCTTCGTTGTTCGACGCCATCGCCGGAACGAGCGAGCCGATCATGTTGTTGGGCCGCGTCGTGGACGCGTAGCCAACGGTGCCCATGAAGATGTGTCGATAGCCGACGTTGAGATCCCAGCGAAACCACTGCACCGGACGCACTTCGAAGAAGAGCTGAGGCCACAGCGTCACGCCCGGATCACCGGCCCAGTTGCGGGCTCCGGTCATCGTCGGAATCGTCACTTGCAGCGCGGCGCCGAGACCGACGCGCGTGAGCTCGGAGCGAAGAAAGCGGGCCTTCACGTGAAACGCGAAGTCGCCCACGCCCTGATAGCTCATGCGCATCGGAGCAGGCATGTAGCCGTCGGTGCCGTTGACGTCCTGACGACCGGGGCCATCGACGAGGTGAAACGGCATCTGGATCCCGAGGACGATCCAGTTGAAGAGGCCGAAATCCGCGAGGAGCGTGCCTGAAAAGTTGTTCTCGACGAGGTTGATGCCCGAGCCGGTGACGTTGCCCATCGCGTCTCGCATCGAGCCAATGCGCGCCTGCGCGCGGCTGTAGTCGACGACGAGGCCGATGGCGAAGTCGAGGTGACCGAGGATGTCCGTTCCGTTGACGGAGAACTGGCCCTTCGAGTCGAGCGCCGGACGAAAGAGTCGAAGGTTGTAGCCAGCGCCATCGGTGATGGCGTCGGGCATGGTCATTTGCGCGTGGGCTTCACGCGGCGCGACTGTGGTTGCGGCCGCTGCGACGAGCGATGCGGCCAGCGTCAGTTGCACAGACAGGCCGCTCGGGCCCGAGGTTCGTCGGATTTTCATGCGGTGGTCCGGCGCGGGCGCCACGAGCGCCCACGGTCATCGCACTCTACCACACCCCCCCGGCGAAGCGCAGTTCTCCGAGCTTTCACACCCTGGCGCGCGTCGACGAAGAGCTCGACGAGCGAGCGCCCGTCGGCCTCGCGCCGTTCGCTGGCGGGGTCGTCGGGGGCGTCGCCGGAGGCGTGGTTGGGGGCGTAGTTGGGGGCGTGGTCGGAGGCGTTGCGGGCGGGTTGGTGCCCTGCCCTTCGAGCGCTGCGCCACCGCCGCGAATCACCGAGCGACGACGGATCTCCGCGGTGCCCGGCGGGCCGAGTCGCGTGGGGAGATACTGGTCCGCAGGAATTCGCGCCTGCGCACGGGAGCAGCCGGAGACCGCGCGGGTGCGGCCTTCGTTGGTTCGCATGATGCGGAACACCACGCGACGGTTCTGCTCCCACGCGGCGGCGTTGTGCCTGCGATCCTTGGGGCAGTACTCGCCGAAGCCGCCTGCAGCGAGGCGATCTCGCGCGATTCCCAGGCGCACGAGCGCTTCCATCACGGAGTTGGCGCGATCGGTCGACA
>LNEO01000075.1 GCA_001465015.1 Deltaproteobacteria bacterium Ga0077539 | reverse complement strand
GTCGACGGATTGAAAACATGTGCGTGATCGATCGCCGCTTGCGGTCGGCACACGCGCCGCGGTAGAGGTCAACAGATCCGCGGCAGCTGCTCGCCGCTGAGCAGATCGAGCACGCGCTCGCCGCCGAACGGTCCTCGCGAGAGCACTACGCCCGATCCTTCGCGAACCGCGCCGATGTCCGCCGCCTGCGCGTCGAAGCGCCGGATGATCGAGAGCGCGCGGTCAGCGTCCTCGGCCTCGATGAAGAGCGCGACGCGTCCCTCGCACGCGACGTAGAGCGGGTCGAGCCCGAACAGCTCGCACGCGTCGGCGACCACCGGACGGACGGGGATGCGCTGCTCTTCGACATCGCCATGGATTTCGACAGCGATTTCTGCGCTCCGCTCGGTGATCCTCGACGCGCGGTTCGGACCCACCGCCGTTGGTGCAGGCGCATTTGCTGCGCGTCGCGCGCAGTCCATTTCGCTTGGCCGAGTCCGACCGCCGCGCGACGCTCGTGTCGATGCTTGACCAAGAGCTGCTGTCGGCGATCGACGCGTTGATCGACAGCGCCCTCGACTTCGAGCACGCCAACGCCAACGCACTCGCCGAGATCGACCCAGCGCTGTTGGAGGGAGCGAGAAATCTTCTGCACTACCTCGCGATGAGGCAGAGAGACCTGCGCGAGCTCCAGGTGACGTTGTCTCAACGGGGGCTGTCGTCGCTGGGGCGCTCCGAGAGCGCGGTCCTCGCGACGCTCCAGGCCGTTCGTGCTCGGCTGCAAGCCACCGTTCGCGCGGCAGGAAGCGAGGCCACCGACAAACTCATCTCGCCCAAACCGACGCACTGGAACGAGGCCGAAGCGCAGCTCCACGAGCACACGCGCGCGCTGTTCGGCGCGAAACCCTCGGACCGCCACGTGTACATCATGGCCACCGCGCCATCTGCGTCCGAAGCGGACGGAGCGTGGATGGACGCGATGCTCTCAGCGGGGATGGACGTGCTGCGCGTCAACACGTCGCACGAGGGCGTCGAGGAGTGGACGAGGATCGTCGCCGCGCTTCGCGCCGCGTCCGAACGAGTGGGGCGAGCTTGCCGCGTTCTCGTTGATCTGCCCGGTCCGAAGCTGCGGACGGGACCGATCGAGCCAGGGCCGGCGGTGCTCGCGCTCAAGCCGTCGCGCGACGCGCACGGACGGGTGATCGCGCCGATTCGCGTGACCGTCGCGCCCAAGGGGTGGATCGGCTCTACGAGCCTCGGCGGTGGCCCGACGATCTTCGTGGACGACGCGTGGTTCGAGAAGATGAAGGCGGGCGACGAGCTCGATGTGTGCGACGCGCGCGATCGCCAACGATCGCTGGTGATTCGAGCGGTTCATCGCGGACACGCGACGGCCGAGGGCGATCGCACGATCTATCTCCAGCCCAACGCGATCGTGCGGCTTCGGCGTCGAAACAAGACCCTGCGCAAAGGGCGCGCGGGCCCCGTGCCGAACTCAGAAGCGCGGATCGAAGTGCGTCCCGGAGATCCCCTGATCTTGCGCGCGGACGAATCCATGGGGCAGCCCGCGGCGCGAAGCGCGAGCGGCGTGGTCATCAAGCCAGCGTCGCTGTCGTGCGCGGTTCCCGAGGCGCTCGAGCACATCAAGGTGGGGGACCGGGTTCTGTTCGATGACGGAAAGGTCGAGGCTGTCGTCGAGGCCATCGCGAAGCCCGAGATCTCTCTGCGCGTGCAGCGCGCGGGGCGCGGCACCGCGAAGCTCGGCGCAGAGAAGGGGATCAACCTCCCGGACACGCACGTCGCGCTCGCGAGCTTCGGCCCAGACGACCGCGTAGGACTCGAGTTCGCCGTGCAGCACGCAGACATCGTCGGGCTCTCGTTTCTGCGAAGCGCCGACGACCTCGCGCCGTTTCTCGACGTGTTGTCCGCTTCGCCGAGGCCGCTCGGCGTCGTGCTCAAGATCGAGACACGTCAGGGGTTCGACGCGCTCCCGTCGCTCTTGCTGCGCGCGATGAGGCGATTTCCCGTCGGAGTGATGATCGCGAGAGGCGACCTCGCCGTCGAGTGCGGCTTCGAGCGGCTCGCCGAGATCCAAGAAGAGATCCTGTGGATCTCCGAAGCGGCTCGCGTTCCGGCGATCTGGGCGACGCAAGTGCTCGACGGCCTCGCGCAGACCGGAATCCCCTCGCGGGCCGAAGTGACCGACGCGTCCATGGCGGTTCGGGCCGAGTGCGTGATGCTCAACAAGGGGCCCTTCATCGCGCGCGCGGTGCGCGTGCTCGACGACATCCTTCGACGCATGGAGCGGCACACCTACAAGAAGCGCCAGCTCTTTCGTCGCCTCGAAGTCTCGGCTCGAACGCTCTCTCCGCAGCCCGAGCGATGAGCACCGCGAGCGACGCACCGCGCGTCGTTCACCGGTTCGACGCAGAGGCCGAAGCGTCGCGCGCGCACCGAAAGCCGGACATCACCAGGCGAAATCGCCCAGGATGATGGACCCGATTGGTGCTTCGCATGCCGTAGCGGTCGAAGTTGAACGCGCCTCCGCGCAGGCCGCGCTCGCACTCGTTGATCGGGTTGGTCCCTGTGAAGCCACGAAGGCCTCTTCGCCGAATGTCCGCGAGCGCCTCGAGGATCTGTCTGCACGTCCCCACTCCGCCGCGGGCCGCGGCAGGGCGCCGGTACGCGTACGGATCGTAGTAGTCGGCCAGCCACTCCCACACGTTGCCCGTAAGGTCGTGGTGCCCGTACGGTCCTCGACCGAGCGGATGGGTGCCCACGTCCTGCGTGACGCTCGAGCCGAACACCGCGTGCTCGAGCGTCGGTCGATCGTTGCCCCAGGGATAGCGCCGACCATCGTCGCCGCGCACCGCGCGCTCGAACTCGGCCTCGGTCGGAAGTCTCTTGCCGACCCACTGACAGTAGGCGCGAGCGTTGTTCCAATCGACGCTGCTCACGGGCTGGCGAGGACGGCGAAAGCGGCTGTCGGGACCGACGTGATTCGCCGTCGCGCTGTCAGGGTCTGGCGCGACGCACGCTCGCGCCGCGACGCAACGACCGTAGGCCTCGTTCGTGACCTCCGTCTCGTCGAGATAGAAGCTCTCGACCGTCACCGAATGCGCCGGCCGCTCGTCGCCTTCTCCTTCGCGGTCGGTGCCCATGACGAAGGTCCCTCCGGGCACGAGCAGCATCCCGTCCACGCGCTGCGAAGAAGCGCTCGCGCTCGCGTCGGACGCGGCTCGCGCGCCCGCGTCGGAGACCGGAATCTGCTGGGCTAGCCGCGACCCTGGCGTTCGCGCTCGCGCGGCTTGTGACGAGAGCGCAGCGCACACCAACACCGCGCAAGCCGCGGCGATCGGACCGCGCATCAGTGAACCCTCGCGGTGTCTTCGAGCTCGCGTCCCTTCGTCTCGGGCAGCCAGAGCCACAGCAACACCACCGCCGCGAACGCGAAGATCGTCGTCGACTCGACGGCCCTGCCCCACCCTACGGACTCAGCCAGCTTTCCCAGGGCTACCGGAGAAACAACGTAGCCGATTCGACCGAGCAGGTTGTTCGACCACGCAAACGCGTCCCCTCGCAGCTCCGTCGGAAACAGCTCTCCCGTGTACGCGTTGAGCAGCGCGAGCACCGCGCTCTGCGCGAACACCGCGAACACGAGCGCGACGATGACTCCGCTGCGATTTTGCAGGCCAAACGCCCCGAGGCAGCCGCCGATCAGCGACCCGTACACGACGAGGGCTCCCTTGCGTCGGCCGAGGCGGTCGAGCATTCGGCCCACCAGAAACAGCATCGGAAGCGACCCAACCGCGGCGATCGTCACGGCGCTGCCGACTTGCTTGTCCGTCCAGTGCCGCTCTTCGATCGCGAACGTCTTGAAGAAGGTCACGGTGTTCTGCGTGCACACGTAGGTCAGCGCCCAGATCAAGCCGAGCTTGAGCACTCGGCCTCGGTGGGCAGAGCGAAAGATCCCGAAGAAATCGCGCTCGGTCGCCTTTCCGTCGGTCTTGGCCTGCTCGAAGCGAGCGCTCTCTTTGAGCGTCCGGCGGGCGAAGGCCACGATCACCAGCGGCAGCGCGCCGACGATATAAATGGTGCGCCATTTCAAGCTGGTCTTCAGCAGGGTCGGCACGATCGCGGCGCAGACGATCGCGCCCAGGCTCGCGACGGCCTGGATGATCCCAACGACGGTCCCTCTGCGCGACGCGGGAAACTCCTCGGCGGCGTACACCATCGCCGTCGCCCACTCGCCGATGAGAAAGAGCCTCGCGAAGCACTGCAGAATCGCGAAGCTCACGGGGCCCTGCGCCGCCGCGGTGAGCAGCGACATGATCGTGTACCCGGCGATGGTGACGGACATCACTCGTCGCCTTCCCCAGCGATCCGCGCGGCGAACGAGCAGGTACGCCAGCACCGTCCCGACGTTGGTGGCTCCAGCGAGGAGTCCCACCTCGAACTTCGTGAGGCTCCACTCTTGCTGCAGGCTCGGGAGGATCTGCGTGAGGGCGAACATGTCGAAGCCCTCGAAGAACGTGGCGACCGACAAAAACGCGAAGAGCCTCCACTGATAGCTGGTGAAGCCTGCCTGTTCGACCGCCGCCTCGCCGGGCTCTGTTCGTTCGCTCACGCGTCGACTGTACCCTCGTCCGCCTTCGACGTGCGCCACACTCCGACCAAGAGCAGCGCAGCGCCGAGCAGCGTGGCGACCGACGGCCTCTCGCCGAAGGCCACCGCCCCGATGATCGACGCGCCTACGGGCTCGAGCAAGATCACCGTCGTCACGGACGTCGCGGATCGATACCGCATCGCCCAGTGAAACGCGGTGTGCCCCACGAGCTGCGGCACGACCGCGAGCGCGAGCACCCAGGGCAGCGCGGACCTCTGCAAGAGCGGCGCGACCGTTCCACCGGCCAGGGCGATCGGCGCGAGAACGGCGGCGGACACGGCGTACACAGCGGGCGCTGTGACAGCGAGCGACGCTCCGTCGCTGCGAGCGCGCGCGCTCGCGAGGTAGTACGCGGTCGCAGACCACGCCCCGACGAGCGCGAGCGCATCGCCAAAGAGCGCGCTCGCCCCGCTGTACGTTCGGGCCGACGCGCCACCGAGCGAACCCCCAAACGCGTCACCGAGCGCCAGGACGGACGCGCCAGAGAGCGCGAGCCCGAGTCCGATCATTGTCGCGCGCGACGGCCACGCGCGTCGAACGACCGCCGTGTACAGCGCGGTCCAAACGGGCGCCGTCGTGACGATCACCGTCGATGCGGCCATCGACGTAAACGAGAGCGACGAGATCCACGTGGCGAAATGCAGCGAGAGCGACGCACCTGCGAAGAGCGTCGGCGAGAGGCGCGGCGCGCTGTCGCCACGACGACGCGCGGCGAAGTAGCTCGGCGCGAACAAGAGCGACGCGACGACCATGCGCGCGGCGGCGATCGCCACCGAGCCCGAAGGCCCACGAAGGCCCGTCCTCTCGGTGATCGCGCGAATGATCGGCGCAGAGCTCGCGATGGCGAGAACACCCGCGGAGAGCACCAACGCGACGCGCGCGGTCGACATCGTGACCGGCTCGCCCTCGACGGCCGCGCTCGACGAGGCGCTCACTGCGCGATCGCCTCGGCGAGCGCGAGGATCCCCTCGCCCATCCGCGGCGAGTACCAGCACAAATCCCGCCCCGACACGAAGAGCACGCGCAGCCCTTCGATCGCGCGAAACACCGACGCGTCCGCTTCGGTGAACGGGTGAGGTTCGTCCGGAAGGATCACCAGCGCAGCCCCGCGCGCGCGCACCTCGTCGAGCGTGACGCGCGGATATCGGGTGTCTCGCCCCGCGACGCGCGAGGGGTCGAGCGCCGGGGCGCCTGCGATGTCCGCGGCGAGCGGATAGCGTCGAGCGCGATCACAGAACACGTTGAACGCGCCCGCCAAATCCATCGCGTCGGAGATGAACGTGTCGCCGTGGATGGTCATGAGCGGGTCCATCCAGATCGGGCAAAACGCGCGGACAGGAACGCGGCTGGCCCGAAGCGCTCTCGCGCGATCGAGCTCGTCGTCCATCGTTCGAATCACCGGCGAAGACTGTGGATCGATGCCCAACAACATGGCGACGTCGCACACGAGCGTTCGGGCTTCGTCCACGGATTTCGGAAAGCTCACGTGCACGGGGATCCCGCGCCGATCGAGCTCGCGCACGATCGAGGGCGTGTTCTCCTCCTGATTGCAGAGCACGAGATCGGGCGAGAGCGCGACGACGTCGTCGATGCGAGCGTCTTTCGTTCCGCCGACGGTCGGGACGTGCTCGATCGAGCCGCGGGGCTCGACGCAGTAGTCCGTTCTTCCGACGAGCGACGCGCTCGCGCCGAGCATGAACACGGTCTCGGTCTCGCTCGGCACCAGCGAAACCACGCGCGTCGCAGGTTGGTTCAGCGCGAGCTCTCGCCCCATCGCGTCGACGATCACTCGCTGCACGACCCGCGCTCCTACACCGCGGCGTGCGCGAGCGAGCCGAGGTCGACCTCGGGCCGCGTCCGCGCCGACGGCGCGACAAAGGTCCAGCCGTTGCGGCGAAAATCCCGGGTGAGCTCCGGCTCTCGATCGAGGAGCTTGCGGCGCGTGCGCTCGTACGCGAGCTGCTCGACCTCCTCACGATAGAGAAACTTCATCGGCGAACCCGAGAGGATCTTCATCTCGTCGCCCTCTGGCCGAAACAAGTGAAACGCGACGTTGGGATACATCTCTCGGATGGCTCCCTCGGCCTTGTCGAACCGACCGTTGATCAGGCACTTGAGCCCCTGCATCGCGCCAAACAGCCCGCCGCGCTTGTCGACGTAGCCAGCGGTGTCCGATCGCAGGGGCACGAGCGGATCGACGAGGATCACCAGGGTCGCGCCGTGTTTTGCGGCGACGCGCATGTTGGTCGTGCGCGTAAACGCGCCGTCGACGTAGTACCGAGGACCGATGTTCTGCGGCTTGTAGAAGGGCATGAGCGCGCACGACGCGCGAACCGCGAGGTGGATGGGGACGTCCATGTGGCCGTGCTCGCCGAAGACGACCGCCTCGTTGGTGTCCTGATCGGTCGCTCCGACGAAGAGCGACCTGCGCGTCGAATGAAACGAGTCGCTCATCCCGGGACGCTGCAGCTGTCGCTCGAGGTATTTGCGCAGTCGTTCGCCCGCAAACGCGCCGCTCGGGATCGCGCGATACGCGGCGGACACAGCGCTGCGCGCCTCGCCGCGACCGACCAGGTCCTTCACCAGCCCGCCCGCGCGCGCGACGACCTCGCGGAGGTTGGGATCGAAGATGTCGCGGCGACGGATGCGGTCGAGCTTGTTCGTTCCGCGACGCATTCCGTCGGCGATTTCACCGGGGCTGAGGCCGTTGGCCAACAGCGACGCCAGGATCGAGCCCGCCGAGATGCCGAAGAACAGATCGATGTCCGCGACCTTGCGCTCGCCGAGAAATTCATCGAGCGCCCGCAAGACGCCGATCTCGTAGAGCATCCCTTCGACGCCTCCACCCGCGAGGCAGAGCGCGACGCGACCGCGATTCTCCTGCGAAAATAGAGATCGAATCGCCTCGATCAAGCGCTCGGGCGACGGGGCGACGAGCACCTCCGCGAGCATTCGTTCGCCCGCGGCACGCGCCACGCGCACGCCGTCCTCGTCGGGATCGACCACGACGATCGCGCGGCCGCGCCGCACGGCGCCAGCCGCCTCGTGCTCGGGAAACATGCGGTCGAGCAGGACCAGCACGCTCTGAGCCCGTCCTCCTCGAGCATCGAGCACCGCCGCGTCGACCCGACGAGCGCCGAGCCGTCGCGTGGCGCGGTTCACGTCGGACTCGAAAACGAAGCTCAACGCGGATTCGTGCCCTTCGATGGGCGGAACGTGAAGCTCACCGTCCCCCATCGGCCGGCCGCCTCGAATGCACGCGAATTCTTCTTCGCGCGCGCCGAACACGAGTACGATCTCCATGATCCGTAGAAATAGAGCGCTCGCTCGTAGTCAATTCGCGAGCGAGGCGTCGAAGCACCGTAGCAAACGAGGCGACAAAACGCGACCGGCGTTCGCTCACCAGGAGTGTGTGCTTCGAGAGTTCGTCACGCACGCGTCGAAGCGCCTGTGCTACTGTCCTACTGTCTGGAGTTCGTCACACGGTGTCGGCCATCCCAGTGAAAGAGCTGCGAAAGACGCTCGTCGGAGCGGGCTTCGAGGTGTTTCGTGTCAAAGACGACGAAGTACACCTCGCAGAGCGACAGAACCTTCACCTCATGGAGGCGGGGGTACGCGTCCGCGCGGCTGAGCCGTTTCGGGTGACGGTCACCGCCCGAGCGCAGCGCAGTGACGCGCCGAGCCTGTCGCCCGACGCGCTGTTCGAGCTCGTTCGCGCCGGTGTTCGACCGCTGCTCGACGACGGCTTCGAAGAGCTCGCGATACAAACGCGCGAGCTCTACTCGGTCAGCGACCAGAACCACGTCGTCGACGTCTGGTACGAGCTCACGCTCGCGCGATCGTTCGACGAGATCGACTCGGTGATCGCGTTCGTCCGACGCGCGCTCCAGGTCGAGCGATACGTCGTTCCGACGCAGCCGACGCCAGCTGCCCGCAGCTGATCGTTGGCCGAGCTCTGCAGCAGGCGACTCAACCCTTGCGTGAACCCACCGCCGCTGGGGGCCGCACGGATTCGGCCGCGGGCGGCGGCTCGCTCTGCGATCGAGCAGGAACGATCACCTGAACGCGAACGCCCAACCGCTGAAGCCGCGCCTGGACCCGCGGAAGATCTGCGTCGGGCTTCACGAGCAGCCACGGCGCGGAGCTCGCGTCCAACACCATGCGCCGAAACGTCGCGTCGGCGAGCAGCGTGGCGCGAAGCTCCTCGTCATCGACGCGCAGCGCGACCGAGACCTCCACCGCTTCAATTTCGCGGGTCTCGCTCACGCTCGTCGCGAGCTCCGCGAGCGTTCCGCTGTATGGACCTTCGAGACCGATCGCCTCGAGCCGCTCGACGATCTCTGCTTCGCTAAGGCCCCTCGCCCGCGAACGTGCGATCGCGCCGACGCCGACGTTGAAGAGCACCGCGCCGTTGTCCGACCGAAGATGCTCGGGCTCAGCGCAGTCCGCAAACGCGAGCAACGCATGGAGCGGGGTGCTCTGCGGCACTTCGAGCGTGCTCCTGCTCAACGTCGGAACCGCGCCGACGTCGCCGAGCGATCGCTCTCGCACGCGGTAGCGAATCGCGGTCTGGTCCTCGCCCACGTCCGCGAGGCCGAGCGCAGGAAGCGACTCGACGAGCATCGCGCGCAGCGCTTCCTCGAGCGTCTCGCGGTACTGACCCGCACGCTCGCGCCGCGCTCGTTCGTGGATTCGACGCGCCCCGGCCGCGCGCGGGTCCTCCAACACGAGCCGCACGAGCAGCTCGACGGGGACCCACCGATCGCGAATGCTGTCATCGAGCGCGTCGAACAACATCGCCCGCAACAGCGCGCCAGCGCTCGACGTCGTGTCGCCCGCGGCGCGAAGCGACTCGCTCACCACACGCGTCTCGTCCCACGCTCCGCCGCGACGGTACGCAGCTCGGACTTGCGTCGCGAGGTCGCTCACCGCGACGCGCGAGAGCGACGACGGCACCGTCGTACCGCCAGACACGAGCCTCCCGAATCCGCAGGAACGCGCCAGCGAAACGAGCAGAGCGATCGCCTCTTCACGCTCGCCGAGCCGCTCTGCGATTCGTCGAATCGACGCGCGTGGCACCGCCACGTCGTCGCGAAGCGCCACGTCCCACGCGCGAAGCATCCCGAGCGCAGCGGCTACGACCGACGAGGGATCCTTCGCGAACCGCGCGCGATTGGGCGAGTGATCGTCGCTCGACAGCGTCGCGAGCAAGCCCTTTCGCCGCTCGGCGCGCTCTTGCGCGCGAGCGCCTCCCACGATGCGAGAAACCTCCGTCGGCAACACGAACCGATCGACGCCGACGGGAAACAACATCGCGCGGCGCTGCAGCATGTACGGCGCGCCTCGCTTGGGGACAGCGATCCCCGACGCGGTGCGATACAGCCCCGGCGTCTGATCGAGCGCGAGCAGCTCATCGGTCGAAACCTCGCTGCCAGAGCGTTCGATCGCGTCGAGCAGCCGCGCTTCTTGCGCCGGAAGCGACTTGATTCGCTCTTCGAGCTCGCCGCTCTTGCTGATGACCTCCCAGACCTCTTGCAACGCGAGCGGACCGGAGACCGCCATCGGCTTGCCCACGACGGTCTGCAACATCAACGCGATGATCTCGTGCTCAGCGCGACCGAGCAGCTGCCGCAAGCCGCGTGGATCGTCGCCGTTCGCCGGGGGAACCTGCACCAGAAACGCCGACGGAAGCACGAGCGCGTTGTGCGCCAGGCGCTTTCCGCTGCGCGCAGCGCTTCCCTTGCCCGACTCTCTCACGCGATACGCGATGCCAAGGTCGATGAGCAGCTGCGCGCCGACGTCCGACGCGCCGTCGATGACGACGCCATTGTTGTTGGCGAGCCGCTGCAACAACAGCCGCACTTCCGTGGGAAACCGGCTCTTTCGGAGGTCGGTCTCAGCGACGATGGCCCTCGCGGTTTGCTCGACTTCGTCGATGCGCTTGTTGGGGTCGAGTACAATCCCTCGACGGGTTCGCAGCGCGGCTCGCTCGCTCGGTGTGAGCGCTTCGAGGCAGTCCTGAAGTCGCATATTTCAATAAATACCCACATCACCCGCGCCGTCGCAAGGGACGCCGCCGATGCTCCTCCGAACGGAGGCGCGTGGGATCGCGCGTTTGCGCTCGAGCACTTTGCGTTCTTCGACCTCGAAATGACCGGGTTATCCGCAGACCGTGACCAGATCGTGGAGATCGCGGCAGCGGTGTGGGATCCCGTCGACCTTCATCCACGGGTCTGGTCACGGGTCGTCCGAGCGACGGTCGCGTCCACCGCGAAGGCGCACGAAGTGCACAAGATTTCGCAGGAAGAGATCGACGCGGGCGAATCCGTGAGCGAGGCGCTCGCGTCGTTTCTCGCTGTGGTCGAAGGGCGCGTGCTCGTCGGACACTCACCAGGGTTGGATCTGCAGTTTCTCGAGCGCGTCATCACCAGCGCGCTCCCAGACCGACCCGCGCCGCAATTCGCGCTGGACACGCTCGTGCTCGCGCGCCGCGCGCTGCGCGCCGAGCGCTACACGCTCGAATCGCTCTGCAAATCGCTGGGCATCGTGACCCATCGCTCCCACCGCGCCGCGGACGACGCGCTCGCCACCGCCGCGCTCTTCGCGCAGCTCGCGCCCATGTTCGGGCCGCGCGACGCCCGCGACCTTTGGCAGGTTCGCGTGGGACAGCAGCGCGAGGTCAGCGTTCGAAGCGCGATCGCCGAGCGCATCGAGCGCGATCGTGACCGAAACGCGCGAGTCGAAATTGTCGTTCGTCAGGGAGGAAGCGCGCCACGCACGATCCGCGGAGTGATCGAGCAGTGGGAGTCGCCGCACGTCCGCGTTCGACGAGCCAACGCCACACCCGTGCTGCTCAGAGCCGACAGGATCCTGCGAATCGACGAGATCCCTTGAGCGCGATCACTGACCGCGCGGCGAGGCCGTGATGAGCGCGACGCGAACCCCTTCTCCAGAGGCAGGACGCGTGAACGTCGCGGTGAACCTGGGTCCGTCCCCGCAGCGAAAATCCGCGCTCGTCGCGTTCGTCACTCGACGCACCACCGTGAGGTGCTTGTCGCGCACCGACTGCTGCCAACCCGTCCCAGCCCGAGAGACCCGCGCGTCCGACGGCAGCTCTGCGTCGCTGAGCTTCGTGCACGAGCCGGGCTTGAGATACACGCGCGCTCGACGCCAGTACGTCTGCGGCTCGGTCGGCCCAGCGATGTCCGTGAGAAACAGGTCGAGCGCCGATTGGCTGAGCGACAGCCCCCCCGTCCCCTCGATTCCAGCAGCGCGATGAAAGATCGCAGACTCGGCCATGATGCGCGAGTCGCCGAACATCGAAGTGTCGCGGTTGCCGTCGATCGCGGCGCGCAGCCCTTCGAGCGCGGCGACCTGCGCTTGCTCCTGCTTGTCCTTGCAGCTCATCGTCGAGAGCAGCAGCGTCACCAACGCCGCTCGCAAAACCGGTCGTTTCATAGACGACCTAACGTACTACGATTTGTCCGACGCGCTCGCCGCTTCCTGCCGTCCCACCACCGCGCTCGCTGCGATCAGCGCCGCCGCGACCGCCGCGGCGAACACGCCGTTGTAGCTGAGCTCGCGCATTCCGACGGACAGCGCCTCGAGCGGATCGGCGAAGCGGCGGAAGTTCGCGGCCACCGCCTGCATCCCTGTCGCGATCCCGAGCAGCCCCGCCGCGAGCGAGGCAATCGCGCCGCCGAAGAGAACGTCCCGCTGCTTTCCCCGCGGACGCGTCGCGGCGAGCGCCGCCGTCGCCGCAGCGACCGCAAGGATCAAGAACATCCCGAAACCGCCCTCGCGAAACATGGTGATCATGGCTGATTCTCCTTCGTTGGCCGGACTCGTCCGGCTCCGTCTCGTCCTGCCGCTCGCTCGCGACCGTCGCGATCGAGCGTTCGACGAGAGGTACTGCGACGACTGTGCCAGCGCCCCACGCCTCGACCGACTCGCGAATGTGCTGTGTATTTCCAGAAGATCGCGCGCGCAATCCTGCCGCCGTCCGCTCCACAGGACGCTCGCACGCCGCAGCGCCGTCCGAACGCCCGGACGGCGTCCGCTCGACCGGACACCAGCGCTCGCCCCCGCGGATCACAGGCGTTGCGACGAGCGCGCTCAGCGTGCAGACCGCGGCGGTTCTCGCAGCGACACGCAGCCACCATCGACGCGCGCGGCGAGCAAACGCTCGGCGACCGTCGAGTACGGCCAACGATCGTCGAGCGCGACGCCGACACCCTGATCGCTCGGACACAGCTCGAGCGCCCCATAGTCTCGCGGAACAACCAGAGAGCTCTCCGGCGGCGCCCACACGGTCCAGCGCGGGTTGGCGCTGCGCGCGAAGAGCAGCTCCGCCGTTCCACCGCCAGCGTCTCGCGCGATCTCGAGCAGCCGACGCACCCGTGCCCACGGCGACCTTCGATCCACCGCGAGCGTCCAACGCGGTCCGAGCTCGGCGCCCGCCTGTCGCTCGAGCGCGAAGCGATGGGACAGGTCCGACGCGAGCGTCGATCGACCGACCGCGCCGTCGAGCGCAGACACACGCAACACCGCGCGACCGTCGATCGCAACAACGTCCTCTGCGAGCTGCACGGACGGACCGACGTGCGGCTCGGACAGCCCCCGCGCAAAGGGGACCTCCAACCGAGAAAACAACGCGAACTGTCCAGTGATCGCAGCGCGAGCCGTCGAGCGCGCCGCGTGCACACGAAACCTCAGCCACCCGTCCATCCCGACGAGCGAGAGCACCGCGAGCGATGGAAGCAATAGAGCGCGAAACGCCGCGGTCGGCCGCGAGCGCCACGGTCGAGCGCGAAGCCCCATCGCCCCGAGCACAACCGACGCGAGCACCGCCAGCGACGACGCGAACACGAGCAACGACTCTTCTCGAGAGAGCGCAGTCAACCGCGCGACGCGCTCGGCCCGATCGACGTGCGATCGCCAGACGCCCGCGTCCTCCGCGCCGAGCGACACCGCGCACGCGCCCATCGCGGCCAACACCCCCGCGAGCGCCAACGCCCCTCGCCCGAGCGCCTCGTCCTTCGTCGCGATCACGCCCCGCACGCAGAGCCACGCAGCGATCGCCGAGAGCGCGAGGACCAGCGACGCGCGATGCGCTCCCACCACCGCAAGGGCCACCGCAACGAACAACATGACCCCCAACACGGGCCACGACCGTCGCGGCGCAGGCCGCGTAGGGCCGAGCGACAGCGCCGCGCACACGGCGCCCCACGCGCCCCAATACCCCACCGCGCGATTCACGTCGGCTTCGTACAGCCCCTCGTGGAGGATCACGAACCGCGCTTCGGCGGGACTCGCGCCCACCGCGCGAAGCACCTGCGTCCAACCCGTCATCGCCCCGAACAGACCAAAGCCCGTCGCGCTCATGGCCGCGATGCGCGGGCTTCGCCCGAAGAGCGCGAGCACGAACGCCGCCACGATGCTCGCGACCGTCGGGTAGATCCCCCACCCGGCCAGCCGACAGAGCTCGCGGATCGAGCGCGTGCCGCCGTGACCGACCCACAAAAACAAGAGCGCGCTCACCGCGACCCACATCGGCGCGAGGGACCGAAGCGCCCCGGCCCATCGACGGCGTTGCGATGGTTCATCCGAGGCCGTCGCGTTCGACGTGCTCTCCGCGCGAAAGCCAAACGCTTCGTCGGCGGATCGAACGAGCGCCTCCATCGACTCGAACCGATCGGACGCGTCCTTCGCGAGGGCCCTGGCGAAGAATGCGTCGATGGCGACCCGTCGAGCGTCCGGAAGCCGCTCCCCCAACAGCGAAGAGACCGAAGGAATCGCCTCGTGCAAGTGCGCTTCCATCCACGCCGCAAACGACTGCGACACAAAGGGCGTTTGTCCGCAGAGCAGCTCGAAGAGCGTGCACGCGATGGCGTACTGATCGACGCGCGCGGTGACGTCGGCGTTCCACCAAAGCTCTGGAGCCATGTACGGCGGCGTTCCGAGCGCGGCTCCCGGGCCGGTGAGCGTGGGCTGCGCGAGGGACGAGCCCGACGCGGCGCGCGCGAGGCCGAAGTCCACGAGCTTCGCGCGACCGTCGCCGTCGATCAGGATGTTCTCCGGCTTGACGTCGCGGTGAACGACGCCGCGCTCGTGCGCGATCGCGAGCCCCTGGCACACTGGACGAAGCTGAGACCACGCGCCCGTCGCGTCTGCCCGCCACAGCCCGTCGTCGATCGCGCGCCTCAGCGACGAGCCCTCGACACGGTCCATCGCGATCCACGGCCGCCCGTCCTCGAGCGTGCCCGAGGCGCGGACCTTCACGATCGCCTCGTGGTCCAGCGACGAGAGCACCTTCGCCTCGCGCTCCATGCGCGCGCGCGACTCGCCGTCGACCGCAACGTCTTCGCGAAGCACCTTCAGCGCGACGCGCGAGCCGTCCTCGCCGCGACCCTCGAACACCACGCTGCTCGCGCCGGCGCCGATGCGCTCTCCAAGCTCGTACGCCCCGACCCTCGAGCCTTCTCGAAGCGCCACGCTCACGAACGTACCCGTGACAGACCGTGCGCGCGCAACAGCTCGTACAAGTGCGAGCGAGCGAGGCCGAGCTTGCGCGCCGCCTCGGTGATGTTCCACTTGCAGGCGTCGAGCGCCCGCGCGAGGTGCTCGCGCTGAAAGCGCCTCGTCGCCTCGTCCCACGGCTCGATCTCGCCCGCCACCGCGCCCGCGACCGCCCCTCCCGCGGTCCTTCGCGCGCCCTCGTCCTGAAACAAGTGCTCCACGTCGATCGACTCGACGCCAGCGCTGACCGCGAACGCCGCGGCGCGCTGCAGCGTCGACGACAGCTGCCGCACGTTGCCGGGCCACTCGGCGCGCGACAACGCCGAGCGCGCAGCCCACGTCAGCTCGAGCGGACGTCCCATCGAGCGCGACAGCCCCTTCAACAAAAACTCGCTCAACGGCGCGACGTCCTCTGGTCTCTCGCGCAACGACGGAACGCGGATCGAAAACACCTCCAACCGATAGTAGAGATCTTCGCGAAACTTCTTCGCGCGGACCATCTCCATCAGATCCGCGTTGGTCGCGGCGACGAGGCGAACGTCCGCGGTGAGCGGCTCGCTCGAGCCGAGCCTGAAGTACGTCCGCGACTGAAGAAACTGCAGGAGCTTCGCCTGCACCGTGAGCGGCAGCTCGGCGATCTCGTCGAGAAAGAGCGTCCCGCCCTGGGCGGCGTCGACCTTTCCCGTCACGCGACGCGTGGCGGTCGAGTGCGCGCCCTTCTCCGCGCCGAACAGCTCGCTCTCGAAGAGCGTCTCGGGGATGGCGGCACAGTTGATCTCGACGAACGCCCGCGACGCCCGCGACGAGGTCCCGTGCAGCGCGCGCGCGACCTCTGTCTTGCCCGTCCCGCTCTCGCCCGTGACGAGCACAGTGACGTCAACCATCGCCGCCACCGATAGTCGCTGAAACAGCTGCGCCATCGCGCGCGAAGTCCCCGCGAGCCCGTCCACCTTCAGCCGCTCGCGCCAGGACGCGGTGTGATCTTCGCTCTTCTCGCGCTCGCCCGCGTCGAGGATCCGCTGCGCGATCGGAGCGACGTGCCGCGCGAAGAGCTCTGCGAGCGCTCGCTCGCGCTCACCGAAGGGACCAGGCCGCTCTCGACCCTGCAGGTACAAGACGCCGAGCTTCTCGTCGCCGCCGATGGGAGCGCACAAGACGGCCTCGATCTTCGCCGCTCGCACCGACGCGTTGCCGGCGAAGCGCGGGTCCTCCATCGCGCTCGCGGTGGCGATCGTCCGTCCCGTGCGAAGCGCCTCGGCGATGATCCCCTGAGACAGCCTCGCGCGGATCGCGCCGATTTCGTCCTGAGAAAACCCTCGCGCCATCGCGATCGCAGGATCGGACGAGCTCGCGCCGAGCGCCACGTATCCGCACCGCGCGCCGGCGATCTCCGTCACCAGCGCCAGCGCTTCATCGAGAAACGACTCGGCCTTCGAGTGGCCGCTGAGCTCCAGCAGTCGCGCGTAGAGGTCCCGCTCTGCGCGCAGCGCTCGCAGCTCATCGTCGATCGACGTCACGATTTCACCTCCGCGCTGTCGCTCACGCGACGAAAGAGGTCGAGCAGCGTCCCTTCGCGCCCCGCCAGCCGCGCTCGGCCTCTCGACCACTCGCGCAGCTGCTTGATCTGCTCTTCGTACGTTCGATACAGCGGAACGAGCTCTCTCGCCGCGCGCCGTAGATCTCCCTCGTTGACCTCTCGCCCCATCGAAAACGCCCGTTGCATCGCCGCGAGGACGACCTGCTCGAGCTCGGCGCCCGAGAAATGCAGGCACTGATCGGAGACGCTCCGCAGGCTCTCGGGCGGGAGCGTCTTTCCGCGGCGCCTGAGGTGCAGCGCGATGATCCGCTCGCGCGCGTCGATGTCCGGCAAATCCACGAAGAACAGCTCATCGAAGCGCCCGCGCCTCAACAGCTCGGGAGGCAGCTGACTCACGTCGTTGGCGGTGGCGACGACGAACACGGGCCTCGTCCGCTCTTGGAGCCACGTTGAAAATGCGCCCAACAAACGAGACGCGCGTGAGTCGGTGCCTCTCGAGCCGCTCCCCGCGAAGGCCTTCTCGATTTCGTCGACCCACAACGCCACTGGCGCGCTGCGTTCGACCGCGTCGAGCGCGCGGCGGAGGCTCTCTTCGGCGCTCGGCCCCGCGCCGCTCGCGCCCATGACCAGCGGCAGATCGAGCCGCACGAGCGGCAGTCCGAAGAAGCTCGCCGCGCACTTGGCAGCGAGGCTCTTTCCGCAGCCCTGCACGCCGAGCAACAGGACACCGCGCGGCGCAGAGAGTCCGAACTGCGAGGCGTCTGGCCCGAGCGCAGAGCGGCGTTCTTCGAGCCACGACTTGAACGACTCGAGCCCCCCGAGCGCGTCGATCGGCTCGGGCGACTCGATGAAGTCCAGCCCGAGGTCCCGCGCAAAGAGCCGACGCTTCTCATTGGACACGATCCTGAGCGCCTCGGCCCCGGCCGTCGGATCGCGGCCGAGCGCCCGCGCAAACGCGCGCCGCGCGTGCGCCGTCGTCAACCCGAGCGCGGCGCGAACGAGCCGGTGTCGCGCTGTTGTGTCTGGCTTTCTCTCGGGCACCGTCTCGCGCGCGATGAGATCGAAGTGCTCGCCGAGCTCGTCGGCGTCCGGGGGAGGAACGAGCACGGTCGCCGCCTCCTCTGCCAACCCTCGCGGGAGCCCTCCGTTCACGGTCACGAGCAAGAGGCATCGATCGTTGGCCGCGAGCCACGGAAGCAGGTCGCGCAGTCGTCGGGCCACCGCGTGCGAGGCGAGCGCGTCGTGCAGGTCGAGCATGACGGCGACGAGCGGTCCCTCGTGGCGCGCGACGGCGTCGAGCGCGGCGGTCGCCTCGCGCGCGGATGGATCCACCGGGTCGAGCCCGCGGTGCATGGACCAAAACGAGAACCGCGCGCCCACGCGAGACGCCAGTCGTTGACCGAACTCGAGCGCGCGAGACTCCTCGAGGGTGATCACTTCGATCACCGAAGCACCTGCGTCCCAGAGCTCGACGAGCTCGTCGACGATCGGCTCGCTCATCGCCCGCCCTCGGAGTCTGCCGTGACGCGCAGCGCTTCTTCGAGCGTCGTCGATCCGAGGGCCACCTTTCGAAGGGCGTGTTCGCGCAGCGTTCGAAGCCCGTCCTGCCGCGCGGCGCGCGCGAGCGCCTCGGGCGCAGAGCCCTCGGCGATCATCTCTCGCATCCTGCCGTTGACGTGAAAGAGCTCGTAGATGCCGCCGCGACCGTAGTAGCCGGTGTGCCTGCACCGCGGACAGCCCGCGCCGCGACGGGCCACGAGCCTGCCCGAGTACTCATCGGGGTGCGTGATGCCGAGCTCGCCGAGCTCATCGGGCGTGAGGACTACGTCGCCGCCGCACCAGTGACACACGCGTCGAACGAGCCGCTGCGCGAGGACGCCCACGAGCGTCTCGGCCACGAGAAACGAAGGAACTTTCAAGTCGATGAGCCTCGCGACCGCGCCCACAGCGTGGTTCGTGTGCAGGGTCGAGAGCACGAGGTGCCCCGTCAGCGCGGCCTGTACCGCTTCTTGCGCCGTCTCTTCGTCGCGGATTTCTCCGATGAGAATCACGTCCGGGTCTTGTCGAAGAATGTGCTTGAGCGCCTCGCCGAAATTCGTCCCGGTCTTCGGGTTGGCGCTGACCTGGTTGAACTCTTCGTAGACGACCTCGATCGGATCCTCGATGGTCGTGATGTTGACCTCGGGCGAGGACACCGAGCGCAACGCCGAGTAGAGCGTAGTGGTCTTTCCCGAGCCGGTCGGGCCGCAGACGAGGATGAGCCCCGTGGGCCGAGCCAACCAGCGCTCGAAGACGGGCTGCTCGTCCTCGAGAAATCCCAGCTCGCCGAGGTCCTTCAAGAACATCGCCGGGTCGAGCACTCGGATCACGACCTTGTCTCCAAACGCCGTCGGCAACGTCGAGACGCGCAGGTCGAGCTCGCTCTCGCCGCGCTGCAGACGAAGGCGTCCGTCCTGCGGCTTTCGCGAAGCGATGTCCAACCGCGCCATGACCTTCACGCGATTGGTCAGCGCCTCGTGCAACGCCCGAGGAACCCGATACACAACGTGCAAAACGCCGTCGATTCGCATGCGAACCGCGGTCTCTTCTCGGCGCGGCTCGAAGTGCACGTCGCTCGCGCGATGATCGAAGGCGTACGACAACAAGTAGTCGACCGCGGTCACGATCGGCGCCGACGCGGCCTCGAGCTGCTCGCCCGCCGCCAGCGAAACGAGGTTCTCGAGCGTCCCCGTCAGCGCTCGAGCGCCGAGGTCCTTCTGCGCCTCGCGGATCGACGAGCGAAACCCGTACACCTCGTCGATCGACAGAAAGACGTCCGACGGCGTGCACAGCACGCGAGAGACGTCGTTGCGCGTGAGCTCCACCAGCTCGTCGACGAGCGCGTCGTCGAACGGGTTGGTCACGCCCATCACCAGCGCGCGCCCGCCTCGTTCGAGCGCGAGAACACCGTGCTTTCTGGCGTAGGGCAAAGAGACCGTCTGCGTGACGAGCGCAGCGTCGAGCTTCAGCCGATCGATCCGGCGAAAGCTCATCCCCACCGATTCAGCGATCACCCCGACGATCTTGTCCTGATCGATCTTCTCCGGTCGCTTCTTGGGGTCCGCGAAGTCGAAGCTCGCCACGATCTCGACCGGAGAGAGCTCCCTCCTGCGCGCGCCTGCGCCGACATCGCGCGCGAGCTTCTGCCGCTGCGCGCCCTGCCGCGTCAACACGTGCCGCCGCTGCTCTTCGCGCAAGAGGCCTCGCTCGCAGAGCAAGTCGAGCACGTACTCGACAGTAAACTCACTCGCCCTGCGTCGCATACTCTCCGCTCCGCTTCGCCATTCGTCGACGACCCGGATTGTACGCGCGAAACGAGTTGGCGGCGGTGCTCCGCGAGCGACGCGATCGGCTCGATGCCCGATTCGAGCCGATCGCCGGCCGAACGCACCCGTTCACCAGCAATGACGCAGCCCAGGCGAGACTCGGACGAGCTTTGAGTGCTTCGCTATCGCGTGTCGCTGTCGACCGGGGTTTACACTCGTGCGCGATCGATTGACCAACACCGAACGTACCGACCTCCCATACCTGCTGCGCGACACCGTCCGCGAGGCCGCGCGCTCGTGGCGCTTGCCAGCCGCGCTCGCCGTCGGAATCGGGTTCGGACTCGTCGAGCGCTCGTACACCGGCGCGCGCGCGGGCTTCGTGTTCGGCATCGTGGCCTCCCTCTACACGCTGTTTCTTGGACCGCTGCCGTGGCGCGTGCTGGTGCCGCTCGAAGAGGACGGCCGCAGGCTGCACAAGCTCGTGCGGTGGACGATCGCCGCCGTCGTGGGCTTCGCGCTCTTCGCGCTGCTGGTCATTCCGTACGCGTGGATCGTCGACGCCGTCTACGACACGCCGAGCTACCTCATTCGCAGGCCGCGAGAGTTCTTGCTGTCGACCTTGCTGTTTCTCGTCGGCGGCTGGGGCCTCGCCCGGGACGTTCAGCTCGAGCAGCGCCTCGATCGCTCGATTCGTAGTCAGGGACGACTCGCAGCCGAGCTCGAAGAAGCGCGCTTGTTCGCCATCCGCGCCGACCTCGATCCGCACTTTCTCTTCAACGCGCTCAACGCGATCGCGAGCCAGTGCACCACCGACCCGCCCGGCGCCGAAGAGAACATCGTCCGCCTGTCGTCGCTCTTGCGGACCGTGCTCGACACACGACAGCGTCCCTTGCACTCGCTCGACGAAGAGCTCGCGCTCGCGCGGGACTACCTCGGGCTGCTCGCGACGCGCTTTCCGTCGCTGCGCTACGAGATCGTCGAACCCGCAGACACCTCGACGCCGCAGGTTCCGCCGTTGCTCCTGCAGCCGCTGCTCGAAAACGCGCTACGCCACGGCGATCACGGGCGCGGCCCCGTCTGTCTTCGCGCCACACGCGAGGGAGAAAACCTCGTGCTCGAGGTCCGCTCGAGCGGACCCTTTCGCGGCGGTCGAGACGGCGGCCTCGGCCTCGAGCTCGTGCAGCGACGCGTCGATCTCGCGTACGGCTCCGCCGGATCCTTCACGATTCAAACCGAGGGAGACGAGACCGTCGCGCGTATCGTCGGCCCCGCGGTCCCACCATCGGTGCGCGCCACCACGGTCGCGGCAAACCAGCGCATCCCATCCACAGCAAAGCCATGACGCAGACCCCTACGCCCCCGCCCTCGCCCGAAAGCACCGCCGCCCGCGCGCTCGTCGTCGACGACGAGGCGCCTGCTCGCCAGCGGCTGATTCGAATGATCACCGAGAGTCTCGACGGCCGCGTCACGGTCGTCGGCGAGGCCAGCGACGGCGAATCAGCGCTCGCCGCCATCGCCGAGCACGAGCCGGACCTGATCTTTCTCGACGTGCAAATGCCCGGAATCGACGGCCTCGAGCTCGTCGCCCGCATGCCGCACCCGCAGCCGTACGTCATCTTCACGACCGCGCACGACCGATACGCGCTCGAGGCGTTCGACGCCGGCGCGATCGACTATCTGCTCAAGCCCTTCGACACCGGGAGGCTCGTCAAGGCCGTGGCTCGCGCAGAGTCACGCGGCCTTCGAGAGCGGGCCACGGAGGTGCTCGCGCCGCTGATCGCGCAGGTTCGCGCGACGCGACCGCTCGCCGACAAGCTCCCGGTGACCGTCAACGACCGGGTCATCCTCGTGCCCGTCGCCGAGATCTCGCACTGCACCGTCGAGCACGAGCTCGTCGTCGTCTACACGCGAAGGCAGAGCTACACGACCGACTACACGCTCGCGGCGCTCGAAGCGCGGCTCGACGCCAACCGCTTCTTTCGCGCGCACAGGGCCCTCTTGGTCAACCTCGACCACGTGTCGGCCATCGACGATTTGCCTGGCGGTCGAGCGCAGCTCGTCACAGACACGGGCGAAAAGCTCGTGGTGTCACGACAGTCTTCGCGAAAGCTCCGCGCGCTGCTCGGGGTGTAGACGCCGCCCACCGTCGAGCGCGCTCGAGCGCGTCACGGCCCCACGTTTCGCCAGCCGGCCTCGTCGTTGGCCCACGCGGTGATCCAGGACTTCACCGTGGTTCCGTTGCCGGCCATGATCGTCTGCCAGTTGCCCCAGTAGGTGTGCATACGGCCCGGCATCACGAAGTACTGGCGGTTCATCTGCCCGTCGTACGAGCGCATGAGGAGCTGACGCGTCGCCGTCTCGAAGTTCGCGGCCGTCACCGTGAAGAACCCCACCAGGGTCTGATCCTGGAGGGTCGCCATCAAGCCGCTGCGGTGCGCCGGCGTCATGGTCCGGTGCATCCAATTGATGTAGCCCGAGAGGGTCGTCGCGCACTCGGGGCAATCCGGCGGCACGGCCAGCGCCCACGCCCTACGCCACTCGCGCACGCGGCCTGGGTTGGCGTCCACGAGCTGCCCGGCGTCGTTGAGCAGATCGACGCGCGCTCGCGGGAAGGCCGCTTGAAAACGTGGCCAGTTGAGCGTCGCGCCGACGCCGCCCGCCGAGCTCCCCGTGAGCCACACCTTGTCCACCATCGGAAAGGTCGGAACCAACCGACGCAAGAACGCCGCGACGTTGGGCGCACCCACGTGGTGGGTCATCTGCATCGGGGCGCTCTCGTCGTACGCCGTGACGCGATTGCCCGCGTGCACATCGCCCGTGCAATACGGGATGAACACGTAGCTCGCGTCACGAAACGGGTTGGTCATGTCAGCGCGGTTGAAGATCCCCGCGCTGTCGAACTGCCGTCGATCGTTGTTGAAGTTGGCCGACCCATAGCCCGTGTCGAGGTTGGCCGCAGTGCGAAGCCCGTAGCACGTCGCGAAGTCCCAACAGGCCCCGCCGCCCATCATGTAGACGAACACTTTGGTCGAGCGGTTGGTGAGGTTGACCGCGATCCCCGTCGGCGAGCCGTTTCCACAGAGCGCGTCGGTGAAGGGAACCCACGTCCACTGCTCCATCGGCGCGGTGATCGGATCGCCAGGCGGCAAAGGAGCGACGTCCCACGTCGTGCTCGCGTCGGCGAGGGGGCTCGCGTCGTCTACCACCGCGCTGTCAGCGCTGACGGCGTCTGGGTTGGCACCATCAGAGATCGCGCCGTCGATCGCTGCGTCGTTTGGGGTAACCGACATCGGCCCGCAAGCAGCGACGATCGACAGGCACAGAGCGGCAAAGCGAAGCGCGTGTTGTTTCATGGCTCGCGCGATTGTCACACAAGAGCGGCTGATTGATAGCCTCCGTCCGCCAAGGTGACCGACCAACACCCGCTCGCTTCGCTTCTTCGACCCGCGCTGTCCGAGTTGAGCGCGTACGTTCCGCACGCCGCGCCCGCCGGGGTCGTTCGCCTGGACGCCAACGAGAGCCCGCCGCTCGACGCCCAGATCGTCCGCTCGATCCTGGAAAGCGCGAACGATTGCGCGCTCGAGCGCTATCCAGACGCTCGGGCCACGCGCCTTCGCCTCGCGATCGGACGCTACGCGGGCACGTCACCAGAGTCGCTCTTGTTGGGGACGGGGTCCGACGAGGTCATCGCGTTGTTGCTCTCAGCGTTGTCGCAGGCGAAGCCCAGAAGAGCCACGGCGACGTGCCTGTTTCCTACGCCGACGTTCGTGATGTATCGCGTCAGCGCCCTGACCGCGGGAATCGCGCCGATCGGCGTCCCGCTCGACGCCGAGTGGGACCTCGATGTTCCCGCGCTCGAGCGCGCGATCGACGAGCACGAGCCGAACGTGCTCTTCCTCGCGAGCCCCAACAACCCGACGGGCAACTGCTATTCGCACGACCGCGTCGCGAGGATCGTCGAGCGTTGCGCAGGCAGAACGCTGGTGGTCCTCGACGAAGCGTACGCGCCGTTCTCCTCGCGCGACCACCGCTCGCTCGCCGCGCTTCCCCACGTCGCCCGAATGGGAACGCTCTCGAAAATCGGCCTCGCCGCCCTTCGCGTCGGCTGGGCCGCGCTTCCCCCAGCGCTCGCGGCGGAGGTCGACAAAGCGCGACAACCGTTCAACGTCGACGCCGTCGCGCAGCGCATGGCCTCGCACGCGCTCGAAGCGCACGGGCCCGCGATCGCCGCGCACGCTCGCGCGATCGCCGCGCGACGCGACTCGCTTCGCAGCGCGCTCGCCGCGATCGACGGCGTCACTGCGTTCGCGAGCGACGCAAACTTTCTCTGGCTCGACGTCGGCCCCGACGCAGCAGGAGTCTTCGAAGGGCTGCTGTCGCGCGGTCTGCTCGTGCGGAGCTTTCACAGCGCGGGCGGGCGCCTCGCCCGATGCCTGCGCGTCACCGTATCGACCGACGAGCACAACCAGCGATTCGTGAGCGCGCTCGCAGACAGCCTCTCTCGCAGCGGCGCGACGTCCTCGGGCTGAGGCGCGCTGGAGCGCAACGGCGCAGAGCGAGCGACGCCTCAGCAGGGAACCGGATTTGGGCGCGACAGCCCTGGTATTCGTGAGGGAACAACGCGGACGCTCGCTCGCCTCACAGCCAGAGGTCGAGCCCTCATCGTT